>NZ_CP099959.1:1586535-1903842 GCF_040409815.1 Polynucleobacter sp. UK-FUSCHL-C3
CTAAGGCGCTTTCTAAGCGATTGCCCGATCCAAGCCCGCCCTCAGAGAGCGCTGAAACCAAGCCCAGCAAAGCTAGGCGACGTGCCTGCGGTCCACTACCGCTAGCTGCAAACTGCGAGAACTCGTTTTTACGTCGTAACACTGCGAAGGCAGCTTCTGCAATTAATGCTCGATCTCGATTGCCTAATTTTGGGTTTGCTCGAAAGTAACGACTAACCACGCGATCCGCGGGTTGATTAAAAAGAAGTAATTCTGGAACGATGTGCTCTAGATGAAACGCGTGCTGGGGCAAAGCCTTAGCATGCGAATAATTTTTTTGCCCCTGGGGATTGATGGGCTCATTAGGTTTGGTGTTCTTTGCTTTTGCGTATTTCTTTTCTCCCGCCAGGCGCTTGGAAGACCCATACGATGCGGATGATTTTTTAGAAGTATTTTTCATGTAAATGAGATGTACTGTGATTCAGGTGGATGGATATGCACAGTATTTCCCTCGATCTGTAAACGTTGGTTAATAAACCATTCAACCGCTAAAGGGTAAATGTAGTGTTCCATTTTTAAGACCCGTGCTGCCAAACGACTTGCATCATCATCGAGCAATATAGGGACCTCACCCTGACAAATGATAGGGCCCTCATCCACACCGGCACTCACAAAATGAACGGTAGCCCCATGCGTCGTATCGCCCGCCTCTAGAGCACTCTCATGCGTATGCAAACCGGGGTAACGTGGTAACAAGGATGGATGAATATTGATTATGCGGCCCTCATAATGCTTGATAAAGGCTGGGGTGAGGATTCTCATAAAACCAGCCAAAATCAATAAATCGGCTCCATAGTGGTCAATTTCGTGAATTAGGGCCTTATCAAAAGCATCACGACTCGCAAAATCACGATGATTAAGCACTTGTGTGGAAATGCCCTGAGACCTAGCAAAATCAAGGCCCTTTGCCTCTGGATTATTACTAATAACCCCTGTAAATCGAACATCCCATGACTTTGCAGTAGCGGTCTTGAAGATTGCTTCTAAATTAGAGCCCCGCCCAGAAATTAAGGAAACGATTGAATGCATGACCAACAATATAATTCAAGGTTAGCCTGAAAGCGAACTGTGAAGGTAATTCGACGTTTTTATTCATCCTCTACTCGCCCTCCCTGCGCCCTCACCATTGGTAATTTTGATGGGGTTCATCGAGGACACCAAGCATTGCTCCAGCAATTGGTGCAAGGGACTCGTGCGCGCGAGCTATCTAGCTGCGTATTAACGTTTGAGCCTCATCCCCGCGAATTCTTCACCCCTAATGATGCACCACCCCGTATCCAAAATTTACGCGATAAGCTACTGGCATTAAAAAGTCTTGGTTTGGACTCGATTGTGATTGCAGAATTCAATCAGGCATTTGCACGACTAAGCCCCACAGAATTTGTTACAGAGATCCTAGTGAAGCAACTCAACACTAAATGGATTTTTGTGGGTGATGATTTTTGTTATGGCGCCAAACGTGCTGGTAATTTTGCAAGCCTGAAGGCCGCTGGTCAACAATATGGATTTGAGGTCACCAGTATCTCTACGGTACTTCAGGAGAACGAAAGAATTTCAAGTTCTCTTGTGCGCCGCGCTCTTGAAAAAGGCGACATGCTACTAGCCAGTAGCTTGCTTGGTCGCCCCTTCTCTATTTCTGGTCATGTCTTGTATGGCAAACAATTAGGACGTCAACTGGGTTTCCCTACACTCAATCTTTCAGTATCGACCCTGCGGCGCTCCCATCAACCAGTTACTAGCGGTATTTTTGTGGCTCAGGTTCATGGTCTTGCCAAAGAAGCTCTGCCAGCAGTGGCTAGCCTAGGCGTTCGCCCATCTGTAGAGAGTTCTGGGGAAGTCTTATTAGAGGCCCATGTATTTAATTTCAATCAATCGGTGTATGGGAAATTAGTTTGCGTAGAATTGCTAGAGCGACTGCATGAAGAGCGGAAATACCCTGATCTAAAAACCTTACAAGCTGCAATCCAACATGATGCGCAAATGGCGCGCGATTATTTTCATAAGAAAAATATGTATGTCTGACAAATCCTCTGCTTACCCCGTTAATCTCCTTGAGACCTCATTCCCCATGCGTGGAGATTTGCCTAAGCGTGAGCCACAATGGGTTGAAGAGTGGCAACGCAATAAAGTGTACGAAGCGATCCGCTCGGCTCATGCGGGCGAACCTAGTTTCATCCTTCACGATGGCCCCCCTTATGCCAATGGTGATATTCATATTGGTCACGCAGTCAATAAAATCCTTAAGGACATGATTGTCAAGTCACGTTGGCTAATGGGCTTTGACGCAATTTATGTGCCAGGCTGGGATTGCCATGGTATGCCCATTGAGATCCAAATAGAAAAACAATTTGGTAAGAATTTACCCACTGCCCAAGTGCAAGCCAAGGCACGTGAGTATGCAAAAGAACAGGTTGCAAAACAGAAAAAAGATTTTCAACGTCTTGGTGTCTTAGGCGAGTGGGATGAGCCTTATCTCACTATGGACTTTCAAAACGAGGCTGATGAGATCCGCGCTCTAGGAGAAATCTGGAAGAAGGGGTATGTATTCCGGGGACTAAAACCTGTTAATTGGTGCTTTGATTGCGGCTCCGCGCTCGCTGAAGCGGAAGTAGAGTATCTAGATAAAACCGATCCTGCCGTTGATGTGGGCTTTGCCTTTGATACGGCGCAGTTAAATTCATTAGCAAATGCTTTTAGATTAAAAGAGCTTCCCAATAAACCGGGTATGGCGGTCATTTGGACTACAACACCTTGGACCTTACCTGCCAATCAAGCGCTTAATGCACATCCCGATCTGGAATACGCCTTGGTCGAGACGCAAAAGCAAATCCTGCTACTTGCTCAAGACCGTGTCAAAGAATGTCTGGAGCAATATGGTTTTGAAGGGAAAGTTCTAGGTACCTGTAAAGGTAAGGCCCTTGAGGGTATCTCTTTCTGGCACCCTCTAGCCAGCCTAGACCCGGGGTATAAACGATTGGCACCCATTTACTTAGCAGAGTATGTCACCTTAGACACGGGTACCGGCTTAGTTCACTGTGCGCCTGCCTACGGTGAGGAAGATTTCAAATCCTGTAAAACAAATGGCTTAGCGGATCAAGACATCATAAATCCTGTTATGGGTGATGGTGTTTATGCATCATCATTGCCCCTGTTTGCTGGGCAGCATATTTGGAAAGCAAATACCAATATTGTTAAAGCCCTAGAGCAAGCGGGTAGCCTTGTTAAGAATAAGTCGTATACGCACTCTTATATGCATTGCTGGCGTCATAAAACGCCCATTATTTATCGTGCTACCTCCCAGTGGTTTGCCAGTATGGATAAAAAACCATCGGATGGGAAAGCATCTCTTCGTGAAACAGCACTTGCTGGTATTGAAAGCACTCTCTTTTATCCAGCCTGGGGTAAACAACGTCTTCATAGCATGATTGCAAACCGCCCCGATTGGACCCTATCGCGCCAACGGCAATGGGGTGTTCCCATGGCATTCCTAATCCATAAAGAAACGGGTGAGCCCCATCCGCGCACTCCAGAACTTCTAGAAAAGATTGCTCAACTCGTTGAGAAGGGTGGTATCGAGGCCTGGCAAGCTTTAGATCTTGCCGATTTAATTGGTGATGAATCTAAGCATTATGAAAAAAACCGAGATACCTTAGATGTTTGGTTTGACTCTGGCACTACGCACTGGCACGTTATACGGGGCTCACATCGTGCTGCCCTCTACCGTAAAGAAAGTGAAGGTGAGGCTGGTCGCTGGGCTGATTTATACCTAGAGGGTTCTGATCAACACCGTGGCTGGTTTCATTCATCCTTATTAACGGGTGCGATGCTAGATGGCAAGCCTCCGTATAAAGCACTTCTTACCCACGGCTTCACGGTTGATGGTCAGGGTCGCAAGATGAGTAAATCGGTCGGCAATGTCATTGCTCCGCAACAGGTAGCCGATAAATTAGGCGCTGAGATCATTCGACTTTGGGTTGCCTCAACCGATTACTCCGGAGAGATGTCGATCTCTGATGAAATATTAAAACGTGTGGTTGAGAGCTATCGTCGTATGCGTAATACCTTACGCTTTCTGCTTGCTAATCTCACAGACTTTGATCCAAAGAGTCATTCAATGCCAGTATCCGATTGGCTTGAGATGGATCGTTACAGTCTAGCGCTTGCAGCAGATTTACAAAAAACCATTGAGGCTCATTACCGTAACTATGAGTTTCATCCAGCTGTATCGAAAATACTTGGTTTCTGCTCTGAGGATTTGGGAGGCTTTTATTTAGATATCCTGAAAGATCGCCTTTATACAATGGCGCCCAACTCGCCAGGTCGTCGCTCCGCACAAAATGCACTATTTCATATCACGCAGCATTTACTCAAATGGCTATCGCCCTTCTTAAGCTTTACTGCTGAAGAAGCATGGCAGTCTTATCCCCACTTTGCCAAACAGCCCAAGAGCCCCTCGATCTTCACCGAGCAATTTGGGTCATTCCCAGATATTGCCAACCAAAATGAGCTACTCCAAAAATGGCAACGGATTCGTGAGATTCGTTCTGAGATTACCAAAGCCATTGAAGTAGAACGCGAGGCAGGAAAAATTGGGTCTTCTTTGCAAGCAGAATTAAGTATCGAGGTGGCAGCATCCGACTTTGCACTACTCAACTCACTTGGAGTTGATCTGCGGTTTGTCACAATCACCTCTAAAGCAGAGATCACTCAATCTAACAGTAATGCAATGGCTATTACTGTTAAACCAAGCACCGCTCAAAAATGCGCGCGCTGCTGGCACCATACAAGCGATGTTGGATCACACTCCGAGCACCCTGACATTTGTGGTCGCTGCATCAGCAACCTCTATGGCGAGGGCGAGAAACGCCAATTTGTATAACTATGGATAAATATCAAAGCCCCAATGGATCAACTCGGTGGTATCTCGTACTAGCCTTGCTGATCCTCATAGTTGACCAAATTACCAAATGGTGGGCACAAATCAGTCTGCCCATGGGTCAAGCACTTGCGGTGACTGATTTTTTGAACTGGTTTCTCATTTATAACCCTGGGGCTGCATTCTCATTTTTATCCCAAGCAGGAGGCTGGCAACGCTGGTTTTTTACCATCGTCGGGATCCTTGCTGCTGTGGTCATTATTTGGCTCCTCCAAAAAAATACACACGATCGTTCATTTTGTATCGCCCTCTCACTAATCCTGGGCGGTGCTATTGGCAATGTGCTGGATCGCCTTTTGTATGGGGCTGTAGTCGACTTTATCGATGTGCACTATCAAGGTTGGCATTGGCCTGCATTTAATATCGCTGACAGTGCCATCTCTATTGGTGCTACATTAATCGTTATCAACGAGATTAAGCGTGCCATTACGCAACGCAGCTAGTCTTACTGAAAGATCGGAATGGATGCAATGGCTTCCTTAGCAAATAAAAAAATTGTGTTGGGGATCTCTGGTGGGATCGCTGCCTATAAATCAGCAGAGCTGGCTCGTGCCTTAATACAAGAAGGCGCTCAGGTTCAGGTGGTGATGACCGAAGCTGCACAGCAATTTATTACTCCCGTAACACTGCAAGCTCTCACGGGGCAATCGGTATACACCAATCAATGGGATGGTCGCATTGCCAATAACATGGCACATATTGAACTCTCTCGCCAAGCGGATGCAATCCTAATCGCACCAGCAAGTGCCGATTTAATGGCTAAACTTTCTTTAGGTCTTGCAGACGATCTTTTGAGCACGCTATGCCTCGCTCGCGACTGCCCACTTCTGATCGCTCCTGCCATGAATCTACAAATGTGGGCCCATCCCGCAACCCAACGAAGTCTTGAACGTCTTAACAAAGATGGTGTTATGGTCTTAGGTCCTGGGAGCGGTGATCAAGCCTGCGGAGAGGTCGGCTTAGGTCGCATGCTTGAGCCCTCCGAAATCTGTGAGCAATTGATTGCTTTCTTTCAGCCTCAGGTTCTCAAAAATAAACGGGTGCTTATTACGGCTGGCCCCACCTTTGAGGCGATTGATCCAGTTCGCGGCATCACGAACCTTAGCTCAGGCAAGATGGGCTTTGCGGTAGCGCAAGCAGCTGTTGAGGCTGGCGCCCAAGTGCATCTGATTGCTGGTCCCTGCGATCTAGCTACCCCCCTCGTCAGTAGTGGAAGAATTTTGCGTACTAATGTCACTAGTGGCGAAGAAATGTATCAAGCAGTATTAGATTCGGCAACCTGTGATGTATTTTTTGCTGTTGCGGCCGTAGCTGACTGGACGATTGCGAATCGCACCAAACAAAAGATTAAGCGTCAAGAACAAACTGATCTCGATTTACAATTTCGCTCTAATCCTGACATTTTGTTAGAAATGGCGAAAATTGCTAAACGCAAATCCAAACCCTATTGTGTTGGTTTTGCTGCCGAGACCGATCGGCTTGGTAAGCATTGCAAAGAAAAGCGGGTTCGCAAAGGTATCCCGATGATCGTTGGCAATATTGGGCCTGCAACCTTCGGCTTAGATACGAACGAGATTTTAGTGGTGGATGAAAAAGGCAGTAAAAACTTGGGGCGAGCGAGTAAGCTCGATCTGGCCCGACGTCTGATTGCGATTGTGGCAACCCGTATTTCGTAAAGGATCTTCAGTGCAAGTACTTCAAGTCAAAATACTCGACGAGCGGATGCGCTCACAAATGCCAAGTTACGGGACCCCTGGTAGTGCGGGATTAGATCTGCGCGCTTGCATTGATCAATCCATTGAGTTAGTCCCTGGCAAAACAGAGTTAATCCCAACCGGTCTTGCGATTTATATTGAAGACCCACGTTATGCGGCGATGATCTTGCCACGCTCAGGACTTGGTCATAAACACGGAATTGTCTTAGGTAATTTGGTGGGCTTAATCGACTCTGATTATCAGGGTCCATTAATGGTGAGCGCCTGGAATCGCAGCACAACTCCATTCAAACTGGAGCCGATGGAACGCTTAGCGCAATTAGTCATCGTTCCTGTGCAACAAGTGGAATTAAAAATCGTGCCTGAGTTTGTCAGCAGCACCCGCGGCAGTGGCGGATTTGGAAGTACTGGACGCGGATAAATCCGCATCCAGTCTTCATTAAATCTCTTCTACCGGTTCAGCACTGGCTTTATTAGCTCTACTTGGTGGAGTATTCGATGATTGAATATCGAGCTTAACCTTACCTTCATCATCAATATCAACCAGCACTGATCCACCGTGGGCTAAACGACCAAATAGCAGCTCGTCAGCCAAGGCTTTGCGTACAGTATCTTGAATGATTCGCTGCATTGGTCTAGCTCCCATCAATGGGTCAAAGCCATGTTTTGCTAAGTAGGCACGCAATGCAGGACCAAAGACAGCATCCACTTTCTTCTCATGCAACTGTTCTTCAAGTTGCATCAAGAACTTATCAACTACCCGCATGATGATTGATTCATCCAAGGCCTTGAAGGATACGATTGCATCTAAACGGTTACGGAACTCTGGGGTGAAGAACTTCTTGATATCAGCCATCTCATCACCCTGCTCACGGGCATTAGTAAAGCCCATGGTTGACTTCTGCATAGCCTCGGCACCCGCATTAGTAGTCATGATGATGATGACATTTCGGAAATCAGTTTTGCGCCCATTGTTATCGGTCAAGGTGCCATGATCCATCACCTGTAACAGAATATTGAAAATATCCGGATGTGCTTTTTCGATCTCATCTAGCAATAAGACGCAATGGGGTTTCTTAGAAACCGCTTCGGTTAAAAGGCCGCCTTGGTCAAAGCCCACATAACCTGGGGGCGCCCCGATCAAGCGACTGACCGCATGACGCTCCATATACTCAGACATATCAAAGCGCAACAGCTCGATACCCATAATGAATGCAAGCTGTTTAGCAACCTCTGTCTTTCCGACCCCAGTAGGTCCAGAGAACAAGAATGAGCCGATCGGGCGATCAACCTTACCCAAGCCAGCCCGGGTCATCTTAATAGCGCTGGCTAAAGCTTCAATCGCAGGATCTTGACCAAACACGACGCTCTTGATATCGCGATCTAGGGTCTGTAATTTACTGCGATCATCCACCGATACCGATTGCGGCGGAATACGTGCAATCTTTGCAACAATTTCCTCGATCTCTTGGCGACTAATGGTCTTCTTTTGCTTTGACTTGGGCAAGATGCGCTGAGCAGCACCTGCTTCATCAATGACATCAATCGCTTTGTCAGGCAAATGTCGATCATTGATATAGCGCGAGGATAGTTCGGCAGCGGCGACCAAGGCTGCGCTTGCATACTTAACACCATGGTGTTCTTCGAAACGGGATTTCAAGCCACGCAAAATTTGTACTGTCTGATCTACGGTAGGCTCAACCACATCCACCTTCTGGAAACGTCGAGATAGCGCTGCATCTTTCTCAAAAATGCCACGGTACTCGGTAAAGGTAGTTGCCCCAATGCACTTTAAAGTACCGCTTGATAAAGCAGGCTTCAATAGATTACTGGCATCGAGAGTACCTCCAGATGCTGCGCCCGCACCAATCAAGGTATGAATTTCATCGATGAAGAGGACCCCATGGGCGTTATCTTTTAATGATTTAAGAACACTCTTGAGACGTTGCTCAAAATCCCCACGGTATTTAGTGCCGGCAAGCAAGGCACCCATGTCTAAAGAATAGACCGTGGCGTTCGCCAAAATATCAGGCACCTCTCCCTTGGTAATTCTCCAGGCCAGTCCTTCGGCAATCGCGGTTTTGCCAACACCCGCCTCACCCACCAACAGTGGGTTATTTTTACGACGACGGCATAAGACCTGGATCACACGCTCCACTTCACTATCACGACCGATCAATGGGTCGATCTTGCCTTGGCGAGCAAGGGCGTTAAGATTTTGTGTAAATTGATCTAAGGGGCTTTCTTTGCCACCACTCGCTGCCTCTTCGGCATCAGGGCTGGCCTCAGCCGCTTTGGCGGGCTCGGTATTATCTTTACGAACGCCATGACTAATGAAGTTGACTACATCCAAACGGGTAACCCCTTGCTGTTGCAAGAAATACACCGCATGTGAATCTTTCTCGCCAAAGATAGCTACGAGCACATTGGCGCCCGTGACCTCTTTTTTACCATTCGAGGTTGATTGGACATGCATGATGGCACGTTGAATGACCCGCTGAAATCCTAAGGTTGGCTGCGTATCGACCTCTTCAGTTCCTGGGACCACCGGCGTGTTGTCATTGATAAAATTCTTGAGTTGTGAGCGCAACTCAGCAATATTTACGGCACAAGCCTTCAAAACCTCAACCGAGGTCGCGTTATCCAGCAATGCCGATAGAAGATGCTCAACGGTGATGAACTCGTGGCGAGCTGCTCTCGCATCCACAAAAGCCATGTGTAAGCTTACTTCTAGTTCTTGAGCAATCATGCTTCCTCCATAGTGCACTGCAAGGGGTGGCCCGCTTCACGGGAACGTTCTATTACTTGATGTACTTTAGTGGAAGCTACATCGCGGGTAAAGATACCGCATACACCTTTACCAGCAAGATGCACTTGCAACATGATTCGCGTTGCTGTCTCTTGGTCTTTATTGAAATACTCTTGAATAACCATCACCACAAACTCCATAGGGGTGTAGTCATCATTCAATAGCATGACTTTGTACATGGCAGGCACCTTGACTTTCTCAGCTTGCCGTTCCAGTAAAGCCGTATCTTCCTTATACGGGATTACTGGATTTCCTCCAGGAGGTGTTTTGGGGTTTTGACTCATTAGAGCCATTCTAACCACACAGAAAAAATTCGGCCAAAATTGGTTTTTACTTTACGAAAATCCCTGAAAAACAAGGCATTTTTGTCATATTGGGGTAATTTTTATAAAAAAAGGGGGTTTTCACGTGTTATTCGGTCATATTTCCTTGACACCCCTTTAAAAAGGGCAAACAATCGACCTTGTGGTGTCTTTCTCGTATGAGATTTACCTGCATTAGGCGTGTTGTGGTGTGAGACCAATAAGTGGTGTTTCTTCGCTTCACGGTTGTTTTTAAAGATTTTTGTAATGGAGTTCGCATGGCGACCGGAGTTGTTAAGTGGTTTAATGATGCAAAAGGTTTCGGGTTTATTAAACCTGATGATGGTGAAGAAGAGTTGTTTGCACATTTCAGTGCAATCACGATGAGTGGTTTTAAAACCCTCAAAGAAGGCCAAAAGGTAACGTTTGACATTACCCAAGGTCCGAAGGGTAAGCAAGCTACAAATATTCAAGCTGGCTGATCACTTCCTGATCCCAAACAAAAACCCCAGGGTCAAACCTGGGGTTTTTCTTTTGTAGCTAACGCACTTACATATTGTCGATCATGACCTGACCAAAGCCGGAACAAGAAACTTGTGTCGAACCTGGTAATAAACGTGCGAAGTCATACGTTACTTTCTTCGACAAAATTGCTTTCTCCATAGAAGAAATAATCAAGTCAGCCGCCTCAGTCCAGCCTAGATGACGCAACATCATTTCTGCAGAGAGGATCTCAGAACCTGGATTGACATAATCCTTACCGGCGTACTTAGGAGCAGTACCATGGGTTGCCTCAAACATCGCAATGCTATCGGACATATTGGCTCCCGGCGCAATACCAATCCCACCAACTTGGGCAGCTAGCGCATCAGAAATGTAATCGCCATTTAGGTTCAGGGTTGCGATCACACTGTATTCATTCGGACGCAATAAGATCTGTTGTAAGAACGCATCGGCAATCACATCCTTCACAATGATGTCCTTACCTGTTTTGGGATTCTTGAATTTGCACCATGGGCCGCCATCCACAAGCTGTGCACCAAATTCTTTTGTGGCTAACTCATAACCCCAGTCACGGAATCCACCCTCCGTAAATTTCATGATGTTGCCTTTATGGACTAATGTCACCGAAGGCTTGTCATTATCAATGGCGTACTGGAAAGCTTTGCGAACCAAACGCTGGGTCCCTTCGCGTGACACTGGCTTGATACCAATACTCGAAGATTCTGGAAAACGAATCTTCTTCACACCCATTTCCTTAGTCAAAAAGTCAACAATCTTCTTGGCGCCATCTGTGCCCGCTTCCCACTCGATACCGGCATATATATCCTCGGAGTTCTCTCGGAAGATCACCATATCGGTTTTTTCAGGTTCGCGAACAGGGGAAGGCACGCCCTTGAAATAACGCACCGGACGCAAACAAACATACAAATCGAGTGACTGACGAAGGGCCACGTTTAAGGATCGAATCCCCCCACCTACAGGAGTTGTTAATGGACCCTTGATCGAAACAACGTACTCCTTAACTGCTTCCAGGGTTTCGTCTGGCATCCACACGTCTGGACCATAGACCTTAGTCGATTTCTCACCAGCAAAAACCTCCATCCAAGCAATCTTGCGCTTACCACCGTAGGCTTTTTGAACGGCAGCATCGACCACCTTGATCATGACGGGGGTAATATCCAATCCAGTGCCATCTCCCTCAATAAATGGAATGATGGGATTATGGGGAACTTTGATTGAAAAATCAGCATTCACGGTAATTTTTTCACCAGCGGGAACCTTGATGTGCTTGTGCATTGCGCTTTTCTCCAGTTAACGAATTCAGTATTTTCGCATGAGACTTAGAAGTCCCTACTCTAAAATGAACTATTTTAAATCTTCGACAAATATGGCAAATAAATACTTGACTGTTCTAGTGGCCTCTTGCCTGATGGGCCTTACACATGCATCGTTCGCCCAAAACCAAAAACTGACCGTCATCGAGCTCAAAGCGGGTATGTACCGCATAGAAGCTGAATTAGCAGATACACCAGCAGCTCGCCAAACGGGTCTTATGTATCGGACCTTTATGCCAACGAATTCAGGAATGCTATTTGTCTTTGAAGAAAAAGCGATTCATTGCTTCTGGATGCGCAACACCAAGCTACCCCTATCCATTGCATTCCTAGAGGATGATGGCAAGATTGTAAACATCTCCGATATGGAGCCCGAGACCCAAAATAATCACTGTCCGCGCTCTTCAGTTCGCTACGCCCTCGAAATGAATCAAAAATGGTTTGCGCAACGCGCTATTGGTCCTGGGACAGTGGTTCAGGGATTACCTAAAAAGTAATGAGGCTTGGTTTAACCAAAGTGACAAACGTAATGCACGGGTTGATCGGCCCGGATTACAAAATAAGCACCCGCCTCCACAGTCCAGCTTTGACCAGCTGAAAATGATTTTTCAGCTTCGCCATTGATGCTGACATAGGCAGTTCCATCTACCACTTCCATCACTTCTTTAGTTGTCAAATCAAAGCGTAAGGTGCTAGGTAATATCACTCCAACTGATTTACGGGTACCGTCTGCCAAGGTAACGGTATGCGACACACACTTACCATCGAAGTAGACATTCGCTTTTTTACCAACTGAAACCTGATCAAACTGCATGTGTTCGCTCTCTTATCAAAATAAATGATTAATTATTTAGCACGCTTGCGCTTTGCGATTTCTGCAATACGCATGCGTAGGGCATTTAACTTAATAAATCCACCTGCATCCGCCTGGTTATAAGCTCCGCCATCATCATCAAAGGTCGCAATATTCTGATCAAATAAAGTATTTACAGAGTCGCGCGCCAATACGGATACAGAGCCTTTATAAAGCTTTAGGCGAACATTACCATTGACACTCTTTTGCGTGTGATCAATTAAAGTTTGCAATGCAATCCGCTCAGGTGACCACCAATAGCCGTTATAAATAAGTGTTGCATAACGTGGCATCAGATCATCCTTAAGATGCGCCACTTCGCGGTCTAACGTAATACTTTCAATCGCACGATGCGCTTTTAGTAATATCGTGCCGCCCGGAGTCTCATAGCAACCTCGACTCTTCATACCAACAAAGCGGTTTTCAACTAAATCAAGACGACCAATCCCATTTGCGCCGCCCAAGCGATTAAGTTCAGCCAATAACTCATGGGCTTTCATAGCCTTGCCATTAATAGCGACCGGGTCGCCATTCTTAAACTCAATCTCAATGACCTGAGCTTTATCTGGAGCTTTTTCAGGAGAGACCGTCCAACGCCACATCGCTTCTTCAGCCTCGGCATTGGGGTCTTCTAAATGACGGCCCTCAAAACTAATATGCAACAGATTGGCATCCATCGAGTAAGGCGCCCCACCTTGCTTGTGCTTCATTTCAACAGGAATACCGTGCTTCTCTGCGTAAGCTAGTAGTTTTTCTCGAGAGAGTAGATCCCACTCACGCCATGGGGCAATTACTTTAATGCCCGGCTCAAGCGCGTAATAGCCTAACTCAAAACGAACCTGATCATTACCCTTGCCTGTGGCCCCGTGCGACACTGCATCAGCGCCAACTTGACGAGCAATCTCAATTTGTCGTTTGGCAATCAAAGGACGTGCTATCGATGTGCCTAATAAATACTCACCTTCATAGATCGTATTGGCACGGAACATTGGGAATACAAAATCACGTACAAACTCTTCGCGCAAATCATCAATAAAGATATGCTCTGGCTTAATCCCGAATTGAAGAGCCTTTGCACGAGCAGGCTCAAGCTCCTCCCCTTGACCTAGGTCAGCGGTGAAGGTCACTATCTCACAAGCATATGTGTCTTGAAGCCACTTCAAAATAACACTGGTATCTAAACCACCAGAATAGGCTAATACTGCTTTTTTAATGTCGGACATAATTTATTTCTATGTTTTTTACAGAACTTCAATCAAAAAGATAAAACACATACGCTATGTAGCAACCATAATTTTATAGGCGCCCACAGAGCAAAAACTCCATTAGAGCTTTTTGAACATGCAGGCGATTCTCGGCTTCTTCCCAAACTATGCTTTGAGGTCCGTCAATCACAGCCGCACTCACCTCCTCACCCCGATGCGCTGGTAGGCAATGCATGAACAATGCATTGGGTTGGGCTAAAGCCATTAGATCTTCTGAAACCATCCAGTTTTTGAAAGCAGCCATACGCGAAGTATTTTCATCCTCAAAACCCATGCTGGTCCAGACGTCTGTTGAAACCAAATGAGCACCTTTGCAAGCATCTTTCGGGTCGGCACATACTACAAGGTGATTTAAGGCCGAGCTATTCAGGCGCGATCGCTCAAGCTGATAGCCCTCAGGCGCAGAGAACCGAAACTCGAAATCTAATTTCTCAGCGGCCTGTATCCAGGTATATGCCATATTGTTTGCGTCGCCGACCCAAGCAACGGTCTTACCTTGAATAGGTCCACGGGCTTCCACAAATGTGAAGATATCGGCCATTACCTGGCAAGGATGATATTGATTGGTTAGCCCATTGATGACTGGGACACGTGAGTTGGCACTAAAGCGCTCAATGGTATCTTGCTCAAAGGTCCGAATCATGATGATGTCGGTCATTCTGGAAATGACTTGTGCGGCATCCTCAATAGGCTCACCCCGACCAAGCTGTGTATCCCTTGTATTCATATAAACCGCATGTCCGCCCAATTGGTGAACGCCTGCCTCAAACGATAAACGAGTTCGTGTGGAATGTTTTTCGAAGATCATTGCCAAGGTGCGATCGTGCAGGGGATGCCAAGTCTCATAGCGTTTGAAGCGCTCCTTCAACCACGCTGCCCTAGCAAATAAATACTCATACTCATCCCGACTAAAGTCTGAGAACTGGAGATAGTGCCTCAGCTGCCCGGGCACCTGAGGCTTAGCCAATGAACGGCCGGTACCTAGCTCAGCCAAATGAGCATCTTGGGTTGTTTGAGAAGTTTTATGCGGCATATCTTGCAAAAGAACGCTCCATGAAACAAAAACCCGCTCGATCTAAGAGCGGGTCAGAAAATCTAAACTACCTTAGGCCCGCTAAAGGCCTAATAAAAAACAATTAGGCCATCGCCTTAATGGCTGCAGAAAGTCGTGACTTCTGACGAGCGGCAGTATTTTTGTGAGCAATCTTTTTATCGGTGATTGTGTCAATCGTTGACTGTGTTGCAATAAATACTTTCTTCGCTACATCCTTGTCACCCGCTTCGATCGCCTTGCGAACAGCCTTGATCGAAGTACGTAGCTTGGAACGCAAACTAGCGTTGTGAGCATTTTGCTTCACAGATTGACGAGCGCGCTTGCGTGCTTGTGCGGTATTAGCCATTATTAAATTAACCTATCTAAATCAAATAATCAGAATGAAATCAAACTTTTAAAAGTAAAAACCTGCCAAAAGCCTGCGTTCACTATCTTTGCAAAGCCGCAACAATACGGCTCTCGAAAACCTGACATTCTACCCGAAAGAGGCCAAAATGCCCACCACACCCCCAAATAAGGGAAAATCAGCCCATGAACCTGCTTTCTGCCGCAGCCAAAGTCAGCTCCTTGACCATGCTATCCCGCATTACGGGATTGGTTCGCGAGACCCTCATTGCCAGGAGCTTTGGGGCTTCCGAGTGGACGGATGCCTTTAATGTGGCCTTCCGGCTGCCTAATTTGCTCCGTAGGCTCTTTGCCGAAGGCGCTTTTTCTCAAGCTTTTGTCCCCATTCTGGGAGAGATCTCCAATCAAGGGGATCGCAATAAAACTCAGGGTCTAGTGGACGCCATCGCCACCCTCCTGTTTTGGGCCTTAGGCCTAACCGTTCTAATGGGAGTGATTGGCGCGCCTATTCTAGTTTTTATTATTGCTGCCGGGCTCAAAGGTGGGGGCGCTTACGACACCGCCATTTTGATGACCCAAATCATGTTTCCATACATTGGACTCATTTCCTTAGTATCCCTATCGGCCGGAATTCTGAACACCTTTGGACGCTTTGCCGTGCCCGCATTCACCCCCGTTCTTCTGAACCTTTGCCTTATTGGAGCTGCTGTTTTATTAGCCCCTCACTTAGAGCAACCCATTTACGCCCTGAGTGCTGGCGTCATTATTGGAGGCATTTTACAACTCGGCATTCAAATACCGGCGCTTTTAAAACTAAGACTTCTGCCGCGTATTGCTTTTTTTCCCAAGGCGATTAAATCGGCCTGGGGAAATCCAGATGCGCGTCGCGTCATTAAGTTAATGGTGCCCGCTGTATTTGCGGTATCGGTCGCCCAAATTTCTTTAATCATTAACACCAATATCGCCTCTCATTTACAAACTGGAAGTGTGTCGTGGCTATCCTATGCAGACCGACTGATGGAGTTTCCTACAGCACTTCTTGGTGTTGCACTAGGAACCGTATTACTTCCAAGCCTGAGTAAGGCGAATGCTAATCAAGACATTGCACATGCTGGGGAGCTTTTGGTTTGGGGTCTACGTCTTACCTTTTTACTAGCAGCCCCATGCGCATTGGCGCTCTTTCTGTTTGGCACACCAATCTCTGCTGTCCTATATCACTACGGTCAGTTCAACGCTCTAGATGTCGAAATGACTCGTCAAGCTCTCGCTGCTTATGGTGTTGGTCTAATCGGGCTCATCCTTGTCAAAATTTTAGCGCCCGGCTTTTACTCCCGCCAGGATATTCGTACGCCGGTCAAGATTGCTTTATTAGTATTGGTCTTTACTCAAATAGCCAATATCGCTCTAGTGCCTTTATTTGCACATGCTGGTCTAGCTCTATCGGTTGGTTTGGGGGCATGTCTGAATGCAGCGCTACTTTGGATTGGCCTTAGGAGAAAGGGTGCTTTGCCCAAAGCCGCTGGGTGGCTTAAATACATTACTCAACTTAGTATCGGTTTATTGCCCTTAGGCTTATTGCTCTTTTATGGTGCAAGCGCTCATGACTGGCTAGCGCTTCAAAGTAGCCCATGGATCCGTATAGCGTTTCTGGGGCTTTGGTTGATGTTTGCAGCCTTGCTCTACTTTGCCACTCTCTGGCTCGTTGGATTGCGCTGGCAAAATTTTCTGCGTCATGCAAAATAGCAAATATGCCGACTCAACAGCTCGATTACTTCTCTACCTTAGTTGCTGAGGACGAGCACTTTCCGCTTACTGAAGCAAGTATTGCGGTTGCACAACATGCCTTCCCTGATCTAGATGTTCAACACGTCTTAGATGAAATCGATCAGTTTGGTGATCGTCTAAAGAAACGTATTTCTGCCGATGCCTCTGCTGTGCAACGCTTGCAACAGCTAAAGCATTTCTTTTATACCGAGCTTGGTTTTGGCCCCAACCCCAATGATTTTTATGCCCCCGAGAACTCGTATATCCATCACGTCCTGCAAAGTCGTCGTGGTATTCCTATTTCTCTAGCCATCCTGATGATGGAGCTTGGCAATCAAATTGGTTTAAAAGTTAAAGGGATATCCTTTCCAAACCACTTTATGTTGCGCGTCTCACTCCCTCAGGGTGAGGTCATCATGGACCCCTTGACGGGCACCTCTCTGGCAAAGCATGAGTTACAAGAAATGCTAGACCCATACTTAGAAGCAAGGGGCTATGTTGGCGATCTGCAGCTACCACTAAATGTTTTTCTGAGGGTCTCTAGTTCTCGAGAAATCCTTTCGCGCTTCTTGCGTAACTTAAAACTGATATATACCGAACATGAACGCTGGGAGCGTTTACTGGGAGTACAACAACGCCTAGTTATTTTATTGCCAGACTCTCTCGAAGAAGTACGCGATCGAGGCTTAATTTTTGCTCAACTAGAATACTTGCGCCCGGCAATTGAAGATATGCAAACCTATCTCAGCGGACAACCGGATGCAAGTGATGCTGAAGAAATCCGAGAGCACATTTCGACCCTTGAAAATCAAGTTCGCCAACACTAAGTCTTTTGTTCTTGATGCCTACTAAGGTTTTATCCATCGTCGGCCCCACGGGAGTCGGCAAAAGTAATTTAGCGCTTTGGCTTGCGCGCCAATATAAAGACTTGGGGCGAGTTATTGAAATTATCAGCATGGACTCTGCCCTGGTGTACAAAGGTATGGATATAGGCACCGCCAAACCCTCCAAAGCAGAACAGGCAGAGGTGGCCCATCATCTGATTGATGTTTTAGACCCCAGCCAAAATTACTCTGCTGCACAATTTGCAAGCGATGCAAAAGAACTGATTTCTGACATCAAACAGCGAGGAAATATCCCGCTCATAGTCGGTGGCACGATGCTCTACTGGAGAGCTTGGGTCTATGGCTTTTCTAATCTACCCGCTGCAAACCCTGAGGTGCGCGCTCAATTAGACCGCGAAGCTGCTGAAATCGGCTGGCCTGCTATGCATGCAAAGTTAGCCATCTTGGACCCCGCTAGTGCAAAACGTCTTCAGCCAAACGACAGTCAACGGGTTCAGCGAGCCCTAGAGGTATTTGCACTTACTGGGCGACCGCTATCGGATCTCTTCGAAGAAACCCCGAGTCTGGCGGGTCGTAAGCAAGAGCCCACTCCTGATTGGGTAGAGGTAATCTCACTCGAGCCATTCGATCGAAAGACCTTGCAC
The DNA here is from genome assembly GCF_040409815.1 of Polynucleobacter sp. UK-FUSCHL-C3. NCBI lineage: Bacteria > Pseudomonadati > Pseudomonadota > Betaproteobacteria > Burkholderiales > Burkholderiaceae > Polynucleobacter > Polynucleobacter sp. UK-FUSCHL-C3. The sequence goes on from NZ_CP099959.1 coordinate 1,604,945, forward strand.
ACGCGTCTAGAGCAACGTTTTGATCAAATGCTAGAGAGCAAATTCATTGAAGAGGTTGAACAACTTCTCAATCGTGGCGACCTGCATACCAATCTGCCAGCGATTCGGTCTGTCGGTTATCGACAAGTTTGGGAGTATCTAGCGGGGGATATTGATTTTGAGACGATGAAAGAAAAAGCATATGCTGCGACCCGACAACTCAGTAAACGGCAGATGACCTGGCTTCGAGCAATGGATCGTCGGGTATTTGATCCTTTCGATACAAAGCAAATGGATCTTGCCCAAAAACAATGTCTAGCCCTCTTGCAGTAACTTAGATCACGATCGTTTGGGGTGCCCCAGGCGGACGCGAAATAATCTCACCCAAACTCCAGGAATGAAGCCCCTGTTGATTAATGCTAGCAATGACTGCATCGGCATATTGATGGCTCACCACTACAACCATGCCAATTCCGCAATTAAATACCCGTACCATCTCTGCGTCGGCGACTCCGCCCTTCATTTGCAACCAGCGGAACAAATCTGGCATCTTCCAAGAATCTCGACGAAGGATCGCTTGCGTATTCTCGGGTAGAACGCGAGGTACGTTATCAACCAACCCACCTCCCGTAATATGTGCCAAACCCTTAATGGGATGTTGGGCCATCACACTTAACAATTGCTTGACGTAGATTTGGGTAGGCGCCATGACCACCTCACGCAATGAACGTCCGCCGATCTCTTCTGATGGCTTTGCGCCAGCTCGCTCGATAATCTTACGAATCAAAGAATAGCCATTGGAGTGCGCCCCGCTGGACGCAATACCGATTACTGCATCACCCGGTTTAATCGAAGCGCCATTAATAATTTTAGACTTTTCGACCACGCCGACTGCGAAGCCCGCTAAATCATATTCGCCCGGCGGATACATGCCTGGCATCTCAGCGGTCTCGCCACCGATCAATGCGCACCCCGCTAACTCGCAGCCCTTAGCAATGCCGGCCACGACGGTTGTCGCTGTATCGACTGACAGCTTGCCGCAAGCAAAATAATCGAGGAAAAATAGAGACTCGGCCCCCTGAACCAAAATATCATTCACACTCATGGCGACTAAATCTTGGCCAATGGTCTCATGACAATTCCACTCAAAGGCTAATTTAAGCTTCGTTCCGACGCCATCCGTGCCTGACACTAGAACGGGCTCCTGATATCGCTTAGGGACCTCAAAAAGAGCCCCAAAGCCGCCTATTCCGGCCAACACGCCATCTCGCATGGTTTTCTTGGCCAAAGGCTTAATACGGTCTACCAAGGCATCGCCGGCGTCAATGTCGACCCCAGCGTCACGGTAGGAGAGTCCTTGGGATGAGGGGGGCTTAGAGGAATTGTTCATCGTTTAATCTTTGGGAAATCAGGGAAATCCGCTTATTCGTTCAATTTGATCGGTAGAATCTCTGAATTCTAGAGTATGAGGCCGTATGGCAGAAATTTTTACCCCCTTCCTCTTCGCTTTTATATTGGCTTATATCCTGCGGCCGGTCTGTCTTCGCTTGGAGACAATAGGTCTGGGTAAAGCCCTTGCTAGCACTATCAGCATTCTTTTTGGCCTAAGCGTACTGGCAGTCATCCTTCTATTGCTAATCAATCTGCTGCGCCATGAAATCCCCCTGATTAAGGCTCAGCTACCTATTTGGTTACAAAGTATCCAAACGTGGCTTGCGCCAAAACTATTAAGCCTCAATATAGATATTGATTGGCAGGCCCTACGAGAAGCCATTACCCAAAAGATCACTGCGCATTTTTCTGCAAACGCCAATCAGATTTTGAGTACCAGCATGGAAACTGTTTTGGCCTCCGGTAGTTCTGTATTGGGCGGGTTTGTCAACTTCATCCTAATTCTCTTTGTACTCTTTTACTTACTAATCGATTGGGATCACTTTTTTGCTTTACTCAAACAATTGATTCCAATTCGCTTTCAAGTAACCGCACAAATCCTCGTCAGCGAAACCGATGGGCTGCTCTCCCAATACTTACGCGGACAGATATTGGTCATTTTGATCATGGCGGTTTTCTACAGCGCCGGTCTTAGTCTGACCGGTATGGAAGGAGCGCTTGGTCTTGGGGTCTTTACCGCCTTGGTTATTGTTATTCCATATATCGGCATTGCAATTGGCCTGGTTCTGGCTATCCTTTCTGCCATTCTGCAATTTGGCTTTGGTGCTGAGCTAATCGTAGTCTTGGTGATTTTTGGTATTGGACAGGTGCTGGAAGGGTTTTTCCTAACCCCGCGCCTTGTGGGCGAACGCATTGGTTTACATCCGGTCGCCGTCCTATTTGCCTTATTGATCTTCGCTAAATTGTTTGGCTTCTTTGGGGTCCTGCTGGCATTACCTGCCAGCGCAATCGTGCTGGTCTTGATTCGCTTTGTATGGTCGCAATACGAACAAAGCGCGTGGTATCGCAAATAACGAAGTGTTCATGAATCATTCATCCGCCCTACCACGTCAATTTGCACTGGACCTTAACCAAACGCCCCCTGCTTCACTTCATAATTTCTTAGTCAGCGGCAATGAAGAGCTGAAAAATACACTTGAGCGATCTATTGCTGCTTGGCCATCAGCCTCAGAGAGAGAAGTGCTGATTGAGGAACGTTGGCTCTATTGGTGGGGAAACAACGGTTGTGGTCGAACTCATCTTCTTAAGGCAATGTCATATGCTGCCAAGGAACGCGCTATAGCCTTTATCGAACTTAACCCCAATCAACCTAATGCTTGGATTGAGTGCGAGGATCAATTATCTCGCTCCTATAGCAAAGAGGTAATTGTGATGACGGTAGACGATGTTGATCAGCTTGACGATCGGCTACAGGCAAGTCTTTTTCGAATACTCAACTTGGTTCATGCAAACTCTAACTACTTTGTTTACCTAGCTGGAAGTATGGCGCCCAACGGTTTAGAGCTTCGTGAAGATCTTCGTACCCGTCTTGCTTGGGGACTTATTTTTCAGATTCACCCACTGACCGACTCTGAAAAAGTGTCTGCACTCACCCATGCTGCTAAGGAGCGGGGCTTAAATTTGTCGGTTGACGTTCTACCCTGGCTTATCAGTCATTTTTACCGAGATATGCCTAGTTTGATGGCATTACTTGATGCTCTTGATGCGCACTCGCTTGAAACCAAACGAGCAATTACGTTGCCATTGGTTCGTGAACTTCTTCAAATTGCAGGGACTAAATCATGAGTCGTTTGGCATTATTTGATCTCGATCACACCCTCTTACCTTTTGATAGTGATTACGAGTGGGGGCAATTTTTAGTTCGCCAGGGAGTTGTTGATGGTGACCAATACGCCAAATCAAACGAGCAGTTTTATGCTGATTATAAAGTTGGTAAATTAGACATTGATGCGTTCTTACGCTTTGCTCTCAAACCTTTGTCTGAAAATACACGGGAACAACTACAACAGTGGCATGATGCCTTTATGCGCGAAAAAATTTATGGGCAGCTACATCCCAATGCATTGGCCTTGGTCAAAAAACATCAAGCAGTTGGTGACTTATGTTGTGTGGTGACGGCCACAAATAGCTTTGTCACACGCCCCATTGTGAAAGCCTTTGGCATTGATCATTTGGTTGCGACTGATCCTGCCACTGAAAATAATCAAGCCCATGGACGCTTTACGGGCAAGGTCGCTGGGCTGCCGAGCTTTAAGGAAGGTAAGGTAACACGAGTAAACGCCTGGCTTCAAGAGCAGGGTTTATCCCTTGACAGCCTCGAGAAGAGTTACTTTTATTCAGACTCGATGAACGATCTTCCCTTATTGGAATACGTCAGCAATCCCGTTGCTACTAATCCGGATGGACGTTTACGGGCTGAAGCAGAAAAACGTCATTGGCCAATTTTGGAGCTTTTCTCTTCATCCAATAATCTAAATACCCTTCATGATTACTAAGTTCCTCGATCGTCTTTTGCGTCGAGGTCCGCGCCCTAAATCCAATCAATCTGGGGCCACCCTTGTTGCTCATAAAGTCCACAAAAAGACCCATCGGATTAATCCTGGGCTTTTATCAAAGAATGCGGTCAAAGTAACCCACACCCTTCAGCAGGCTGGTTACAAAGCCTACATTGTTGGCGGCGCGGTTCGTGACCTCGTTTTAGGTATTGCACCAAAAGATTTTGATGTGGCTACCAATGCAACCCCCGAACAAGTACAAAAATTATTTCGGCGCTCCCGTTTAATTGGGCGTCGCTTTCAAATCGTACACGTTACTTTTTTTGGTAAAGAGCGTCCCGAGATCATTGAGGTTTCTACGTTTAGAGCAGTTCTTGAAAGTGTTGGGGAGCATGTGGCTGAGAGTGGGCGTATCTTGCGCGACAACGTCTGGGGTACCCATGCTGAAGATGCAGCACGTAGGGATTTCACGATTAATGCAATGTACTACGATCCCGCCAGCGAGACCGTTCTCGACTATCACGGAGGGATGGCGGATATTCGTTCCAAAACAATCCGCATGATTGGCAATCCCATTAAACGGTATCGCGAGGATCCTATCCGCATGCTGCGGGCGATTCGGTTTGCTGCCAAAACAAATTTTCAGATTGAGTCAGAAACTCGAAAGCCGATTGCGGAGCTGGGTGATCTCATTCACGATGTACCAAGCGCCCGACTGTTTGATGAGATCCTGAAGCTGCTAATGTCTGGGCATGCATGGGCAGGCATTCAAGCATTACACGATGCGGGACTCCATCATGGCTTACTGCCATTGATTGATAAAGCCCTAGCGAATGACCAGTCAGCACAATTTATTCAACGTGCTTTGCGTAATACCGATGAGCGAATACAGGCTGGTAAATCGGTTTCACCCGGGTTTTTATTTGCCTCACTTCTGTGGCCCGATTTAGAGCAGCGCTGGCAAGCATTGGTAGCTGGTGGCATGCCCAACTTACCCGCTCTGCATGCCGCCATCGATGACACCATTGCACAACAAAATACGGGTATCTCGGTACAGCGTCGTCACGAGGGAGATATGCGTGATATTTGGACCATGCAGCCCGGTTTTGAGAAACGTAATGGTCGCTACCCCTATCGCCTACTTGAAGTGCCCCGCTTTAGAGCGGGTTACGACTTTATGCTTTTACGAAGTCAGGTTGGCTCTTGCCATGCAAGCCTTGGACAATGGTGGACCGACTTTATTCATGCAGACCTATCCGAACGTGAAAATCTCATCGCTAGGGCTAAGGACGATGGCCTCCCTTCCACACAAACCCCAGCTGGCCCTAATAAGAGAAGGCGGCACCGCTCAAAACGCTCTAATTCAGAGGCTGAAACTACTCTTGATTTTGAAATAAATGGCGGCAAGCAAAATTAAGCTTTTTTGAGTAAAGTAGGTCATATTTCAAATGGGACAGATATGGCGAAGGCCTTTATTGGATTTGGTGGAAACATTGGGGATGCTCGGCAGATCATCACCGATGCCATTGTTTGCCTAGCCCAACATATCGAAGTTCATATTGTTAATAAGAGTTGTTTTTATCAAAGCGCCCCCGTTGATGCGGTCGGCGGTGACTACATCAATGCAGTAGTTGAAATTGATACAGAACTCAATCCTTATGGCCTGCTTTATGTTTGTCAAACCATCGAACAACAATTTGGGCGCGAGCGCCCCTTTGCAAATGCACCGCGCACACTTGATTTGGATATCTTGTTTTTTGAGGGAATCCAACAAAATCACTCCGACCTAACTATTCCGCATCCACGGATTACAGAGCGCTCTTTTGTCATTCTTCCTCTTCTAGAAATCTGTCCTGATTTTTTCCTACCCGAACACGGTCACTTAAAAACCTTCCTCCCAAAAATTGCTGAGCAACGCATTAAACGACTCACTTGTAAACATTGTGATTGCGGTCTCCAGGTTCATTAGCTCCTAGACGGCCCTGATTGTTAGCCCCTAGCGGCCTCGATTAGAATTACCTTATGAGCTACCTTCAAGACAATAAGCCCATCACCATTTCTAAACTACTTGCCATGCATGCAGATAGAGAGAAGATTGCTGTTTTAACAGCCTACGACTCGACCATGAGTGCCTTGCTTAATCGCTGTGGTGTTGAAGTGATCTTAGTGGGTGACTCACTGGGCAATGTAGTACAGGGGCACACCAGCACTACCCCCGTCACCATTAAAGAAATGGCTTATCACACCGAGTGTGTTGCGCGCACCAATACGCAGGCTTTTTTGATTGCTGATCTCCCCTTCGCTAGCTATGGTGATCCGATGCAAGCGCTAGAGTCCTCCGCTGAGCTTATGCGAGCTGGAGCCGATATGGTGAAGTTAGAGGGTGGCACATGGCAAATTGATGTGATTCAGTACCTAGTTGAACGAAGTGTTCCTGTATGCGCTCACCTTGGTCTCTTACCTCAATCTGTTCATTTACTGGGTGGGTATAAAGTGCAAGGTAAATCAAAAGATGATGCTACCCATATGCTGGAACAGGCTCATGCTTGCGAGGCGGCGGGCGCACAAATGCTTGTGCTTGAGGCTATTCCTTCGGCCCTAGGAGAAATGATTACGAAGTCACTTCGTATTCCAACCATTGGTATTGGTGCGGGACCCAATTGCTCTGGACAGGTCTTAGTGCTTCCTGACATGTTGGGTATTAGTCCTGGCAAACCACCGAAATTTGTCAAAGACTTTATGGCAGATCACTCTTCGATCGAAGCGGCGATTAAAGCCTATGTGAAAGAAGTAAAGTCCGGGAAATTCCCCGGACCCGAGCACAGCTTTGCTTCTTAAGTTTTAGTTAAAAAAGCTTTTCATTCGATCAAACCAACCCTCTTGCTGAGGGCTATGTTTCTTTCTACCCGTCTTTAAGGACTCTTCAAACCGCTTCAGCATTTCTTTTTGCTCGTCCGATAACTTAACCGGGGTCTCTAGGACCACATGAACATATAAGTCGCCCAGGAGGGACGAACGTAATTGTTTAATACCTTTACTCCGAAGACGGAAGGTCTTACCAGTTTGAGTTCCCTCGGGAATGCTCAATTCCACTCTGCCGCCTAATGTAGGCACCTCAATCTCACCCCCAAGGGTTGCGGTCGAGAAGGAGATGGGCATTTGCACATGCAAGTCACTACCATCACGTTCAAATACGGAGTGTTCTTTAACATGAACCTCGACATATAAATCACCGGCAGGGCCTCCGTTAACACCAGGCTCTCCATTCCCTACAGAACGAACTCGCATCCCATCATCGATCCCCGCTGGGATTTTGATCTCAAGCGTTTTTTGCTCTTTAGTCTTGCCAGTTCCATGACAACTTTTGCAGGGCTTCGGAATGTATTTTCCAGTCCCTCGGCATTTTGGACAGGTCTGCTGCATCGAGAAAAACCCTTGGGCAATACGCACCTGACCATTGCCATCACAGGTAGGACAAACCTCTACTTTCGAGCCAGGCTCTGCACCTGCTCCGCTACATACTTTGCAAGTACTCCAACTGGGCACTCGAATCTGGGTGGTGTAGCCCTCAGCTGCCTGCTCTAAGGTAATCTCCATGTTGTAGCGCAGATCTGCGCCCTTATAAACCTGGGGCCCAGAACTTCTACCTTGTCCAAAGATGTCGCCAAAGATGTCACCAAAGGCGTCCGCAAAACCGCCTGCGCCGGCAAAGCCGCCCATACTGGGGTCTACTCCAGCATGACCATACTGATCATATGCGCCACGCTTTTGAGGATCTGACAATGTCTCATAAGCTTCTTTAGCTTCTTTGAAATTTGCCTCAGCCCCTGGATTATCAGGATTACGGTCTGGATGGTATTTCATGGCAAGCTTACGGTAGGCTTTTTTTAAGTCCTCCTCGCTGGCAGTTTTTCCAACCCCTAATACTTCATAAAAATCTCGTTTACCAGTTGCCACAGCGCACCCTTTTCCTGAAAGATAAAAACGAGAAGTCGGCACAGGGCCGACTCATCGCATTTACTTACTAATTTCTAGAGACTACTTCTTATCGTTTACCTCTTTAAAGTCGGCATCCACTACCTCGGGATCATTGGCTTTTGCCTCGCCCGCTGGCTTTGCAGCACCGCCGGGATTCGCTTTCGCCTGCTCCGCAGCATACGCTTTCTCGCCAAGCTTTTGGCTCACTTTTGCTAAAGCCTCGGTCTTTGTTTCCATGGCCGCCTTATCGGTTCCTTTAATAGCTTCCTCTAGCTCCTTTAGGGCCGATTCAATAGCATCCTTCTCACCTGCATCCAAACTGCTACCGTGCTCTTCCAAAGCCTTCTTCGTGGAATGCGCCAGAGCATCTGCAGCATTTCTAGCGGTTACTAACTCGAGTAGCTTACGATCTTCTTCAGCGTTTGCTTCAGCATCTTTTACCATGCGCTGAATTTCTTCTTCCGAAAGACCAGAGTTTGCTTTAATCGTGATCTTATTCTCTTTACCCGAGGCTTTATCTTTAGCCGTCACATGCAAAATACCATTGGCATCGATATCAAAGGTCACCTCAATCTGAGGCAATCCACGGGCTGATGGAGGAATTCCTTCCAAATTGAACTCACCCAGCATCTTATTGGCACTCGCCATCTCGCGCTCCCCTTGGAAGCACTTAATGGTTACGGCAGGCTGATTATCTTCTGCAGTTGAGAATACTTGCGAGTGCTTGGTTGGAATCGTCGTGTTTTTCTGAATCATCTTGGTCATGACGCCACCCAAGGTCTCGATACCAAGGGATAAAGGAGTTACATCCAAAAGTAATACGTCTTTACGATCGCCGGCCAATACAGAACCCTGAATTGCAGCACCGACAGCAACTGCTTCATCAGGATTGACATCTTTACGTGGCTCTTTACCAAAGATCGCCTTCACTTGTTCTTGAACTTTTGGCATGCGGGTTTGGCCGCCCACCAAAATGACATCGTCAATATCGGATGAGGATACGCCGGCATCTTTCATGGCAACTTGGCATGGGCCCATCGTGCGAGTGATTAACTCTTCGACCAAGGACTCCAACTTAGAACGGGTTAGTTTTAAGTTGAGATGCTTAGGACCGCTTGCATCTGCGGTTACATAAGGCAGGTTAATTTCTGTTTGCTGGGAAGATGAAAGCTCAATCTTGGCCTTCTCCGCTGCATCCTTTAAGCGCTGTAAAGCTAATACGTCTTTGCTGAGATCAACTCCTTGTTCTTTCTTGAACTCGGCAATAATCCAGTCAATAATGCGCTGGTCAAAATCTTCACCGCCCAAAAAGGTGTCACCGTTAGTGGACAACACCTCAAACTGTTTTTCCCCGTCAACATTGGCGATCTCAATAATGGAAACGTCAAACGTACCACCACCGAGGTCATAAACTGCAATTTTGCGATCGACCTTATCTTGCTTGTCCAACCCAAAGGCTAATGCTGCAGCAGTGGGCTCATTGATAATTCGCTTTACCTCTAAACCAGCAATCCGTCCTGCATCTTTAGTAGCTTGACGCTGACTATCATTAAAGTAAGCTGGAACAGTAATGACTGCTTCTGTAACCTCTTCACCGAGATAGTCCTCCGCGGTCTTTTTCATCTTACGTAATACTTCAGCTGATACCTGCTGGGGTGCAATTTTCTTATCACGTACCGATACCCAAGCATCGCCATTATCAGCAGAAATAATGCTGTAAGGCATCAGACCGATATCTTTTTGGACTTCAGCATCGGTAAATTTACGGCCAATTAAACGCTTGACCGCGTACACCGTATTCTTAGGGTTAGTAACCGACTGGCGCTTTGCAGGAGCCCCAACCAATACTTCTCCATCCTCCATATACGCAATGATGGAGGGGGTTGTTCTAGTGCCCTCGGCGTTTTCAATCACCTTCGGTGCATTGTTTTCAATAACGGAAACGCAGGAGTTAGTTGTTCCTAAGTCAATTCCAATAATCTTTCCCATAATGGCTCCAAAATAAATAAATTAGTACTGCCCAATACTTCATAGATGGGGGCTATTTCATGGATTTCAAGGGGGCTAAGCCCTTGAATTTACTAAATTCTTTAATTATTTTGCTTGGCTAACCGTTACCAAGGCAGGTCGCAAGACCCGATCGGCAATCAAAAAGCCCCTTTGGAGAACCGAAACCACTGTATTCGCATCCTGCTCCGATGGAACCATAGAAATGGCCTGATGTTGGTGGGGATCAAATTTAGAACCAGGGGCTGGATTAATCTCAATCAAGCGCCCTTTCTCAAAGGCAGAAATTAATTGTTTCAGCGTAATCTCTAGCCCCTCTTTAAACGCCTTAGCATCACCCGCTTCGGTGGCAAGAGCCGCATATAAGCTATCGCTCACTGGAATTAAATGCTCAGCAAAACCTTCAATCGCAAACTTATGTGCTTTTGCAATATCTTCCATTGCGCGCCGCCGGATGTTCTCGCCCTCGGCCTTGGCTCGTAGAAAGCTGTCCTGCATCTCAGTCAGTTTTTGAGTAGCCTGCGCCAGTTGCTCCTCAATGCTTAGATTGAGTTCGCCACCTTCACCTGCAGCAGTCTCTTGATTGGCTAAATTTTCTGTATGGAGTTCTTGCTCAGATTTGTTTTCATTCATAACGGTACCTTATCTACTAAACCATAGTTGGGGGCAATACCCGCCAATTTCAAGAGGCTTGGTCGCCAGCGGCAATCTTTGCCGAGACCTCCTGAGCACGACACTCCCGCACAGCCAAGTCTGCTGCTGAATCTGGAACGCTCGGCCACCCTTGCATATGGGCTTGCGCAATCTGTTCCAAGGCAGAAATAAATGCAGGATCATCATTTAAGCAGGGAATATATCGATAATCACCACCACCATACTCATGGAATATCTCTTGCCCCTCCATCGCAATCTCTTCGAGAGTTTCTAAGCAGTCCGCTGGGAAGCCGGGACACACAATATCAATATGTGGGCAAGAATCCTTACCCAAGCCCTCAAGCGTAAGAGCAGTGTATGGCTTTAACCACTCGGCCCGACCAAAACGTGACTGAAAGGTGACGTGGTATTGATTTGGCTCCAACCCCAGAGCCTCTCCTAATAGACGACCTGTTTTTAAACATTCGCAATGGTAGGGATCGCCTTGCATCAAATTACGCTTGGGCAGACCATGAAAGGACATCACCAACTTCGCGCCCTTCGCAAAATCGGGTCGACCATTTTGGGTCCAATACTCCTCAATTTTCTGGCGCAAGGCATCAATATAGGCAGGGCTATCGTGGTAGTGCTTGACCAAACGTAATTCGGGTTGATTGCGCCACCGTTTTAAAACGTCAAAAACTTCATCAAAGCTCGAGGCACTGGTGGTTGCAGAGTATTGCGGATAAAGAGGCAATAAGAGAAGACGTTCAACATTCTCTTGCCGAAAACGCTCCAGCACCTCTGCAATCGAGGGCTTGCCATAGCGCATCGCCAGATCAACAATCACACTAGGGTTGCTGGTACTAAAGCGTGCCTGTAATCCAAGAGCTTGGGCCTTGGAGTACACCAACAAAGGAGACCCTTCCTGCATCCAAATCGAGGCATATTTTTTGGCCGAAGCGCCACTGCGAATTGGCAAAATGATTCCATGCAAAATCAACCACCAGACCAAGCGTGGGATTTCAACAACACGGGGGTCTGATAAAAATTGCTTGAGATACGTTCGCACTGCCGAACGAGTTGGTGCTTCTGGTGTGCCCAGATTGATTACCAAAATACCAGTACGAGCAGAACGAAGATGAGGGCTGGTGTTCAAATGAAATCCAAACTAAATAATTAAGTAGTACTCAGGGCGCCACTTAAAAGCTTTGAAGTAATGTCCACAATCGGAATCACGCGATCATACGCCATCCTTGTCGGGCCAATAACACCTAAGGTGCCCACTATTTTGCCATCGACACTATAGGGTGCGCTGATCACTGCTAAATCCTCATAGGGTAATAACTCACTTTCACCGCCAATAAATATCTGAATTCCATCAGCGTGGCTAGAGATGTCAAGTAATTGCATCAAAACTGATTTCTGCTCAAGCATGTCAAACATCTTGCGCAATTTACTTAAGTTAGAGCTAAGCTCACCCACATCCAATAAATGCCTCTCCCCAGAGATCACCATATCAGGATGCGTTAATCTAGAATCTGCCACTCCATTCTCAAGCGCCAAGGTCATTAAACCCGCAATATCTCCTCGCAAGTGATCAAGCTCGGCACGCAATCGAGCGCTGACATCTGAAAAACTCTTTCCAGAAAAATGGGCATTGATATAGTTACTTGCCTCGACCAACTGACTTGGGGTGTAATCCTGGGTGGTCGGCAAAATACGATTTTGCACATCCCCTTGAGGGGTAACCAAGATCAGTAAAATTTTTCCCTCGCCCAAACGTAAGAACTCAATGTGTTTAAAAATCTGGGAGCGCTTGGGAGTCATGACAACGCCTGCAAAATGGGTCAAGCTCGATAAAAGTTGCGCTGCTGAATTAATGACCTTCTGAGGGGAGTCTGGATACAAAGAACGCTCGACCTCTCTCGATGCTAATTCCTCCAAAGGCCTAATGGTCAACATCGTATCGACAAACAAGCGATACCCGCGGGGGGTGGGGATACGGCCAGCAGAGGTATGCGGGCTCGTTACAAAACCCATCTCCTCAAGGTCGGCCATGACATTGCGGATGGTAGCGGCAGATAAATCAAGGCCAGAGAACCGGGATAGGGTTCTGGAGCCCACCGGCTGTCCTTCCTCGATGTATCTCTCGATGAGGGTTTTCAGCAGAAGTTTGGAGCGATCATCCATGATTGGAGTAATTTTATGCCTATGGTTTAATCGTTGTATGTTAAGCCCTTCAAGCCAGCCCTTACAGAAGAAATTTAGACGCGTTACCTTAGTTGGTAAGCATCAGGCCGATGGTATTGGCCAGCATCTACAGGAATTAGCTAATATCCTTATCCAACAAGGCTGTGAGCTGAGTATTGAGTCTGAAACGGCGGCTCATCTACAGCTCAAAGGCAGCAAAACCCTGCGTCTGTCTGACTTTAGAGATTCCACCGATTTGGCGGTCATTTTGGGAGGTGATGGGACCATGCTGGGTATTGGGCGCCAAATTGCAGGAAGCGATGTTCCTCTGCTTGGCATCAATATGGGGCGCCTTGGCTATATGACCGATATCCCTTTTGAGGATGCAAAAACGGTCCTCCCTGAAATCCTCCAAGGGCACTATGAGATCGACTCTCGCTCGCTCTTAGAGGCTGCCGTCTCTCGAAATGGCAAAGAAATCCATCGTGGATTGGCCCTCAATGATGTTGTGGTAAATCGTTCCGGCCTGTCTGGAATGGTTGAACTTAAAGTCCATGTCAATCAGTCGTTTATGTATAACCAACGCTCCGATGGCTTAATTGTTTCAACACCGACTGGCTCAACCGCCTACGCCCTGTCTGCTGGCGGCCCAATTTTGCATCCTAGGGTTCCGGGTATCGTTTTGGTTCCCATTGCACCTCATGCGCTATCCAATCGCCCCATTGTCCTCGCTCAAGAATCCATTATTGCGATCGAGGTGGTTGGCGGTCGTGAAGTGATTGTCAACTTTGACATGCAATCGCTTACTAAATTACAAATTGGCGACCGTGTTGAAGTACGGCTCTCCGAAAAATCTATTTCTCTCCTACATCCTTTGGGTCACAGCGACTACCAAACCTTACGAGAAAAATTGCATTGGAACGAATATCCTTCTACGTTTTAATCTGGGTAGATAGACATGCTTCAATCATTAGCTTTACGTGATTTTGTAATCGTCGACCAACTTGAGCTCGACTTTGTAGAGGGCTTTAGTGTTTTAACGGGTGAAACAGGTGCGGGTAAATCGATTCTGCTAGATGCGCTTGGATTGGCACTCGGTGAGCGGGCAGACAGCAGCCAGATCCGTGAGGGCTGTCAGCGCGCAGAAATTACAGCTATTTTTAGGATAGACAAAAGACTAGAAACAGAAATGAATACGTGGTTAGGCGCGCATGACCTACCTCTTGAGGATGGGGGTAAAAGCCTGATCCTAAAACGAAGTATTGACAACACAGGCCGTAGTCGGTCTTTTATTAATGGCAGTAGCGCCTCTTTAAATCAACTCCGTGAGGCTGGCGACCGTCTGGTCGATATCCATGGGCAACATGCGCACCAGCTTCTTCTAAAAACAGGTGCGCAACGGGAGTTGCTAGATCGCCATGCTGGACTGGATGATTTAATAACCCAAGTTTCTGAATCATTCAAGGCTATGAGTGCCACTCAGAAAAAGCTAGAGCAAGCAGAATCTGCGGGCGCAGATATACAACGAGAACGAGAGCGTTTGGAATGGCAACTCGAGGAACTCAATGATATTGCCCCGCAAGCCAATGAGTGGGCCGAAATCAAAAATGATCACTCACGCTTAGCTAATGCAGCGAAGATTATTCAGGGAAGCCAGGCAACAATTGATCTTCTCAGTGAATCAGACCACTCCATTGAGTCGCAACTGAATCAAGCCAAACAAGAAATAGATGCTCTCGCAGAGCATGACCCTGCCCTGCATCAAGTAGCAGAAAGTTTAAACGTTGCCCAGATTCAATTGGATGAAGCTCTCCATAGTCTCAATCGTTATTTGCAAAAAATGGATTTGGATCCAGATCGACTTGCGGAAGTGGATGTGCGAATGCAAGTACTTCATACGGCAGCACGTAAATATAAAGTGAATCCAGACGATTTAGCCCAACTTTGGATCGATACGCAAGAAAAATTAGATGCATTGACTGCTGCGCAAAATATAGAAGTACTACGTCAGCAATTTCAAGATCAAGAAGCCAAGTTCATAAAGCTTGCGAAAGAGCTCTCACAAAAGCGCCAGAAGGCGGCTCAACAGCTTAGCAAAGAGATTAGCGCTGCCATGCAAACGCTGGCTATGTCTGGAGGTCAGCTACAGATTATGTTAAGCCCATCTGAGCCGAGTGCCAAAGGTATTGACCATGTGGAGTACTTAATTGCAGCGCATGCTGGAAGCACTCCCCGCCCCCTAGCAAAAGTAGCCTCTGGCGGTGAACTGGCGCGCATTAGCCTAGCGATTAGTGTCATTACCAGCCAGGCAAGCTTTACCCCTACTCTTATTTTTGATGAGGTCGATTCTGGAATTGGTGGTGCAGTGGCACAGACCGTTGGTGAGCTACTCAAGCAGCTTGGTCAATCTCACCAAATATTGTGCGTAACCCATCTGGCACAAGTTGCCGCTCAGGGCAATCATCACTTTAAAGTCGCAAAAACACAAATGAGTGGAAAAACTAGTTCTGACGTAAGTTCTTTAGGACGGCAAGAACGAATTGAAGAAATCGCCAGAATGTTGGGCGGCACCACCATTACGGATACCACTCGTCGTCACGCTCGAGAACTTCTTGATCAGTCTTAAGTTGTTCACTTAGGGGCGTGATGGCGCACCAAAGACTTGATTCCAGAGAGCACTAACGTAGGTTCTGGCGTTTGCAAATTCAGGGTGTTGGTCAATATCAATGCGCGTTTTTTCTGCGCCATCCAAACGTAAGCGGTGTTGCTGCGCCCTAAATATTCGATAGGCGTTGGCAATTTCTAAGGCCTGTACATCGGTAATAAGTTCATGCTCTGCAGCAATTCGGAGTAATGCAATATTCCCTAAATTACCCAGTAAAGCAGGAAATTGCTTCGCATAGGCCAAAACAAAAAATTGCACCATAAACTCAATATCAACCATTCCCCCAGGGTCATGCTTTAGATCAAAGTCTGAGGATGCATTTGGATGGCCAGCATGGACCTTGTGGCGCATCTCAATAATCTCATTTTTGAGTTCATTCGTTTTGCGTTCCTGCGATAGAACCTCCTTACGGATCTCCTCAAAGCGCTTGCCAACATCGGGGTTGCCTGCTGCAAAGCGTGCCCGTGAGATCGCCTGATGCTCCCAAACCCATGCCGCATTATCACCTTCGCGCAACTGATATCGTCTAAACGAATCTAGACTGGTCACCAAAAATCCTGCTGCGCCATTCGGACGTAAGCGTGTATCAATCTCAAATAAAGTGCCTGCTGCTGTTAAGGTTGTTAGCCAATTAATCATTCGTTTGCCCAAGATTGAAAAAACCTCTTGAGCTGATTGGTCACTCGCTGGGGCATCGTATAAAAATACGAGATCCAGATCGGATGCATACCCTAACTCCTTGCCACCCAATTTGCCGTAGGCGATGACTGCAAACTGCGGTAATTTCTTGACATCTACAGAAAACTTTTGGGCAACAGTTGGCCAAACACGTTCATAGGTAACCTGCAAAATTAGATCGGCTAGAGCGGAGAGTCGATCACTTACTCGCTCGACACTTAAACCCTCTGGGGCGCCAATCCCCAAATCTGCTAAGAGAATTAAGAAGGTCTCCGTGTGGTGTGTAATACGCAAAATATCCATTGCATGATCAGGGCTTGCATGGTCATCAAGAGCGTCATCTAAGCGCATATCCAAATCGATCTTGACCTTTTTCCAATAACTATCTGGATCGTGGATTAGCTCTGACTGAGCGCTAGCGGATAAAAGGTCATCCAATAAGTGAGGGTGTCTAGCGAGATACTGAGCCGCCCATTGAGAGGAGCTCAAGAGTAAAAGCACCTTTTGTAATGCATTGGAATACTCTGCCAAAATAGATAAATAAGCACCGCGCCTAGAAATTGCTTCGAGCAAGTCAAAGAAACGTAATAGGGTTTGATCTGCGTCACCGACATTTGAGACAGTGATATCTGTTGCAGCTTTTTTAAGCAAACCTCGGATCACCAAACGACTTTTTTCTGGTAAAGCCTTTACGCGAGAGCTATCCTGCCAACTTTGCCAACGCTCGTGCACTTTTGGAAATAGAGCGGGATCGGGCTGCCAATCCATATCGTTTGCATCGAGTTGCAAACGACCGCCCGCATCCAAAGAGAATGCTTTCTCAAAGTAACGTGCCACTCGATTCTGGTGATCGTTGAACTCTTGTAAAAATGTCTCGAGCGTAATGACTTGATCTGGTCCGGCCATAGCCTGGGCAAGCTGTAAACGCGCTTCATCACTTTCTGGAAAATAATGGGTTTGCTGATCTTCCCAAATCTGTATTCGATGCTCTAGGCGTCGTAAGAATACGTAAGCCCCCTTTAAGTCATGAATTTCTTCAGGACTCATCAGTTGATTGGCTTCTAATAGATCTAACACCTCTAAGGTTGGGCGAATCCGTAAACGAGGATCTGTGCCGCCACGCATGAGTTGAAACATTTGTGCCAGAAATTCAATTTCACGAATTCCGCCTCGGCCTAATTTAATATCCCGCGATCGGCCACTACGGTTGCTACTTCGCTTCTCTGCTTCACGCTGAATTTGTGCATGTAACTCACGAATCGCCGCAATCACCCCATAGTCCAAATGACGACGATAGACAAATGGACGAATAATTTGCTCTAGACCCTTTTCACACCGAGCGTGATCGGGGTGATCTTTTAGGGGATAAATCATGCGACCTTTGATCCAAGCGTAGCGCTCCCACTCTCGACCTTGAACAAAGAGATATTCTTCGAGCATTTCTAAACTACAAACCAATGGGCCAGAATCTCCATTGGGCCTTAGTCGCATATCGACCCGAAAAACAAAACCATTGACATCGTGTTCAGAAATAATTCTGATAAGGCGACGCCCGAGTTTTGTAAACCACTCGTGGTTCGAGATCGAGCTAGAGCCACCTCGGGTATCGCCCTCTTCTTCATACAAAAAGATTAGGTCAATATCGGATGAAAGATTGAGTTCCTTTCCCCCCAACTTACCCATGCCCACAATCATGAGCGGCAACTCGTAGTCGGCTAAACGAGCCCATGGCAAGCCAAATCGGCTATTAAGATCTCGGCGAATATAAGCTACCGTCAATGCCAAACTCTGCTGAGCAAAGTAACTCAGGGCATGCGTAACCTCATCAAGAGTTGCCAAGCCATTAAGGTCTCGATACGCAATCCATAGCATTAAGCGCTGGCGGGCAAGGCGTAACTCGCTCATTAAGGCAGACTCTTCAAGACCCTCTTGACCCAAGGACTGCCGCAAGGATAGAAGCAATCCGTCTATCTGCTTAGGCTCAATGGGGGTATGAAGTCTCTCCTCAAGCCATCCTCGCCATTGCTGCTGTGCCCCTAGCCAACGGCTGGCAAATAAGGAGTGGTTCTCTAGAAAAGTAAGAGCAGTTTGGGTATTGACCATATCTAATCTTAATCTTTACTAGCCCAATTGAATTCGGGTGTCGGATAATAGGGATTGATGACCGAGAAAAAGTACCCACTTCGCCTAAAAGACCTCCTTAGGTTACGGCCCACCACCAGTTCTTGGGTCCAATGGTCTCGGCGCCTATTGATCCTTGGCCTAGTTATTGTGAGCCTTGGGGTCATTGGGCATCTATTGATTCGTTTTGTCGTCTGGCCTCAGATAGAAGCCTCAAAGCCTGCTATTGAAAAATTACTCTCGGAGCGAATTGGGGTGTCGGTAAAGATTGACCACCTGCATGTACATTGGGAAGGAATTCGGCCCGTATTTGACATGACCGGCCTTGAGTTCATTCCTAACCCAAACCAACAAACAGCACTCATCCCCAATAGCCCTGGGCTCAAGATTCGGGAGATTCGGGGGGAATTAAGCTGGTCGTCTGTTTATCACCTTAAACCCCATTTCAACAAACTGCAGGCTAGCGATGCAATCATTCAAGTGGTTCGCGATAAACAAGAGCGCTTATTTGTTGCGGGCATCTTGGCTGGCACTGGGGCCGATGATCTCGATACCCAAAACTGGCTGTTTTCACAAAATAATCTTGAACTCAATAATGCGACTATTTTGTGGAAAGACTTTTCTAAATCGAAATCCGATGTAGCAGATCTGCGTATTGAGACCTTAGCCCTTCGCAGTGGAATTCGTACTCACGAACTCAATATCGGCCTCTTTAGTCCATGGCACCAAGAGAAACTGAGCCTTTCAGGAAAATTTGTACACCGTATCGGTGGTGAGCCTGGAAATTGGCGCGATTGGATTGGTGATTTTCAATGGGATGTGCAATCACTTGATATTGGCCAATTAACCCGTGATTTTGAAATCCCCTTTAAACAACTAAGCGGGGTCTTACGCTCTTCCGGAGCTCTCTCTCTTTCTAAAGGACTACCAGATGGCGGTCAGTTCGCTCTGTCAATTGATCGTCCCATATTTCAACAATCAAAAAGTAATCAAGCGATTGAATTTGCCCAGCTAGAGTTAGATGCCAAACAATTTACCTCTGGTAAATTTGTTTCATTAGGCATTCAACGATTTACATGGCGCGAGAAGAACCAAGGCTCCAACACAGCCCCTGAAAGTCTGGCGCCCATGACATTTTCTTGGCAAGTTCCGAAGAAAAATACGGAGATCGAAAAGTTCTCTTTTTCTTCCTCTAAAATTGGCTTACAAAACCTTAGTCTCTTTGCCTTAAATTTGCCCCTGCCAAGCAGGATTCGCCAAATCATTGAGCAAAGCGAGCCAAGGGGCGAACTAAACGATGTATCCATTACCTGGTCTGAAAACAAATCAACTATTCCGCTTGTTGGTGGCCTAATCAGTGGGCAAGGGCCTAAATTTGACGTCTCCGGAAAACTTAATAATGTCTCCGTTAAGCGCTATCAAGATATTGTTCCTGGAATCACAAACCTTACTGGGAAAATTCTGGCCAATCAAGATCAGGGCAATATCGATCTAAACTCTAAAAATCTCCAATTAGTAATTGATGGGTTTTTGGCTGACCCAAAAATGAACTTTGATACCGTCAAAGGAAAAGTAAATTGGTCTCTAAAGAATAAGCAATGGCTAATTGGGCTTGATGATCTTGCGGTTGCTAATAAAGATCTTGCTCTAAATACAAAAGGTAGCTACCTAATTGGTAAAGAAAAGAATCCTGACAGCATGGACCTTGCCATTCAATTTGATCGTGCTGAAATTCAAACCATTTTTCGCTACTTACCTTCTGAAATGTCCAAGGACGCTCGAAGCTATATTGAAAAAGCGGTCATTGGTGGTCAAATCAAAAATGGTAGTCTGAAAATAAAGGGGGACCCCAATAAGGCTCCATTTGAGACTCCCAACTCAGGTGAACTAACTCTAACGCTACCAATTACCAAAGTAGTTTATCGCCCTGCACCCCTATTTCCTGCAAATAAAGGGTCCTGGCCAGAATTTACTGATCTCGAAGGTCAAATCACCATGCAGCAGGCTAAACTTGCTGCGAACATTCAGAGTGCTCGCTACAAGGGATTGCAAATACAAAATCTCAATGCTGAAATTGTAAACATCGCAAGCAAGCAAGCTAGTGTTCAGTTCAAGGCTGTAGTTAATGGTCCCATTGATGACATGATGGACTATCTCAGAACAACTCCCGTTCTTTTACAAAGGCCGGCTCTTGCAAATCAGTTGAAAATATCGGGTCTCGGTAAATTAGATTTGGGATTTACTTTACCACTCCAAAATACTAATGACCTCAAATTAAATGCTGCGCTTTATCTAAATAACAATATAGTTCAATGGTCTGATCTAGCGCCATTTAATAAAGTACAAGGAACTGTTCGCTTAACAGAAGATCTACCTCAATTTGAGCAGATCAGCGCTGAGTTTTTTGGTGGCACCGTTAGCTTAAAACAAAATGCTGTATCTCAAAATAAAAAGGATTTGTACGACCTAAGTGGCAAGGTTGATCTTGCGCGGCTCAAAGAGCACTTCTCGGATAAGGTGGGCGCCCAATCACGACAATTACTAAACGCTCTAAACGGCAATATTGGTTTTAAAGGAAATTTAGTTTTAAGTAGTAAGCTAACTGAGTTAAACCTGGATCTTGATCTCAATGCACTGGGGTCTAATTTGCCTCAGCCGCTAGATAAAAAAACGGGCAGCAATCTTAAGGGGCAGTTTAAATATCAATCTGTACTGAATGAGAGTACATCAAAGCGGACCTCGCAATGGTCTAGTCAGTTAGGAAAAAATATTAGTCTTGAAGGCCGAATCAATGCACAAGGTGTGATGAGTCAGGGTATTGGTATAGGTGTCACACCTCTTGTTCCTGAATCAGGAATTGGAATTAACTTGCAAGCTAATGATATCAATATCGATGACTGGCATAGTCTGCTTTACCCAAAGGCCCTGAGTAATAAAGCTCCTGTGCAAAAATCTACTCAAGGGAGCATGAAAGGCAGCTCGAGTCCTGATGGGGATGGCCTCAAAGTATTGAATGCGCGCGTTCGAAATGCTGTCGCTCTGAATCGGCAATGGCCCAATCTCACCCTCAATGCAAAACTAGTAAATGGTAGCTGGCTGATCCAAGCTAAATCCCCCCTCCTTGAGGGGCAAGTTCAGTATGTAGAGCGCCCAGGATTTGATCTCGTCAAAGGCAAATTAGTTCGCTTAAATGTTCCAAAATCAACCCCCCGGATAATTAGCGTGGCTGGTGATCCTAAGGCTAAAGCTGTCGCCAAAACTGTTCCCCTCAACTCTATTCCTGAACTAGATCTCACGATTGACCAGCTATCAATCAACCAATACAAGCCTGGGGGTATTGTGATCAAAACCCAAAATAGTCTCAATAAGATCGCTATTCAAAACTTGGTCGTCACCAATGCAGAGGCAAGCACGAAGGTCTCGGGAGAGTGGTCTGTGGATACCCAGGGTAACAATGAACGTATTTTGCTAGACGTGAGTTCAGAGATTAAAGATCTTGGTGGAGTGATTGTACACTGGGGTAGTCCAAAAGCGGTGGAAGGTGGCAAAGGAATTGTTACTGCGCAACTGGATTGGAGCGGTCCTCCGTATGATCCTGCCTATGAAACCCTTAGTGGAAAGATTGCTATTAAACTTGAAAATGGGCGGTTGCTCCAAGTCGATTCTGGGATTGCCAAAGTCATCGGTGTATTTAGCCTACAAAGTCTCCTAAAATTTGCAAGCTTTGATATTCAGGGAAGTCTCGGAAATGTTGTGACCGCAGGTACCAGCTTTAATACACTCTCCGGTGACTTTGTCATTCGTAATGGTGTTGCAAGAACCCAAAACTTTACAATGCAATTAAACCAAGCGCGTGTTGCGACAAGCGGCTTAGTGAACATCCCCAAACAAACACAAGATTTACGTATTACGATTTTTCCAACGATTGATGCGACTGCCGGTGCTCTGGCACTTTTTGCTGTCAACCCCATCATTGGAGCAAGTGCTTTAATTAGTCAATACCTGATTAGCAACCAGCTAAATCGCACCCTGCAATCGGATTATCTTGTTCAAGGCAGTTGGGATAAGCCTGATGTTATTGCGTTAGATCAAAATGGACAACCCTTGGATCCAAAAATCATCGAGACTATTCGTTCCCGCAATCTTTTGCGTGAGCAAAAAATGCCAAGCGCGCCTTCTACACCGAATACCCCCAGCCGTGCTCCAAGCGTTTCTCCTCAGAACTGAGAAATTTGTCATTCAGTATTAGTATTGAGCTATATGCCTCGATCTCTTAGCGTTGCCGCCATCCAAATGATCTCTTCTGCCTATTTAGAGGGGAATCTAGAGACGGCCCGACGTCTTGTTGGCGAGGCGGCTAAAGCGGGGGCTAAGGTCATCACACTGCCAGAGTATTTTTGCCTAATGGGTCTTAACGACACCGATAAGGTGAAAGTTCGGGAGGCCTTTGGTAGCGGGCCAATTCAATCAGCGATGCAAGAGCTTGCACATCAGCATCAGATTTATTTATTCGCGGGCACAATACCCCTTGAAGCAAGTGATCAGCATAAGGTTTTAAATACCACCCTCGTATTTAATCCTCAGGGTATTTGTACCGCTCGTTACGACAAAATGCATTTGTTTGGCTTCCAAACCGAAAAAGAGCGTTACCAAGAGTCTGAGACCATTGAGGCAGGCAATCAAATCAGCACGGTGCGCATCCATGATCAAGATGAAGACTGGGTTTTTGGCTTAAGCATTTGCTACGATCTGCGCTTTCCGGAGCTCTACCGCCAACACGAAACTGTAGACTGCCAAGTAATACCCGCGGCATTTACCCACACAACCGGTAAAGACCATTGGGAGATTTTATTACGCGCCCGCGCAATTGAAAACCAATGTTATTTCTTAGCGTCGGCTCAGGGTGGCTTGCATCAGAACCAAAGGCAGACCTGGGGGCAGTCTATGCTAATTGATCCCTGGGGTCACATCATTCAAGAACTTCCTAGCGGCGAGGGATTTGTAATTGGTCAAGTCCAAAAAGAAACCCTTGAGGGGGTTCGCTCCAAGCTGCCTGCTCTAAAACATCGTAAGCTATCGTAATGAATACCTCTGATCTTCCACTACATCATCTTGCAGCACCCCTTGAGGCCAACCAAGCCTTTGATCTCGCAAACTCTGTTTTGCTTAAGCCAAATGGGCTGAGCACCTCAGACCTAGATCATCTGTTTGGTGTGATGCATGCACATCGTCTAGACGATGCCGATCTTTATTTTCAACACACACGAAGCGAACAATGGAGTCTGGAGGAAGGCATTGTTAAATCCGGTAGCTTCAATATTGATCAAGGGGTTGGGGTCCGCGCTATCTCAGGAGATAAAACAGCCTTTGCCTACTCGGATGTCATTAGCGCAGAAGCTTTATTAAAAGCAGCCAATGCCACTCGAGTGATTGGACCAAAAGGTGGGATGGTAAAACTTCGCAACCCGATCATAGGACAAAGCCATTTAAGTACGTCACTGTACTCCCACCTGAATCCATTGGACTCCTTAAAGCCTCCAGAAAAAATTGCGCTCCTCGAGCAAATTGAACGTCGTGCTAAAGCACGTGATCCCCGCATCATTCAAGTAATGGCGAGCCTTGCGGGTGAATTTGATGTTGTTCTGGTAGCACGCGCAAATGGTTTAATGGCAGCCGATATCCGTCCATTAGTACGCGTATCCGTTCACGTCATTGCCGAACAAAATGGTCGTCGTGAATCAGGCTCTGCTGGCGGTGGCGCACGAACTGACTACGGCTTCTTTAATGCAGAACGAATTCATCAATGGGTTGATGAAGCGGTTGACAACGCTCTACTCAATTTGGGTTCACGGCCCGCTCCTGCAGGACCAATGACTGTGGTTATGGGCCCAGGCTGGCCGGGTGTACTCTTGCATGAGGCAATCGGACACGGACTTGAGGGCGACTTCAATCGTAAGGGCTCCTCAGCCTTCTCGGGCCGAATCGGTGAACGCGTAGCCGCCAAGGGTGTAACAGTGGTTGATGACGGTACCTTAAGCGGTCGACGTGGCTCCCTCAATATGGATGACGAAGGTACGCCAACACAATGCACCACACTGATCGAAGATGGGGTGCTCAAAGGCTACATTCAAGATAGTTTAAATGCGCGTCTGATGAAGATGCCCTTGACTGGGAATGGCCGACGCGAAAGCTTCGCCTCCCTCCCCCTACCCCGAATGACGAATACATATATGCTGGCTGGCCAATACGACCCCCAAGAAATTGTGGCGAGCATTGATCGTGGTTTATACGCAGTGAACTTTGGCGGCGGTCAGGTTGATATTACAAGCGGTAAATTTGTGTTCTCTGCCTCGGTCGCATATTGGGTAGAAAACGGTAAGATTCAATATCCGGTGAAAGGTGCAACCATCATCGGCAATGGCCCTGAATCTCTCAAGCAGGTCACTATGATTGGCAACGATTTACGTTTAGATAGTGGGGTTGGCGTATGCGGTAAAGAAGGTCAGAGTGTGCCTGTTGGAGTTGGTCAGCCCACCTTACGAATTAATCAAATGACTGTAGGTGGAACCGCCTAAAAAGGCAGTCTTTGTAATCAGGCTTTAGAATAGAAGCCATGAGCACTAAACCCCAAAACCCTCAAGAAAGCTGGTACGCGAGTATCGATAAGACCTCTGCGACCGATGACCAACGCGTAGGTAATATTACGGTTCTGCCTCCGCCAGAGCATTTAATTCGGTTTTTTCCTATTTCTGGCACGCCAACGGAGAAGTTAATCGGTCGTACCCGCGAGAAAATCCGCAATCTTATCCATGGCAAAGATGATCGTTTATTGGTCATCATCGGCCCCTGCTCCATTCATGATCCAGCAGCTGCAGTTGAGTATTGTCAACGTCTCTTAAAAGAACGTAGCCGCCTGAGCGCGGATCTTGAAATCGTGATGCGTGTCTATTTTGAAAAGCCACGTACTACGGTAGGCTGGAAGGGTTTAATCAACGACCCCTACCTTGATGAAAGTTTTAAGATCGAAGAAGGTTTGCGTATTGCACGCCAGGTGCTAATGGAAATTAATCGTCTCGGCATGCCAGCGGGTAGTGAGTTCCTCGATGTAATTTCCCCCCAATACATCGCTGATCTAATCTCATGGGGTGCAATTGGTGCGCGCACCACCGAAAGCCAGGTTCACCGAGAGCTAAGCTCTGGCCTGTCTGCGCCGATTGGATTTAAAAATGGTACGGATGGCAATATCAAGATAGCGACAGACGCCATTCAGGCGGCGCATCGACCACACCACTTCCTTTCAGTGCACAAAAATGGTCAAGTTGCCATTGTAGAAACTAAGGGCAATAAAGACTGCCACGTAATTTTGCGGGGCGGCAAAGAACCAAACTATGAAGCGAAGTATGTGCAAGCTGCTTGTGCTGAACTAGAAGCCGCCAAACTTCCAGCGCGATTGATGATTGATCTATCGCATGCAAACTCAAGCAAGCAACATCAACGACAAATTGATGTGGCCAATGATATTGCCGAGCAAATTGAGAGTGGATCAAAAAATATTTTTGGGGTCATGATTGAAAGTCATCTCCATTCAGGTGCACAGAAATTTACACCCGGCAAAGATGATCCCAAGGCTCTAGAGTACGGCAAGAGTATTACGGATGCTTGTATTAATTGGGATGACTCTGTACAAGTTCTTGAACGATTGGCGGAGGCTGTTCGTAAACGCCGACGCGCGTAAGTACCCAAGTGATACGCGGACCCTGGTCCGCGTTTTTATTTCTACTAAGTCTCGTCGACCTTATTTTGGTTTTTCCACAAAACATCATGGCCACCAGCAGCACGATTGAGTACGCGAGCCAGCACAAAGAGAAGGTCCGATAGTCGGTTGACATATTGACGAGGAGAATCATGAATGGGATCAGCCCAACCCAGTTTCACAATCGAGCGTTCAGCACGACGGCACACTGTTCGACAAATGTGTGCTTGAGCGGCAGCGCGAGTACCGCCTGGCAAAATAAATTCTTTCAGGGGAGGCAGGCTGGCGTTGTACTGATTCAGCCAGACATCTAATTGCTCTACCTGTTCAGTCTTGAGTAAAGTGTAGTTAGGAATACAAAGTTCGCCGCCCAAATCAAATAAATCATGCTGAACCCGCAGCAGAAGATTTCGTAGATCGTTCGCAATTGAGTCGGGAAACTCTTCGGTCATCAAGACCCCAATCTGAGAGTTGAGCTCATCCACATCGCCCATGGCGCAGATCCGCAAATGATCCTTTTCAACCCGGCTACCATCACCTAAACCGGTCATCCCGGCATCGCCGGTTCGCGTCGCTATTTTTGAAAGTCTATTTCCCATGCACTGATTATAGGTAAGTGGCTAAAATAGACCGATGAACGCCCCCCACACCGCCGCAGAAATCCTTACTATCCAAGAAAAACAGGCGCTTTTAGTCTCGGCCCTTAGTCCTATCCTGGCAGAAGATGCTCTCCTATGGCAGCCAGAGGACACTATTCCCTATGAGTGCGATGGTTTAGCAGCCTACCGAAAAATGCCTCTGGCAGTTGCTCTCCCAGAGACTGAGGATCAGGTTGTGCGTATTCTTAAGGCTTGCCATGCCATGCAAATTCCCATTGTTCCAAGAGGATCTGGGACAGGTTTATCGGGAGGCGCGATGCCGATCGAGCAAGGTCTCGTTCTTTCCTTGGCTAAGTTTAAAAAGATTACGAAGATTGATCCGTTCACACGAACCGCTGTTGTGCAACCGGGTGTGCGTAATCTAGCAATCTCTGAAGCGGTGGCCAAGCATGGCTTGTACTATGCGCCAGACCCATCCTCCCAAATTGCTTGCTCGATTGGCGGCAACGTTAATGAGAACTCGGGCGGTGTTCATTGTCTAAAGTATGGGCTCACACTTCACAATGTATTAAGAGTACGCGCTGTATTAATGAATGGCGACGTCGTTGAATTTGGTGGTATGGCCCCTGATGCGCCTGGACTCGACCTGCTTGCAGTACTAATTGGTAGCGAGGGAATGCTGGGTATTGTTACCGAGATTACAGTAAAGCTCGTCCCTAAGCCCAAATTAGCTCGGGTCATTATGGCGAGTTTTAACGACATAGAAAAGGGTGGTAACGCGGTCGCAGCCATTATTGCGGCCGGCATCATCCCAGCAGGTCTTGAAATGATGGATCGGGCTACCACTCGTGCGGTAGAAGAATTTGTGCATGCGGGTTATGACCTCGATGCTGAAGCTATATTGTTATGCGAATCAGACGGCACCCCCGAAGAGGTTGAGGAGGAGATTGCGCGCATGAATGCTGTGCTTGAACAGCAAG
The DNA here is from genome assembly GCF_040409815.1 of Polynucleobacter sp. UK-FUSCHL-C3. Classification (NCBI taxonomy): domain Bacteria; kingdom Pseudomonadati; phylum Pseudomonadota; class Betaproteobacteria; order Burkholderiales; family Burkholderiaceae; genus Polynucleobacter; species Polynucleobacter sp. UK-FUSCHL-C3. Next base: position 1,632,478 of record NZ_CP099959.1, read on the forward strand.
GAGCAAGCCGTATCCAGGTCTCACAAAATGAGGCAGAGAGATTACGCTTCTGGAGTGGTCGTAAAAATGCCTTCCCAGCTGCCGGTCGAATTGCGGCAGATTATTACTGCATGGATGGCACGATCCCGAGACGACACATTGCGACCTTATTACGTCGCATTAAGGGTATGGAAGAAAAATACCGCTTAGGCTGTTTAAATGTATTTCATGCAGGCGATGGAAATATGCATCCCCTAATTCTGTTTAATGGCGCCGATCCTGATGAATGGCATCGTGCTGAAGAATTTGGTACCGAGATTCTAGAGGCCTGTGTTGAGTTAGGTGGCACGATTACCGGAGAGCATGGGGTTGGTATTGAGAAGATTAATTCGATGTGCGTGCAATTTGGTGAGCAAGAGCGTGAACTCTTTTGGGGCGTTAAAGCAGCATTTGATCCAGATCGCTTACTAAACCCCGACAAAGCAATCCCAACACTCAACCGCTGTGCCGAATACGGCAGAATGCGGATTAGTGGTGGCGCTCTGCCTCACCCAGAGTTGGAGCGCTTCTAAGTATGAGTGAAGCAATTCTTTCGCAGTTTCGGGAACAGATTATCGAGGCAGGTAAACATAACAAAGCCTTATCGATCGAAGGTGGTGCTAGCAAGGATTGGTTTGGCAATCCAAAGCTCCCACAAACCTTAAGTACCAAACCTTATCAAGGAATCTTGGATTACCAACCGGAGGAGTTAGTCATCACGGCATGTGCAGGCACTCCAATTGCTGAAATTGAAGCGGCGCTCTCTGAAAAAAATCAGATGCTTCCCTTTGAACCACCCCACTTTGGACAGGCAGCTACTTTTGGCGGAGTAATCGCGGCAGGACTTGCTGGTCCCGCTCGCATCAGTGCTGGCAACTTAAGAGATTTTGTCTTGGGCACTCGCCTCATGGACGGTCGCGGTGAAGATCTTTCCTTTGGTGGCAAGGTCATGAAAAACGTTGCTGGCTATGATGTCTCACGTCTCTTGCCAGGATCGCTAGGTACTCTTGCTCTGCTACTTGAGGCGTCTGTCAAGGTACTACCAAAGCCCGCTGCGACAGCGAGTTTACGTTGCACCATCACACAAGATCGCGCATTACGTATTCTGAATGAATGGGCTGGACAACCACTCCCCCTTAATGCAAGTGCATGGATTGGCAAGACCAATGAAGAGGGTCAGCTGACGGTTCGCTTAGCAGGTGCTAATGCTGCAGTTGCTACCGCAAGCAAAATGATGGTGGCGGAACTAAGCGCCACATTGATGGACTTTACGGATGCAGTTAATTTCTGGAATGAATTGCGTGAGCAAGCCCATGTTTGGTTCAAGGAGCTTGCTCCGGGCAACGCGCTCTGGCGATTATCTTTACCAGCACACTGTCCTTCCATCCCAATGCCAATCGGTTTTAATCCGACTAGCATTATGGAGTGGCATGGTCAACAACGTTGGTTTCAGGGGCCAGCTAATCAAAGCATTTCGAACACTCTGATAGCGCTTGCTCAAGAACATGGTGGACATGCTAGTTGTTTTAGAAATAATGGTTCTGAACAGTTTGAACGTTTCACCTCTTTGCAATCAAACCCTCTTACTGCTGGTCTAGAGCTTGTGCAAAAGCGCTTGCGCCACTCCTTTGATCCATTTGGAGTCTTTACGACAGGTCGCCTACCTTAATTATGGAAACTAAATTAGCACCACAATTTATCAATACCGCAGATGGTATTGAAGCAAAGCGTATCTTAGGGAAGTGCGTACATTGTGGCTTTTGTACTGCAACATGTCCAACCTATCAGTTATTAGGTGATGAGTTGGATGGTCCACGTGGTCGCATTTATCTCATTAAACAAATTGCTGAGGGTCAGTTGCCGACCGAGAAGACCCGCGGACACCTAGATCGCTGCCTTACTTGCCGCAATTGTGAAAGCACGTGCCCTAGCGGCGTCGAGTATGGCAAGCTCGTGGATATCGGACGCAAATGGGCTGAAGAGAAAACCGCACCGCGCCCATCTTCAGAGCGAATAACCCGCTGGCTGTTAAAAGAGGGTTTAACAAGTCCAACGCTCTTTAACACGGCAATGGCCGTGGGTCGCGTAGTACGACCACATATGCCTGCTGCGCTTCAGAGAAAAATACCGCAGGGCTTACCTGCAGGACAGCGCCCACAGCGCCACCATGCACGCAAGATGTTGATCCTTGAGGGCTGTGTTCAACCGGGCATGCTACCCAACATCAATCACGCCACCGTTCGGGTCTTAGATGCATTGGGTATTGAGCTAATCAGCAGTAGTAAAGCAGGATGCTGTGGTGCGCTGCGCTATCACCTCAACGACCAAGATGGCGGGCTTACCGATGCCAAACGCAATATTGACGCTTGGTGGCCATCTATTGAGAATGGCAAAGACTCAGTAGAGGCGATTGTGATGAATGCCTCGGGCTGCGGCGTGATGGTGAAAGACTATGGACATTTATTACACGATGATCCGCTCTACGCAAGCAAAGCAAAGAGAGTTTCTGAGCTTTGTAAAGATCTATCAGAAATCATGCCGCAATTTCAGGAAAAGTTGATTCAGAAAATTGGGCAAGATAAGAAAGCGGGGGTTGTCTATCACCCACCATGCACCTTACAGCATGGTCAACAAATTAGGGGTAAGGTTGAAGGTCTTCTAGAAAGTCTGGGTATCGGTGTGAATGTATGTGCCGATAGTCATTTATGTTGTGGCTCAGCAGGCACCTACTCGGTATTACAACCAAAACTCTCTGAGCAATTACGTATCCAAAAGATTCAGAATCTAGAAACTGCCTGCGCGAGCTCTGGTGCTAAGACAGTAGTATCCGGTAATGTGGGCTGCATCAGCCATCTTCATCAAGACCACCTACCGGTTCGTCATTGGGTTGAGATCATCGATCAACTTCTAGCTAAAACATAATGGGGCGCATTACTAACCAATTAATGGCAATTCAGTATCGTATTGATGCTGCTGCCGAGGAATATGGTCGTGACCCAGAGACCATACAACTAATTGCTGTTAGCAAAACCTTTCCGAGTGCAGCTATCGAAGAAGCGATGCATGCAGGACAAAGAGCGTTTGGTGAGAACTACGTTCAAGAGGCTGTTGATAAAATTAAGCAGCTTGATAAATTACGCCCCTGGCTTGAATGGCATTTCATTGGCCCGCTTCAAAGCAATAAAACGGCTGAGATTGCAGAGCACTTTGATTGGATGCACACCATTGACCGCCTGAAGATTGCTGAACGCCTTTCTGTTCAGCGTGAGCCGCATGCTCGTCTTGGCCCCCTTCAGGTCTGTGTGCAAGTAAATATTAGCGGGGAAGAAAGTAAATCCGGCGTTCATCCCTCTGAAGCGCTTGCCCTGTGTGAGCAAATTGCGCCATTACGCGGTCTTACCTTGCGTGGACTAATGGCAATACCAGAGCCCACCCAGAATCCCAATGAACAACGTAAATCGTTTGCAGCAGTTCGGGAACTTTTTGAGTCTATTCGTATGCAAAAAGAAATGACTGCTGGTTTTCATAACTTCGATACCCTATCTATGGGCATGTCGGAAGATCTGGAGGCGGCTATTGCTGAGGGCGCTACGATGATACGGGTGGGGAGCGCTATTTTTGGACAACGTCCGCCTAGCGCTAAGATAGAGGCATGACAAGATCTAATCACATGAATACCCTTTTTATTGGGGGCGGCAATATGGGTCGAGCCCTTATTGGCGGCCTTCTAAAAAAAGGATTTGATCCTAAATCTATATCCACTGTTGAGACCGACCCTCAAACTGCAGCACATCTTACCCATGACTTCTCCATTCATGTTTTATCGACTCTAATGAATGCGCAAGAGCAATTAAATGCAGCACACGTTGTGATCGTTGCGGTAAAGCCCCAAGACTTCAAGTCTATCGCTTTTGAGTTAGCCCACCTTATCAAAAATTGTTCAGGTGAGCGTCCTCTTATTCTAAGTATTGCAGCAGGTATTCCGACTGCCAGTATGGCCCACTGGTTGCACTACGAGTGCTGCGTTCGTGCAATGCCCAATACACCTGCCCTGATTAATCAGGGTATGACTGGCTTATTTGCGCCAGCAACTGTGAGTGAGGCACAACGCAAGCATGCTGAAACTATTTGTTCATCCGTTGGCAAAACAGTATGGATTCATGATGAGTCTTTGATGGATGCGGTTACTGCAGTTTCGGGAAGCGGGCCTGCGTATGTGTTTGCATTTTTAGAGGCTCTGCAGTCTGGTGGTGAACGTATGGGGCTACCTACTGACACGGCTCGGCTATTAGCCTACCAAACCGTAGTTGGCGCAGCCGCCCTGGCGATGCAGTCGAGTGATTCTCCGTCTACTTTGCGTCAGAAAGTGACCTCTAAAGGGGGTACCACGGCAGCAGCCCTAGATGTTTTACATGAAAAACAGTGGCAAGGTATTTTGGAAGAAGCCCTTGCTGCAGCCAAAGAGCGTGGAGTACAAATGGCTAAAGAGCTGGGTGGCTCTTAATCAATTGCCTACTCCAATATCAAGCCCAAAAAGATTCCTAAAAATAAACTGGCTCCCAGCCAATTATTGTGCAAGAAAGCCTTGAAGCAGGCATCACGCTTACGGCTTGAAATCAAACGCAGCTCATAGATTGCGCACCCCAGAGCAGCGATCCAGCCAAGATAGAACCATTTGCTAAGCCCAGCTAACTCAGCGACCCAAATTTGAGAAGCAAACAAGATACCGTAACAAATTGTGATTGCAGTGACATCAAATCGCCCAAATGTAATGGCGGAGGTTTTTAATCCGAGGCGAATATCGTCATCACGATCAACCATTGCGTAAGCCGTATCGTAGGCAATGGCCCAAAAGATATTACCAATCAACAAAATCCAAGCTTCGATGGGGATCATATTTTGAATAGCCGCATATGCCATGGGTATCCCAAAACCAAAGGCAACTCCTAATACTGCTTGCGGTATCGAAAAAAATCGTTTTGTAAATGGGTAGATGCCAGCAATGATCACAGCAAAAACGGATAAGTGTTTTGTGAGTATATTTAAAGGTTGTATCAACAGAAAAGAAACCAGTGCAAGGCCTATCGCAATCAATACAGCCTCTTTTTTGCTGATCTTGCCACTGGTTAGAGGACGTTCTTTGGTTCGTAATACATGCTTATCAAAATCTCGATCTGCATAATCATTAATTGCGCATCCAGCACTTCGCATTAGTACGGTACCCACACAAAAGATAAGTAGCATTGAAAGAGCGGGCCACCCATCGCTAGCCAGGAATAAGCCCCAGAGAGTTGGCCATAGCAGTAACAAAATACCGATGGGCTTATTTAAGCGCACCAGCGCGATGTAGGACTGCAAACGCTCGGGAATCAGAGCAGCCTCGCTCCAGGAAGATCGCAAGCCCGAATCGTGCGTGCTAAAGCTTTCATCGCCTCTATTCGGGGGTAGCCCTTGCGCCACACTAAGCTCACGCGTCGAGTGGGCTCAGGGTCATTAAACGGAATATAAATAATTAAGCCGTCTCGATCATTGGGATTGATCACCGAGGTACGAGGCAATACGGTTATGCCAATACCACCTGCTACCATTTGGCGAATGGTCTCTAAGGAAGAGCCCTCAAAGCTGCGATGCTCACCTAATGTAAGGCCGGAACCAAAACGGTTTAACTCTGGGCAAACCCCCAAGACGTGATCTCTAAAACAATGGCCAGCACCCAGCAATAAGGTGTTTTGCTCTTTGAGCTCTTTTTGGCCAATGGTGGGACGATCTGACCACTCATGTCCCTTGGGAATGGCTACTAAAAAGGGTTCCTCATACAGATCCAGAAAATCTAATCCAGCGCTCGGAAATGGGTCGGCTAAGATGGCGCAATCCAACTCACCTTGGCGCAGCATCTCAATTAAGCGTACGGTAAAGTTCTCTTCCAAAAATAGAGGGGCCTTTGGTAAGGTATCGCGTGCAACCCGAACTAAGCTTGGAAGTAAATAAGGAGCAACGGTATAAATAGCCCCTAAGCGTAATGGTCCGGACAAGGGGTCTTGCCCATGTTTGGCCAAGTGCTTTAGAGCGTTAGCTTCTTCTAATACGCGTTGGGCTTGCTGAATAATGACCGCGCCGAGAGTGGTAAGAGCAACATCAGAACTAGTACGCTCAAAAATTTGGGTCTGCAGCTCTTCTTCAAGCTTCTTAATAGCAACCGACAAGGTTGGTTGAGAAACATGACAGGCCTCGGCAGCCCGTCCAAAATGGCGCTCCCTAGCAACGGCAACGATATAACGGAGTTCGGTTAAGGTCATAGTGCAATTATCAAGCCTTTAGAAATTCTGTGCGTGATCCGACCCAACGGCCTAAATGGGCCTGTACTAGATCAGGGTGCTGTATTAACAAACGATCAGCCAGATCTTGGGCAATCTTAATTAACCATGCATCCCGCTGCAGGTCAACAAAACGTAGCATCGCCTCACCGGATTGCTTCGCGCCCAGGAGTTCACCAGGCCCTCGCAAAGCCAAATCCCGCTCTGCGATTACAAATCCATCAGAAACCTCTCGCAGGGTCTGTAAGCGCTCTTTGGCGGCCAAGGATAAGGGCTCTGAATACATCAATATGCAGGTTGACTCGGCAGATCCCCTCCCTACTCGTCCCCGCAACTGATGAATCTGGGCATAGCCAAAACGCTCCGCATGCTCAATAACCATCAAAGCGGCATTGGGTACATCAACCCCAACTTCAATCACCGTGGTGGAAACCAAGACCTTGGTCTTGCCAGACTTGAAGTTTGCCATGATGGCTACCTTCTCCTCTGCCTTTAAGCGTCCATGAATCAATCCAACTGGGTAGTTGCCAAGGACACTGGATAACTCTGCATGACTATCAACCGCCGTTTGCAATTGCAAGGCCTCCGACTCCTCAATCAAGGGACAGACCCAATAGGCTTGCAAGCCTTTTTGGAGCCACTGCTCAAGCCCGGTAATAACTTCTTGACGTCTCCCATCTTTCACCAGCTTGGTTGTGATTGGCTGTCGCCCTGGAGGAAGCTCATCAATCACGGATACATCGAGATCGGCGTAATAGGTCATCGCCAAAGTACGCGGTATGGGCGTAGCCGACATCATGAGTTGATGGCAGTAGTAGGTTACTGAGCCAATCCGCTGAGAGATTTCTAGACGTTGACGTACACCAAAGCGATGTTGTTCATCAATGACCGCCAGACCCAACGCAGCAAAATGTACCGCATCCTGAATTAAGGCATGTGTCCCCACCACAATTTGCGCTTGACCAGATTCAATTAAATCTTGGGCTTGTTTCTTTTCCTTAGCCTTCATGCCCCCCGCTAACCAAATCACTGAAACGCCCAAGGGTTCAAACCATTCCTTAAACTTCAAATAATGTTGCTCAGCCAAAATTTCGGTGGGCGCCATAATGGCAACCTGATAAGAGCGCTCTACCATTTGTGCGCTTGCCAAAGCAGCTACGATCGTTTTGCCACTTCCTACATCACCCTGCAATAAACGATTCATGGGATAACTTGCCTGCAAATCATTACTAATTTGTGCCCATACCTTGTTCTGAGCAGCGGTCAATTCAAAAGGAAGTGCCTCGTGTAATTGGTGCGTGAGTGATTTTGTTTTTACTGGAGACAAGGATCTTGCTGGCTGATCGGTCAATATCGAAGGAGGAGATGCGCGGCCCTTGCGTATTTCATGAGCTTGCTTAAGTGATATTTGTTGAGCAAGCAACTCTTCGAGCTGTACTCTGCGCCAAGCGGGATGCGTTCGCTCCATTAATGCATTCGTATCAGCATCTGCAGGCGGTTGATGTAAATACATCACTGCATCCCGAAGACTAAATTGCATCGCCGCCTTCTCGGCACTAACTAAGATTGAAGGGGGAAGAATTTCAGCTAGAACCATTTGCATACTAGGGTGATCTAGGGCTCCTAAAACTGCTTTACGAATAGCTGCTTGACTAATGCCTGCAGAGACTGAATAAACTGGGCTTAAGCTCTTTGGCAAGGGCGCATTTGCCGGCACTGCACGTACAGTAGGATGCACCATCTCCGCGCCCAAATAACCATCCCGAATCTCTCCACGAACGCGTAAGTGAGCTCCGACTGCCATTTGCTTTTGCTGACTCGGATAAAAATTAAGCCAACGAAGATTTAGCTCGGAATGATCATCCTCAATGGTGACCACCAACTGTCGACGGGGCCGATACAGAACTTGACTACGAATTACCACCCCTTGAGTTTGTACCGCACCCTCACCCGACTGAGCCATGGCTTCTGCAATAGTCCAAAGCTGGGTTTCATCCTCATAGCGCATGGGGAGATGCAAAGCCAAAGCGGCAGGAGTCCCCAACCCAATCTTTTCAAGGAGGGCTTGAGACCCTATTCGAGTCGGTGTTTTGCTTAATTTTGGCAAGGGCTTTGTGCTCATGGTTAGAATCCCAACACCGATGGTAATACCATGCAACTATCTGACTTCAATTACGACCTTCCCCCTGAGCTAATTGCTCAGCACCCATTAGCGGAACGCTCTGCCAGCCGGCTCTTAGAGCTTGCGCATACTGCGGACGGAAAACCTCTATGCCTTGATCGTTCATTTAGCGATATTGTGCAATTAATTAATGAGAACGATCTTCTAGTCTTTAACGATACCCGAGTAATCCCAGCTCGCCTGTTTGGACAAAAAGAAACTGGGGGTCAGGTTGAACTTTTAATTGAACGCATTACAGGCTCTAATCAGGCCCTCGCCCAGATTCGGGCTTCAAAGGTTCCAAAGCCGGGCGGTCAAATTATGCTGCGCTCTCGGTCACATGAGACTGGCTCAGACAATACGCCAATCACAATCACTGTTTTAGGTCGAGCTAATCTTGGGGGGAGTAATGATTTTTATGAAATCACTTTCCCAGAAAATGCGATGTCAGTACTCGAGGCATATGGTGAGTTACCCCTCCCACCTTATATTGACCACACTCCGGATAGCGATGACGCCAAACGTTATCAAACGGTCATGGCTAAAAATCCTGGAGCAGTTGCCGCTCCAACAGCGGGGCTTCATTTTGATGAAAGTATTTTGACAAGCCTTAGAGAACGCGGTGTTCGGCAGGCTGCGATTACCTTGCATGTTGGCGCAGGTACCTTTACACCAGTGCGGCACGAAGATCTCTCTTTACACCAAATGCATTATGAGTGGTATTCCATTCCAGATGAAACGCTACAAGCGATTCAAGAAACAAAAAAAAGGGGTGGCAAGGTCATTGCGGTAGGCACAACTAGCATTCGAACCATAGAAAGCTATGCCATCACTCAACGATTAGAGGGCGAGACCAATCTCTTTATTACGCCCGGCTTTCAATTCCAGATCGTTGATGCGCTCATCACCAACTTTCATTTACCAAAATCAACCCTGCTGATGCTGGTGAGCGCCTTTGCAGGAGTAGAGGCAATTCACCAGGCTTATCAACACGCTATTCAAAAGCGATATCGATTCTTTAGCTATGGTGATGCGATGTATCTACGGCGAACCTGAGACAATAGTTGCATGAAAGCGCTTGAGTTCACCACCCTTAAACAAGATCAAGACAGTCATGCGCGTCTTGGTCTCATGCGCCTCCCCCACGGGGAAGTGCAAACACCTATTTTTATGCCGGTTGGCACCTATGGGACTGTTAAAGCAGTCACCCCGCGCGACCTAGTAGACATGCAGGCCCAAATTATTTTAGGCAACACATTTCACCTTTGGTTACGCCCAGGATTAGATGTGATTCGTAAGCATGGTGGTTTACATCGCTTCATGGCTTGGCAAAAGCCCATTCTGACCGACTCTGGCGGCTTTCAAGTCTTTAGTTTAGGCGCCCTGCGTAAAATTAGTGAAGAAGGTGTGACCTTCTCATCGCCGATCAATGGCGATAAGTTATTTATGTCGCCTGAGGTATCGATGGAAATCCAAGCAACCCTCAATAGCGATATTGCCATGCAATTTGATGAATGCACGCCTTACGAATCCCACGGTAAACCCACCTCAGAAGAAACTGCTCGCCAATCGCTTGAGTTGTCTTTGCGTTGGGGTGAACGCTCCCTAAAACGTTTTCGGGAACTAAATACCGGTAATGCTCTATTTGGAATTGTGCAAGGCGGTATGTATGAATCTTTGCGTGAGCATTCTCTAGCAGGTGTTGCCGAACAAGGATTTGATGGCATTGCCATTGGCGGACTCTCCGTAGGCGAGCCCAAGCCAGAGTTTGAGCGAATACTGGCTCACACTGGTCCACGCCTCCCGGCCCATCTACCCCATTATTTAATGGGCGTTGGCACCCCCGAAGATCTAGTGATGGGGGTCAGCATGGGCATTGACATGTTTGACTGTGTGATGCCTACTCGCAATGCTCGCAATGGCTGGTTGTTTACCCGTTTTGGAGATCTCAAGCTTCGCAATGCAGGCTATCGTGATGATGACCGCCCAGTGGATATGCAATGCCAGTGCTATACCTGTAAAAACTTCACCCGCTCCTATTTACATCACCTGCAAAAAGCCAATGAGATTCTGGGGGCTCAACTCAATACTATTCACAACCTCCATTACTACCTAGAGCTCATGCAAGGAATACGAACAGCCTTAGCGGAGGGTATCTTTACTCCATTTAAGGCCCAATTCCATAGTCAACGGCAACGTGGCGTAGAGCCTGGGCAAGATTAGAGTTTTTTAGGGTCAAAACTAGTCAAAACCCAGGCAAATCCCATACAGTTTAGAATTGCTGCTCTAGATTGATAATTTTTTGGAGGCCCCAAGATGTTAATTAGTAATGCCTTTGCGCAAAGCGCTCCTGCTGGTGATGCTGGCGGATTAATGAGCTTTATTCCTTTAATCCTGATGTTTGTAGTGCTCTACTTCATCATGATTCGTCCCCAAATGAAGCGCCAGAAAGAAATGAAAGCCATGCTAGAAGCTCTAGCTGCCGGCGATGAGGTGATTACAGTTGGCGGTATTTTGGGCAAAGTCACAGCGGTCAAAGATCAATACATCACTGTTGAGATTGTTGCTGGTACTGAAGTACAAATGCAAAAAAATGCCGTCACTAGCGTGTTGCCCAAGGGAACTATTAAGTCGATTTAATAATGAACTGCGCTCTTTTAAAGAGTGCTAAATCCCAAGCTACCTAGATCATGAATCGCTACCCTCTTTGGAAATACCTCGTTATTGCGGTAGCGCTTCTGATTGGCTTTTTATATTCATTGCCCAATATTTTTGGGGAAGCCCCTGCGGTACAAATCTCTTCTGCAAAGCCAACAATTAAGGTTGACCTTGCTACCCAATCTCGGATTGAGAGCATATTGAGCGAGGGCAGTATTAAAAACACAGGCCTGTTCTTCGAGCGGACTGGCAATATTGGTAGCATCAAGATTCGATTTGACAATACGGATACTCAATTAAAAGCGCGCGATCTCATTAATCAAAAGCTCAACGTTGATCCTAAAGAGCCTAACTTTATTGTTGCTCTGAACTTACTGTCCAATACACCGCACTGGCTTGGTTCCATTAATGCCCTGCCAATGCCGCTTGGTCTTGATTTACGGGGTGGTGTGTACTTCTTATTGCAAGTAGACATGCAAGGCGCCGTCCAAAAGAAGTTGACCTCGCTCGCAACAGATATTCGTGGTCAGTTACGAGATAAAGGCTTGCGCCATCAAGGAATTGAGCGAACGGGTGATGTGATTAATATCCGCTTTGGTTCAACTGCGGAAGCAGATGTTGCTCGCACAGCCCTAATTGGGCCCCAAGCTGAGCTTGAGTGGCAAGTAGAGAAGTCAGCGGATGGCGCCAAATTAGTGGGGCGTTTTAAATCTGCATCCCTCAAAGAAGTTCAAGAAAATGCAGTAAAGCAAAATATTATTACGCTCAATAAACGCGTGAATGAACTTGCCGTTAAAGAACCCGTCATTCAGCAACAAGGCGCAGAACGTATTGTTGTCCAGCTGCCTGGCGTGCAAGATACGGCAAGAGCAAAAGATATTATTGGCCGCACCGCTACTCTAGAGTCACGTTTGGCAGATCCAGTCGCTTCGAGTATTGGCTTGAATGAAACCCCTCCCCCGGGAACGGATGTGTTCCGCTTTGGCGAAAATCGTCTGGGGGTCTTTAAGAAATCGGTGATCTTTACAGGCGATCGCATTACTGATGCGAGTGCTGGATTTGATCAAAACCAACGCCCCTCCGTGAACATTTCTTTAGATGCTGCCGGTGGCCGTGTCATGCAAGAAATCACGCGCGAGAACATTGGTAAACCAATGGGCATGATTCTGTTTGAAAAGGGCAAAGGCGAGGTATTGACCATTGCAACCATTCAAAGCGAATTCGGCTCCAAGTTCCAAATCACCGGTCAACCCACTACAGAGAGTGCTAATGATCTAGCCCTTCTCTTACGCGCTGGCTCTTTAGCAGCGCCGATGGAAATTATTGAAGAGCGCACTATTGGTCCTAGCCTTGGTCAAGAAAATATCGAGAAGGGCTTTAAATCCTTGATATATGGATTTGCAGCCATTGCTCTTTTCATGACCGCCTACTACATGCTGTTTGGCCTCTTCTCTGTGATCGCCCTCGCTGTAAATATCGTCTTACTGATCTCATTGCTATCCATGTTGCAGGCCACTCTAACCTTGCCAGGGATTGCAGCGATGGCCCTTGCCATTGGTATGGCGATTGACTCAAACGTTCTTATTAATGAACGTATTCGGGAAGAATTACGTAATGGCGTAGCGCCTCACACCGCCATCGCAATTGGCTTTGATAAAGCATGGGCAACCATCTTGGATTCAAATATCACCACCCTAATTGCCGGCCTTGCCTTGCTTGCGTTTGGCTCCGGTCCTGTGAAAGGCTTTGCAGTCGTTCATTGTTTGGGTATTTTGACCTCGATGTTCTCGGCAGTGTTCTTTGCACGAGGGGTTGTTAATTTTTGGTATGGTCGTCAAAAGAAATTACAGGCGATTTCAATTGGCCAAGTCTGGCGCCCAGAAGGAAAATAAATCATGGAATTTTTCCGGATCCGTAAAGATATTCCCTTCATGCGCCATGCATTGCTTCTCAATGCATTCTCGTTGATTACTTTTATAGCGGCCGTTTTCTTCATCTGGCAAAAAGGCTTACATTTATCCATCGAGTTCACTGGTGGAACTGTGATGGAGATTACATATCCTCAAACCGCACCTCTAGACTCTATTCGTGATCAGATTACGAAGATAGGCTATACAGATACCCAGATCCAAAATTTTGGTAGCTCTCGGGATGTAATGATTCGTCTTCCTTTGCAAAAGGATCAAACAGGTCAAATTATTCCCTCTGCTGTTCAGAGTGCTTCTGTAATGAAAGTGCTTGAAGCAAATAATTCTGGAGCAAAACTACAACGGGTTGAATACGTAGGGCCCCAGGTAGGCAAAGAGCTTGCGATTGACGGTTTGAAAGCCTTAGCCTTTGTCGTAATTGGCATCATGATCTATCTATCCTTCCGTTTTGAGTGGAAGTTTGCGGTCGCCGGTATCTTGGCCAACTTACATGACATTGTTATCATTTTGGGCTTCTTTGCCTTCTTTCAGTGGGAGTTCTCGCTCTCTGTGCTGGCAGCCGTGTTGGCGGTCTTGGGTTACTCCGTGAACGAGTCAGTGGTGATCTTTGACCGAATCCGCGAGAACTTTCGTAAGCAACGCAAAATGGATACTAAGGCGATTATTGATAGCGCGATCACTGGAACAATCAGTCGAACCGTTATTACGCATGGCAGCACAGAGATGATGGTGATTGCCATGCTCATCTTTGGCGGCCCTACCTTGTTCTACTTTGCTCTCGCCCTAACCATCGGTATTTTGTTTGGTATTTATTCGTCGGTGTTCGTTGCGGCTGCGATTGCCATGTGGCTTGGTGTTAAACGTGAGGATCTAATTAAGGGCGATCGCAAAGCGAGCGACAATAATCGCCCAGATGATCCTAACTTTGGAGCGCAGGTCTAATCCGATCTAAGATTCTTTGAGTTGCGCCTTGATGCTGGGAGGCGTACTGCAAGGCTTTTGCAGACATCATCTGACGTTGACTGGTATTCGTGAGCAAAGCCTTAAGACCCTCGCTCAATGATTGCACGAGATCATGGTTGGAGCCTACAATCCGCACCGCCGCCCCACAGGTAATTGCATCTTCACTAGCCTGCTGAAAGTTATACGTGTGCTCTCCCAAAATGACTGGGCACCCATTGGCACAAGCTTCAATCAAATTTTGTCCACCGGTTGGCAAAAGACTGCCACCCATTACCACCAAATCACTAGCGCTGTAATAAGCTGCCATCTCACCCATTGAATCTCCCAGCAAGATATCCATGGAGGCCCAATGCAAAGATGGGTCAAGCTCCGCACTTGAGCGCGGGTCACTAAAACTAGATCGTCGCTCAAATGACAAGCCGGATTGATAGAGTAAATCGGCGACTTCTGTAAATCGGTCGGGATGGCGAGGAACCAAAATGAGTAAGGGCTTTTTAAGAGAGTCGTGTTGCTGAAGATACCTTTTCCATGACTCAATAATGAGGCTCTCTTCGCCTGCGCGTGTACTTGCTGCGCATGCTGCCAAACGCCCTTGATTACTTAGGGCACGCTTCCATTGCTTTCCTAAAGACTGAATAGAGGTCTGCTCATGTACATCAAATTTCATATTACCGGTAACGATGACATCGTTGACACCGAGTGCTTGGTAATGTTTTGCATCTGGCTCAGATTGTGCCAAGATGCCTGCAAAGGATTGGAAGAGGGATCTGCCTGCAGAACCAAAGTGCTGAACGCGCTTAAAACTACGATTTGATAAACGGGCATTGATCAAAAATAAGGGGATGCCAAGTTGCTTGGTCCGAAATACAAAACCTGGCCACGCCTCAGTTTCCATAAAAAGCCCTATTTGGGGACGAAAGTATTTTAGGAAAGCTTCAATTGCCCAGCAAATGTCGTAAGGTAAATAAACTTGGCGAAGTTGACCTGAGGCAATCGCCTTACGATACAACTCTGCCCCGGTATTACGACCTGTTGGGGTCATATGGGTCAATAGGATTGTCTTACCCTCTTTTAATAAAGATTCGATCAGTGCCTGAGTGGCACGGGTCTCGCCAACCGATACCGCATGAATCCATACAGCCCGATGAAATGAAGATTTGACCCCATAAAAGCCAAAGCGCTCACCAATTTTTTTAAGGTAGTCTGGATTACTGCGACTACGCCACAACAAACGCACTAGAACGAATGGAATAGCAACGTGCCAAAGGGCCTCATACAGAAAGTAGAGGCCAATAGGTAATTTTGTTACCTGATGAGATGAAGCGCCCAAAGGTTCCAATTACTTTAAACGAAGAGCCAGCTCTGCGGCCTTACCAACATAAGATCCTGGGGTCATCTTTAGTAAACGCTTTTTCTCGGGCTCAGGTATCGGCAAAGATTTAATAAAGCGATGCAAGCCCTCTCGGGTAATTCCTTTGCCGCGAGTAAGCTCCTTTAATTGCTCATAAGGATTTTCTATGCCATAACGGCGCATAACAGTTTGTACCGGTTCTGCCAAAACCTCCCAGCAATCATCTAAATCAGCAGCAATCGCAGTTTCGTTTACTTCTAATTTAGCAAGTCCGCGTAAAGCACTATCGTAAGCAAGTACGCTGTGGCCAAAGGCAGGGCCTAGATTACGCAATACAGTGGAATCCGTGAGGTCACGCTGCCAGCGCGAGATAGGTAATTTTTCTGCTAGATGACGTAATAAGGCATTGGCAATACCAAGATTACCCTCAGAGTTCTCAAAATCAATTGGGTTTACTTTATGGGGCATGGTTGATGAGCCAATCTCCCCTGCTTTGGTCTTTTGTTTGAAATACCCCAAGGAAATATAGGCCCAGAAATCGCGATCCATATCCAAGAGAATGGTATTGGCGCGTGCAATTGCATCAAACAACTCAGCCATTCCGTCATGGGGCTCAATCTGAATGGTGTAGGGGTTAAATTGCAAACCCAAGCGTTTCTCCACAACCTGTTTAGAGAACCTCTCCCAATCGACATTGGGATAAGCCGCTAAATGTGCGTTGTAATTACCGACAGCGCCATTCATCTTACCCAATAAAGCAACATCTTCAATCTTTTGGATTGCTGACTCTAAGCGCTTCGCAATGTTAGCAATCTCTTTTCCCAATGTTGTTGGGGATGCGGGCTGTCCATGTGTTCTTGATAGCATGGGCAGCTTGGCATGTTTAACAGCCAGGGTATTTAATACCTTAAGAATGTTCTTTAGCTGTGGCAATAAGACTTGATCGCGCGCACCTCGCAACATTAATCCATGCGAGGTGTTATTGATATCCTCTGAGGTGCAAGCAAAATGAATAAACTCGCTAGCCTTTAATAATTTAGGGCGCTTCGCAACCTTCTCTTTTAACCAATACTCAACTGCCTTGACGTCATGGTTGGTAACGGCTTCAATGGATTTAATGCGCTCTGCATCTGCCTCAGAGAAATCTTCAGCCAGTTTTAATAAAAACTTTTTATCAGCTGCATCAATACTGGGGATATTCGCTAACTTTGCTTCGCTCAAAGCCAATAACCATTGGATTTCGACTACAACCCGCTGTTGCATAAACGCTGCTTCGGATAACCATTGGCGTAGGGCATCCAGCTTTTTGGCATATCGCCCATCTAGGGGGGAAAGGGCACTCAGTTGGGATAGTTTGGTCAAGGTCGACTCATTGTAAAGTGGTTGAATACTGATTTTAATGGGTTTATGAACCCATTAGTGACAAACGGCTTGATACGCATTTTTGGTGATTTCCGCACGGCTTAAATGACTGATTGATTGCTATACTGCCCCTTATGAAAATTATTGGCTCGCTCACTAGCCCCTTTGTCCGCAAAGTACGGATCATGATGGCTGAAAAGAAAATAGATGCTGAACTAGTGCTTGACAATGTTTGGGATGCATCAACGGCAATTGCAGACTTCAACCCCCTGGGCAAAGTTCCCTGCCTGGTCATGGATGATGGTGGTGCTATGTTTGACTCCCGCGTCATTGCTGAGTACATCGATACCCTAAGCCCGGTGGGCAAACTAATTCCTGCGACTGGGCGCGAGCGAGCTGCTGTTAAAACTTGGGAAGCGCTGGCCGATGGTGTAACGGATGCTGGTATTTTGGTTCGCTTAGAAAAAACCTTCCGCAATCCAACCGAACAAAGTACCAAGTGGTTAGATCGCCAAATGGAGAAGGTTGATCATGGTTTTAAAACCATCGCTAAAGGACTGGGTGATGCGAAGTGGTGTCATGGCAATCAATTTAGTTTGGCCGATATTTCTGTTGGCTGCGCACTTGGCTGGTTTGAGTTGCGTTTTGGTTATTTAGACTGGAAAACTCAATACCCTAATTTACGAGGGCTCTATGAGCGACTTTCCGAACGTCCTTCTTTTGTTCAAACAGTCCCACCAGCGGCTTAGTTCTTAGCGAACAATAATACCGCCGCCAAGGCAGCGTTCACCCTGATAAAGAACGGCTGATTGCCCTGGTGTTACAGCCCACTGGGCACTCTCAAAACGTAGGTCAAATGAACTATCGTGCTCCGCAGTGATGGTGCAAATAGCATCTTCCTGACGGTAGCGTGTTTTAGCGCTGTATTGTCCTAATTTAGGTTCGCAACCCGCTACCCACGATGCATCCATCGCCGATAAGGTATCGCTAAGTAGCCAAGGATGATCGTGTCCTTGAGCAACATACAGGGTATTGTTAGCAATATCTTTGCGAGCCACATACCAAGCATCACCAGTTCCGTCTTGACTACCGCCAAGCCCAATCCCTTTGCGTTGACCCAGAGTAAAAAACGCTAAGCCCATATGCTCACCCAATACTTTGCCATCGACACTTTTGATGGGGCCGGGAACTCTTGGTAAATACCGATTGAGAAACTCTCGGAAGGGTCGTTCTCCAATAAAACAAATGCCGGTGGAATCTTTTTTACGAGCATTCGGCAGACCAAGGTCTGCGGCGATTTGTCTCACCTCTTTCTTAGTGATTTCTCCGAGAGGAAATAAAACTTTGGATAACTGCATTTGAGTTAAACGATGTAAAAAGTAACTTTGATCCTTGGTCGTATCAACCGCTTTTAATAACTGCACTTCCTGATCATGGTGTTTAACGCGCGCATAGTGCCCCGTAGCAATTAAATTAGCGCCCAAGCTGATGGCATGATCTAAAAATGCCTTGAACTTAATTTCAGCATTGCAGAGTACATCTGGATTTGGGGTGCGGCCCGCGGCATACTCTCTTAGAAAATCAGAAAATACCCGTTCGCGATATTCCGCAGCAAAGTTAACAGCCTCCACATCAATCCCTAAGATATCGGCAACCGAGACCACATCTAACCAATCTTGTCGGGCGGAGCAATATTCCTCGCCATCGTCGTCTTCCCAGTTCTTCATAAAAAGGCCTACGACCTCATAACCCTGTTGCTTAAGAAGCCATGCCGCTACCGAAGAGTCCACCCCCCCGGACATCCCAACTACTACCTTCTGCGGGACAGAATAGTTGCCCAAAGCCTTACTGGTAGGGCTTTGGGGGACGGGGCTTTGGATATTGGGGCTAACCATTAAAAAAGTGCGAAAATACAGTTAATTGTTTCAAGCTCATATTGTAAAAGTCTCGGTCAAGGTCTGGCCAAAGGGATATACAGGAGACTGAGCGGGCTAGCTCACAAGGCGTGGCTAATTTATTAAAATAGGTCCTTTTTTAGAAATCGTTGCTTTTGGAGATAAGCCATGCGCATTGGAGTGCCGCTGGAGACGAGGGCCGGGGAAACCCGTGTTGCCGCAACCCCTGAGACTGTCAAAAAATTAATTAGCCAAGGCCATCAGGTCTTGATACAAGCTGGTGCTGGCGTAGGTGCTAGCCAACCTGATTCAGCCTATGAGGCCGTGGGAGCCAGTATTGGCTCTGCAGCCGACGCCTTGGGATCTGAGATTGTTTTGAAAGTTCGCTCCCCAGAGGCTGCTGAACTAAAACAAATGAAATCGGGTGCTGTTTTATTAGGCATGCTCGATCCATTCGATAATGCCGGTATTCAGGCAATGGCCGGACAAGGCATTACAGCCTTTGCCCTAGAGGCGGCACCTCGTACTACCCGTGCTCAGAGCATGGACGTACTATCTTCCCAAGCGAATATTGCTGGCTATAAAGCTGTGATGGTCGCTACGAATGAATATCAACGCTTTATGCCGATGCTCATGACCGCCGCAGGAACTGTTAAAGCTGCGCGTGTGCTCATTTTAGGTGCTGGTGTTGCTGGTTTACAGGCTATTGCTACTGCCAAACGTTTAGGCTCAGTAATTGAGGCATCCGATGTGCGCCCTGCCGCTAAGGAGCAAATTGAGTCTCTTGGGGCTAAGTTTGTAGACGTCCCTTACGAAACCGATGAAGAGCGCGAGATTGCTCAAGGCGTAGGTGGTTATGCGCGCCCAATGCCAGAGGCTTGGATGAAGCGTCAAGCGGCCCTCGTTGCTGAACGGGCTATGCAAGCTGACATCGTGATTACTACGGCATTAATCCCTGGTCGTAAGCCACCGGTCTTGTTACATACCGATACAGTTAGCAAAATGAAACCCGGTTCAGTGGTGATTGATATTGCTGCGGGTCGGGGCGACAATGGCTCTGGTAATTGCCCACTCACTCAAGCTGATAAGGTGGTTAATCATCATGGCGTGAAGATCGTGGGATACACCAATCTACCTAGTATGGTAGCTGCTGATGCGTCTGCCTTATATGCCCGTAATTTGCTTGATTTCATGAAACTCATCATTAATAAAGAAGCGCAACTGGCGATTCCTGCTGCTGCAGATGACGATATCGTCGCAGCTTGTTTGATGTGTCGTGATGGTCAAGCCATTCGTACCAATTAATTTCTGAAGGAACCAAAATGGATGCTGCTGCTATTCAAAGTCTATTAACTGTTCAAAACATCACTGTCTTCGTATTAGCTATCTTTGTTGGCTACCATGTTGTTTGGAACGTTACCCCCGCATTACACACTCCCTTGATGGCAGTGACCAATGCCATTTCTGGAATCATCATCGTGGGCGCTCTCTTGCAAACCGAAATTATTAATGGGGATGAGATCACTCTTACCAGCCTCATTGGTGCGCTTGCTGTGTTCCTGGCATCGATCAATATATTTGGTGGCTTTATGGTGACGCGACGCATGCTGGAGATGTTTAAGAAAAAAGCTCCCAAGAACGAAGCGGCTGGTAACTAAAAAGAGATCGAATCATGTTAAATATCACAGCCCTTTCTTATCTAGTCTCTTCAGTACTCTTTATCTTAGCCCTGAAGGGTTTATCCTCCCCAACGACCTCACGCCAAGGCAATACCTACGGCATGATTGGAATGGCCTTAGCGGTCGTTACCACTTTTTTAATTCCGAGCTTTAAACCGGTCTATTGGTTAATTGGTGTTGCGATTGTTGCAGGTGCCATCATTGGCTCAATCGCGGCGAAACGCGTCCAGATGACCAAGATGCCTGAGCTTGTTGCTCTAATGCACTCTTTCGTTGGTCTATCTGCTGTACTGATTGCGATTGCGGCAGTATTTAATCCTGCCCAAGAACATTCGGGCGCGCAAAAGATCGAGTTATTTATCGGAGCGTTCATTGGTGCAATCACCTTTACAGCCTCGATCATTGCCTTTGGAAAACTATCTGGCAAAGTTAGTGGTAAGCCCGTTAGTTTTTCTGGTCAGCATTTGCTCAACCTAATTATGGCTATTTTGATGGTTGCCGCTGGTTTTGCATACTTCTTGACTGGAAGTCATGCAGCCTTCTTGATGATGTGTGCCATTGCTCTCGTTCTCGGTGTCACTCTAATCATTCCAATTGGCGGTGCAGATATGCCAGTGGTTGTATCGATGCTCAATAGCTATTCAGGTTGGGCGGCGGCTGGTATCGGTTTCACTTTAAATAACCCCGTATTGATTATTGCGGGAGCCTGCGTTGGCTCTTCGGGCGCGATCCTGTCTTACATCATGTGCAAAGCCATGAATCGCTCCATTGTTGCAGTATTACTGGGTGGGTTTGGTGCCGAAGCTGCTGCCGGTGGAGAAGATAGCGGTCCGAAGAACTACAAAACCGGTTCAGCAGAAGATGCTGCTTTCTTAATGACCAATGCGGATACCGTCATCATCGTTCCAGGCTATGGTTTAGCAGTAGCACGTGCTCAGCATGCCCTTAAAGAATTAACTGAGAAATTGATTCATCACGGAGTAACGGTTAAATATGCCATCCACCCCGTCGCTGGTCGTATGCCTGGCCACATGAACGTTCTTCTCGCCGAAGCCGAGGTTCCATATGACCAAGTATTTGAGATGGAAGATATCAATAGTGATTTCGGTCAAGCTGACGTAGTTTTAGTGCTTGGCGCCAATGACGTAGTTAACCCGGCAGCACGTACCCCAGGCAGCCCTATTTTCGGCATGCCAATCCTTGAAGCCTTTAAAGCCAAAACCATTATTGTTAATAAGCGCTCCATGGCCGCAGGCTATGCCGGTCTAGACAATGAACTCTTCTATTTGGATAAAACCATGATGGTCTTTGGTGATGCCAAGAAGGTCGTTGAAGATATGGTCAAGGCTGTGGAGTAAGCAAGCTAAAGAAATCCAGTCCAAACGGAGTAGCCATCTACCCCGTTTTGCTTTTAGCGGTAGCCTAATTGATCTTTATGTGTTCTTTCTTGCCCATCAACAAATAACTTTTTACACAAACCGCCTCCACTGCTATAAGGCTTTTGACTGGCTTCTTTCTGCATCTTAAACATTGCTTCAAAACAATCTCTGCGATGCTCATACTGCGAGATAACCGTTTGGGTCTCTTTGCCCTTATAAAAATATGTAAAGTCTAGGGTCCAGTATTGATCTCCCATCGGTACTACTATTTTTTCTTTAGCCTGCTCTACTGGTTTTTCTTTTGGAGCAGCGCATGCGCCGCAAAGGATTGCAATGGAAATAATGAATATTTTTTTCATGATTCTAAAATGAAAGGTTAGCAAATTGGAATCATGAGCTAGAAGAACTCTCAATCTTTTCGTCCGGCGAGATACGTCACCCCTCTAGGGCCGTAAGATTCAGAGTGCTCCTGATCTTTGCGAAGATGAAATATATTTCCAGATCGATAACTTGTTTTTATTCCATCAACAGTTATATCAATCTGCCCGCTAATGATTAATGCCTTTGCCTCAAACGGATGGGCATGAACATCAAGGGAGCTATTAGCCTCTCGCTCCACCATCACGGGGGTTGGAAAACCCTCATTGGATAATTGCTCTAAAAATTGACTCTTGTTCATATCAAAGGATATTCTATCTCTTGAAAGTTTTTTAATACCTAAATCAAGGTTTTTTAAATACTAACAAATAAAAAGGGCAGCCTAGGCTGCCCTTAGTTTTTGGACTAATACTGTATTACATCATTCCGTCCATACCACCCATGCCTCCCATGCCGCCCATACCACCTGGCATACCACCGCCGCCTGCAGAGTCTTCTTTTGGACTCTCTGAGATAGCGCAGTCAGTCGTTAGCAAGAGTGCTGCGACAGAAGCAGCATTTACCAATGCGGTCTTGGTCACCTTGGTAGGATCAATAACACCCTGAGCTACTAGATCGCCATACTCACCGGTTGCTGCGTTGTAACCATGGTTGCCTTTTCCAGCTGCAACCGCATTGACCACCACGCTCGCCTCATCGCCTGCATTGGATACGATGATTCGGAGTGGCTCTTCCATTGCACGCAATACGATGCTAATTCCTGCATTTTGATCAGCGTTGTCGCCTTTGAGGCCAGTAATGCCTTGCTTTGCACGAATTAAAGCTACGCCGCCGCCAGGCACAATACCCTCTTCAACCGCTGCACGAGTTGCATGCAATGCATCATCCACGCGCGCTTTTTTCTCTTTCATTTCAACTTCAGTTGCTGCGCCTACGCGGATTACTGCCACACCACCAGCTAATTTGGCTACCCGCTCTTGTAACTTCTCCCGGTCATAGTCGCTGGTTGCTTCTTCAATTTGCACACGAATATTCTTAACACGCGCTTCGATCGATTTGCCGTCACCAGAACCGTCAATAATGATGGTGTTTTCCTTACCAATCTCCACGCGCTTGGCTTGTCCAAGGTGCTCAAGAGTAGTTTTCTCGAGTGTTAAACCAACTTCCTCGGCAATCACTTGGCCACCGGTCAATATTGCGATGTCTTCCAACATAGCCTTACGACGATCACCAAAACCAGGCGCCTTCACAGCACAGGTTTTTAAGATACCGCGAATGTTGTTAACGACCAAAGTAGCCAATGCCTCACCCTCAACATCTTCAGCAATGATCATCAGTGGACGACCTGATTTTGCAACCTGCTCCAATACTGGCAAGAGGTCACGAATATTGCTGACTTTCTTGTCAAATAAAAGAATGTATGGGCTTTCTAAAACGGCTGTTTGTTTTTCTGGTTGATTAATAAAGTAAGGGGAGAGGTATCCACGATCAAACTGCATTCCCTCTACAACCTCAAGCTCATCTTCCAACGATTTGCCATCTTCTACAGTAATCACACCCTCTTTACCAACTTTTTCCATTGCTTCAGCAATCCGCTTACCAATGCTTTCATCGCTATTGGCTGAAATTGATCCTACTTGCGCAATTTCTTTTGTGGTGGTGCAAGGCTTACTAATCTTCTTTAGCTCTTCAATTGCTGCGCTTACTGCCTTATCAATACCGCGCTTGAGATCCATCGGATTGTGGCCTGCAACAACGTATTTCATTCCCTCACGAACAATCGATTGGGCTAATACGGTAGCGGTTGTAGTTCCATCACCAGCAATGTCAGCGGTCTTCGATGCAACTTCCTTAACCATCTGCGCACCCATGTTTTGGAGCTTATCTTTCAATTCAATTTCTTTTGCTACCGAAACACCGTCCTTGGTGATGGTAGGACCACCAAATGAGCGCTCAATTACAACATTGCGGCCCTTAGGTCCAAGAGTTACTTTTACTGCGTTCGCAAGGATATTTACACCCTCAACCATTTTTACGCGGGCGTTATCGCCAAACACTACGTCTTTTGCTGCCATGATTAAATTCCTTTCTTGAGACTAAATTACTTCTGAACAACAGCCATGATGTCTTCTTCGCGCATTACGAGAAGCTCATCACCGTCGACTTTTACAGTTTGACCAGCATATTTTCCGAAGAGAACGCGGTCTCCAACTTTTACGTCGGGGGCATTCAACTTGCCGCTATCGTCACGCTTTCCGGGTCCAACTGCTAATACCTGACCTTGGTCTGGTTTTTCAGCAGCATTGTCTGGAATAACAATCCCAGAGGCAGTTTTTGTTTCTTGATCTAAACGCTTAATAATGACGCGATCGTGTAAAGGACGCAGATTCATTCCTTCTCCTATGTTAGTAAGTGTTAACTAATTAAATTGACCTAAATGCATGGTTTATAATCCCTGCACAGATTGCTAAGATCATGATTTATATGTTTATTTCGTATTATGTCATAAACATTCATCATTATTAGCACTCTTGTGTAGCGAGTGCTGATTATATAGGTCTTATCTCAAGATTTTCAAGAGCTTTTCCTAAATAAGCCTTTATTAGCCCAGGATTTCACAGAGATCCAAGTCAAACCCCCATTTGTAGGAAATTTCCTTCAGATAAATCAACAATATGCCCTTACTTAAGCTGATTTAGAAAGTCAGCTGCATCAACACTCAAGTTACCGTAGTCGGTTCTTTAATAGCCCCATTAAAACCCCACTAGGCAGGGGTTTTTTTAATCAAACGTCAGCCATACTACCGCCTATTCACTATATCTTTGAAGGTCTTACCAGCTGAAAATTTAATGGTTTTGGATGCTGCAATCTTAATTGCCTCTCCAGTTTTTGGATTTCTGCCCATACGCGCCGCGCGCGAACCCAAGGAAAAGCTACCAAACCCAATAAGCTGAACGGCATTTCCTTTTGCGACGCTCGCTTTAATTGAATCTAATAGTAGATTTATAGCTTCCTCAGCCTTTGTTTTACTTAAATCTGCACTATCTGCAATCACATCCACTAGGTCTGCTTTTGTCATAATAGATTTCCTTTGCTTTGTCACTTCGCTATGAAATTTGGGGCTCTTCGACCATTTCAGGTCAAATAGATCCTCCACGTTTATCCTAGCAAACTAATTACGAAAATACTGAAAAGCTTTTTGACAAATTGAATAAAAAATGAGCAGATTTATATTTAAGTGTTTGAGATTGCGGGGTTTCTTGCTCAATATAGGGTTTTTACTAGCCTCTTCTTTATTATTTCTTTTAACCGGTCATCATGTTGCAGCGCAATCACAGAGCCAAGCTTCCATTCGACTACCAACATCGGTTGACCAAGCAATCAAACGAAGTGGCATTGGTAAGGATTCGATCAGCATTTCTGTGACAGAAATTCTAGTACCCACTAATCCCAAATCGCAATCTCGCACGATTCTGGCATGGCGTGATGAAGTAAGCATGAATCCTGCATCAACCATTAAGTTGCTAACGACTTTGGTTGCATTGGATATTCTTGGGCCTAAATATCGGTGGCGCACAGATCTTTTTACAGATGGCGTTATCAAGAATGGAACTTTAAAAGGAAATATATATTTTTTAGGGCATGGCGACCCTAAATTGATTCCAGAGGAACTCTTAAAGCTAACAGGTAAATTAAGAGAGCTTGGTATACAGCATATCGATGGTAATTTGATTTATGATCGCAGTGCTTATGCCCCCCAAGTAATGGAGGATCAGACTATTGATGGAGAGTTATTTCGGTCCTACAACGTACCACCAGATCCACTTTTATATTCTTTCCGAACCCTTTCTTTTAAGATTGATTCCAATAAAAATAGTGATACTTTTAATATTACTTACACGCCTAGGCTTGCGCGCCTTAGTATTCAAAACAATATTTCAGTCAACTCAAATCAGTGTGATGCTGGTAAGCGTGATGTTAATGTTGAGATAAATCCTGATCCAAATTTAGTTTCTGGCAATCAACTCAAGAACCAATCTGCAATACAGTGGGTAGCCACTTTTAGAGGTGATCTGTCTAAAAATTGTAGGGGTATCGGCTACAACACCGTTAAATTTGACCCTAATACTTTTTTTACTCTTGGGTTTACTGCAGCCTGGGAAGATGCTGGTGGAACTTGGATTAAATCCCCACGCGGTCTTTCTGGAACTGTTCCTGTGTATGCTCGCCCCCTTCTAAGCTACGAAGGACTTAATCTTGCTGAGGCTTCACAAGATATTAATAAATTTTCTAATAATGTGATGGCCCGTCAAGTGTTTTTAACCTTGGCACTTGAAAAAATTGGTAAGCCCGCTGATATACCTGGTGGCGAAAAGGTCGTTAAAGCTTGGCTCATGCAACAAGGCTTATCTTTTCCTGAACTTGTTATTGAAAATGGGTCAGGCCTATCTCGCAATGAGGCTATCTCTGCAAAAAATCTGAATACACTACTAATAACTGCCCAAGGCCTTCCGATTTCTGAGGTATTTATTGACTCTTTACCAATAGCGGGGTCTGAAGGAACGGTACGTCATCGCCTTGTAAAAGAACTACGTAAATTTTTACATCTCAAGAAAAAGCCCGAAGTTCGAATTAAAACGGGCGCGCTTAATCAAGTAAGAAATATTTCTGGCTATGTCTTTAGTAAGTCGGGTCGTATTTATGCAGTGACATCATTTATCAATGATCCCAAAGCTAATCGCGGCCAAGAAATCCATGATCAACTACTAGGGTGGTTAATGGAAGACGGGCCGGATCCAAAAGAGGCGCGCTGAAGTCGGTCTCGAATTGCATCCCAACCCTCACCACTCGGCGGGCTTGGTATGTAGATTGTCTGATACTGGGATTGATCTAGAAGACGAAGCAAACGGTATAAACCGTGAGCAAACGCAATGGGCTCTTTTGGAACTTGGATAAGCTTACTTTTCTTGGTTAGCTCTTTTAATTGAGCAAGATCATGCAAGTTCTTATCTTCCCAGACAACTAAAGCAATACTTTGATCAAGTATTCTTCCTTGCTTAATGCTTTGTAAGAAATCACTTAATCCCTGTTTATATAAATGAAGTGGCGTATTGGGTGCATAGTGCGCCTTCAGGCTACCCGAAACGCGCGGTATCTTCTGATCCTTTATAGGGTCAATAGAAACATTAATCCCTGTTGCTTCCTTAATTTGTTTTGGACTAATACTGCCCGGCCGAAGAAGCCGTGGCTCCCCATCTCCTGAGACATCTAAGATTGTCGACTCAATGCCGAACTGACAATCGCCCCCATCTAAGATCAATAAATCATCTTGATCTATAAATTCTGAGCGAACGTGAGCAGCGGAGCTCGGTGAAACCTTACCAAATCGATTGGCCGAAGGAGCGGCAATACCTCCCCGAAATCCTCTTAGCAGTTCTTGTGCAAGTGGGTGCGACGGGGAGCGAATGGCAATAGTATCTTGACCGCCGGTTACAGCATCCAAGACCAATCGGCTTTTCTGAAAAACCAGGGTAAGTGGGCCAGGCCAAAAGTGCTCGATAAGAACAAAGGCTGATTCGGGAATATGCCTTGCCCAAGGACTTAGAATGGCTAACCAATCGTGGGCTTTATCTTGTGAATATTCCAATGGCGCTTGGACATGAACTATGAGTGGATGGTTTGCTGGTCGACCCTTAAGTTGATAAATCGCTTGTATGGCCAAGGGATTACTAGCATCTGCACCCAAACCGTAAACAGTCTCTGTGGGGATGGCCACAAGTTTGCCAGCATGAAGTGCGCTCAGGGCTTTGGTAACGGACTCGGAATCAGACAAATGCTTCTCGAATAAATCGTAAGATTATGGTGCGATACCTAAATCATGGGCTACCGCTACACAGGCATCTTTTGCCTCCTGAATACCCTTACCCAGACAATTAATATGTCCCATCTTGCGTCCTAACTTGGGGCTAGCTTTACCGTACAAATGTAATTTAGCACTGGGATGGGCAAGTACATGATGCCAGGCAGGCTCTCTCGCTTGATCTTTATCAAACCACACATCCCCCAAAATATTCAACATGGCGACTGGTTCCATGAGGGTGACATCACCAAGCGGTAAACGCGCCATAGCTCTTACCTGTTGCTCAAATTGACTCGTAACAGAGGCATCCATGGTGTAGTGCCCAGAATTATGGGGGCGAGGCGCTATCTCATTGACGAGCACTGAGCCATCTTGCAAGACAAAGTACTCAACACATAAAACACCCACATACGCCATCTTCTCGGCGATTTCAAAGCTCGCTCCAATAATTTTTTTTGATACATTAGGATGTTTTACAAGGGATGGGGATGGCACTGTACTGGTATGCAAAATACCATTACGATGAATATTTTCAGCAATTGGATAGGCCGTGACCTGCCCGTCATGAGCACGAACAATTAATGCCGAGACCTCAAATGCAAGAGGCATTCTTTTTTCTAATACGCAAGCATTTCCACCAAGGCCCTGCCAAGCAACTGCAAGCTCATCCGCATCCCTAACATTCACTTGACCCTTACCGTCATAACCCATTCGTGCAGTTTTTAAGATTGCTGGAAATAATTGGGTAGGGACTGTTGCAAGATCACTTTGCGTTTTAATCACATGGTGTGGGGCTGGGCCAATGCCCGATAAAACAGAGCACTGTTGGAGAAATTCTTTTTCAAGGATCCGGTCTTGGGCAATCGAAACGCACCTGCCCATGGGAGCAACAAAAATATCTTTATTCTGAAAATAATCAAGGGTCTTGGCAGGCACATTCTCAAACTCGGTACTAACTGCTGCACACAAGTTAGCCATTTCATTTAAGGCCTTCTCATCACCATAATCTGCACATATATGCTTCTCAGCAACTGCACCCCCAGGGCTTAGCGGATCTGGATCAAGAACACATACCTTATAGCCAAGCGATTGAGCTTCATGAATAAACATGCGGCCCAACTGTCCACCCCCTAATATTCCTAACCAAGCAGGTGGGAGAATGGGTGACAGATTCGTTACAGCAGAATTTCCAGACTTCGTCATGATGGAATTAAGATGCTTTCCCCATTAGGGCAATTTCATTGCTTGAGCAGCTTGGGTTTGCATGGTTCGATAATCGTGCAATCGCTTTGCTAATGACGCATCCGAGCTGGCCAACATTGCCACAATATGTAAGGCTGCATTTGCAGCTCCAGCCTCACCAATTGCAAAACTGGCAACCGGAATTCCTTTTGGCATTTGCACAATCGAGTAGAGAGAGTCTTCGCCTCGTAAATATTTACTAGGTACCGGGACTCCCCAGATAGGTACGATCGTTTTTGCTGCAAGCATGCCCGGAAGGTGGGCTGCGCCACCAGCACCCGCAATAATGGCCTTTAAGCCCCGTGCTTCGGCTTTCTCCGCATAGGCAAACATCTCATCTGGCATGCGATGTGCTGACAAAACCTGCTTCTCATGCGGAATATTGAACTGCTCCAATATCTGAACAGCGTATTGCATGGTATCCCAATCTGAATTGGATCCCATCACAACTCCTACCAGAACCTGATCAGCCATTGGCTCTCCAAAAGGGCTTGAAAAACATTATTATCGCAGTCTTTAGGCTCTTAACGTCATGAGCACTATTGGGTCAACCTGCGTAATGCCTCACGATATTTTTCTGCAGTTTTTTCGATAATCTCAGCCGGTAAATGGGGCGCAGGGGGCGCTTTAGCCCAAGGCTTACCATCGACCCGAACAGACTCTAACCAATCTCGCAAAAATTGTTTATCAAACGATGGTGGGTTAGTTCCTACCCGATAAGTAGTCGCAGGCCAGAATCGTGATGAATCGGCCGTCAGAATTTCATCCATTAAGACCAGTTGTCCAGTTTCATCTAAACCGAACTCAAACTTCGTATCGGCAATGATGATGCCTTTTTCTAAAGCATATTGAGCGGCTTCGCGATACAAACGAATGCTTGTTTCTTTAATCTTGTGCGCAAGCTCAGTACCAATCCGTTTTTCTACTTCTGAATACGAAATGTTCTCATCATGATGACCCATCTCCGCTTTAGCTGCTGGTGTAAAAATAGGCTTTGCTAAGACTTGGGCATTTTGCAGACCAGCGGGTAAACGAATCCCACAAACCGCCCCAGTATCTTGATAATCCTTCCAGCCACTACCTGCTAGATAACCACGAACTACTGCCTCAACAAGAATGGGTTTGAGGCGCTTTGCAACAACAGCTCTGCCCTTGACCTGATCGATTTCATTAGAAGCCACTACAGTACTTGGATCAATTCCTGTCAAATGATTAGGAATCACATGAGCCAAATGAGCAAACCAAAAATTACTCATTTGATTTAGGACCATGCCCTTTTCAGGAATGGCTTCTTGCATAATCACATCAAATGCTGAAATGCGATCGGTAGTGATCATTAATAGCCGATCATCACCCACAGCATAGACATCGCGTACCTTACCCTGAGAGATTAGAGGTAAAGAACGAATTGAGGTGCTGTGCAACGCATTCATGACTAGCGAACTTTCACAATCTTTAGGGTATTCGTGCCACCCGCTTGATCCATTGGCTCACCAATCGTTAAGACGATGGTATCGCCTGATTTTGCTACCCCTAATTCTTTTAGGCGTTTCTCAACTCCCAACAATGCCGACTCACGGTCAACTCCCGCCTCAATGCTAAAAGGCCTGACATTACGATAAGTGCTCAACGCACGCTGGGTTTCAATTCGGCTCGTTAGTGCCACGATTGGGACACGGATATTATGGCGACTCATCCAAATCGGGGTTGAACCCGAATCGGTTAATGCGGCAATGGCCGTTGCATTTAAATGATGTGCAGTAAATAATGCGCCAAGAGCAATCGCTTGATCAATCCGCTCAAAACGTTGGTCCAAGAAATCGGTATCCAAGTTCACAACTTCAGATTTTTCAGCCTCAATGCAAATCGCTGCCATTTGTTCAATGGTTTTTACTGGAAACTGTCCGGTCGCAGATTCTGCAGAGAGCATCACTGCATCAGTACCATCCAATACTGCGTTAGCAACATCGCTCACCTCGGCGCGCGTTGGTACGGGTGCATTGATCATCGACTCCATCATCTGGGTTGCTGTAATCGTGAACTTGTCTGCCTCTAAGGCCAAGCGAATCATGCGCTTTTGTAAGGCTGGTACCGCAGGGTTACCAACCTCAATAGCCAAATCGCCGCGGGCTACCATAATGCCGTCACTCTCAGCAATAATGCTTTCAAGCGCTCCGGGCGCAATTGCTTCAGCTCGCTCAACCTTGGCGATTAAACGTGCCTTGCCCTTACCATGCTTGACACTGGCAGCATCGGCAAGCTTGCGGGCATAGGCCATGTCAGCGCCATCTTTAGGAAAGCTAATTGCTAAGAAATCAACGCCCATTGAGATAGCGGCGTCCATATCCTGAATATCTTTTTCTGTTAAGGCTGGGGCCGTTAAACCACCACCGGCTCGATTAATTCCTTTGTTATTCGATAAGGGGCCACCGGTCTCCACCTTGGTATAAATCTCGCCACCCACAACCTTATCGACTATCAAAACAATCAGCCCGTCATTCAGAAGTAAACGATCTCCTGACTTTACATCTTTAGGTAAATCTTTATAGTCCAAACCAACACGGTCTTGATTACCAAGTTCGCAGGCGATATCTAAAATAAATTGAGCGCCTTCTTTAAGAACAACCTTCCCATCGGCGAACTTACCCACCCGGATCTTTGGGCCTTGCAAGTCAGCCATGATGCCGACCTCTTTATCCACTTCTTTTGAAATTTGTCGCACCAGATCGTAACGCGCGCGGTGGTCAGCAACCGTACCATGCGAGAAATTCAGGCGCACCACATTGAGCCCCGCGCGGATCATGTCCCGCAAGACCTCGGGTTTCTCAGAAGCGGGTCCCAGAGTAGCAATAATTTTTGTTGCTCGTTGCATGATTAGTCCTTAGCGCGCTCAGCAAGCACGGCAAATGCAGGCAAGGTCTTACCCTCGAGGAATTCGAGGAAAGCACCCCCACCAGTTGAAATGTAATCCACTTGATTCTCAATTCCATACTTCGCGATCGCTGCCAACGTATCACCCCCACCCGCAATAGAGAAGGCTGGTGAATGGGCAATTGCAGCAGCAATCATTTTGGTACCACCGCCAAACTGATCAATCTCAAAAACTCCTAATGGGCCATTCCATACAATAGTTCCGGCATGGGCCAACATCATCGACAACTTTGCTGCTGTTTTGGGACCTACATCCAAAATCATGTCGTCTTGGGCCACTTCATCAACCGGCACTCGATTGGCACGCGCTAAAGGCGAAAGCTCATTAGCAACTACTACATCCTCAGGAATGGGGACGCGCGCGCCCCGCTTTTCCATCAAGGCAATAATTTCTTTTGCTTCATCGACTAAATCAGGCTCTGCCAAGGATTTGCCAATCGATAGGCCCTTAGCTAATAAAAAAGTATTTGCAATTCCACCGCCCACAATCAACTCATCAACCTTTTCGGCCAATGACTTCAAAATCGTTAACTTGGTAGAGACCTTGGAACCCGCCACAATAGCAACCAAGGGACGCTTTGGTTCTGCCAGAGCGCGACTTAGAGCGTCAAGCTCAGCAGCCATCAACGGGCCTGCACAAGCTACTTTGGCATAACGCGCTATGCCATAGGTCGTTGCCTCGGCACGATGTGCTGTTCCAAATGCATCATTAACATACACATCACAGAGTGCAGCCATTTTCTTGGCTAGTACATCGGTATTCTTTTTTTCACCCACATTGACACGACAATTTTCTAAAATAACAACATCGCCAACGGCAAGATCAAAGCCGCCATCCACCCAATTACTGATTAGTGGCACTTTGCGATTGAGCAACTCAGCAATGCGATGAGCGATCGGCGCCAAACTGTCCTCGGGCTTAAAAGCCCCCTCACTAGGTCTTCCTAAATGAGATGTCACCATCACCGCGGCGCCACTATCCAAACACATCTGAATTGCAGGAATTGATGCGCGGATACGGGTATCTTCAGTAATATTGCCTGCCTCGTCTTGCGGAACATTTAAATCAGCACGAATAAAAACACGTTTCCCTTTTAACTGGCCAGTAGCAGCAAGTTCATTTAAGCGTTTAACTTTGAGAAGCGGAGTGAGCATAAAACAGACTATTCATCTAGGAAGGTTGGAGTCCTCCATTTTAGATCCAGTGGCGTACCAGGCTAAATACTGCCATTCCGACCAATAAGGTCGGTAGCATCTGGCGGGTCCAAAAATACACCCCAAAAGCAGCAATACCGCCCCAAATATTGGGTAATTTCCAGTCCAACTGGCTAATCTCAAGGGCTCCAGGGGGTAATACAAGCTCCGGAGCCAAAATGCCCACAATCGCTGCCAGCGGGGCGAAGCGTATGGACCGAAGAACGAGCTCTGGAACCTTGACCCGATCGCCTAAAAATACGAAGAACGAACGGGTTAATCCAGTAATGATGGCCATCCCTAGAATTAGGAAGATGATTTCTAAAGAACTTAAAGGCTCTGGCCTCATTGCGCCCCCTTGGGAGATCGATCTGCAAGAATCCCCACCATAATTGCCGCAATAATGGCCAAAGTAAGGTTTAGCTTAAATGGCATGGAATACGCCAATACAGCGACGACCGCTGCAGCCCCTGCCGCCCAGCGAGCCGAGCGATGATCTAGCATCGGTATGATCACTGCAATTAAAGCTAGAGTACCGGCAAACTCCAATCCCCAACTGTCCGGAATCTGGCTGGCAAACAAAATACCGATAATTGAGCCTGTTTGCCAAATGGTCCAGTTACCACAAGCCAAGCCATACATAAAGTGGCTTCGGTAATAGCCGTCAGCCTTTCTCTCCTGAGCGTTTTGAACTTCAGTAAAGCGGTTTGTGAACATGAGATAGCCGAAGTCTGCCGTGAAATACCCCAAGATCACCCTTCTCCAGTAAGGCAAATGAGAAAAATGAGCCTGAACGCCAACACTAAAAATGATGAAGCGCAGATTAACGACGAAGGCAGTAATCAAAATCGTGCCGATGGAGAATCCGCCAGCAATTAGGGGCAAGGCTGCTAACTGGGCAGTTCCTGCGAACACAAAGAGGCTCATTGCTAGCGCCTGCTCTGTGCTCAATGGGGATTTACCCATTGCCAGCCCAGTAACTAAGGCCCAACTAAAAATGGTCACTGCTGAGGTCGACATGGTTTTTAGTCCGTCTCGCCAAGCCCCTTGTTGCAAAGGGGTCCAGCCCCAGTAGGGCAACTTGGAAACGAATGGATTAAAACGCATAGGAGGCACCTATTATAGAAACCCCCTGGTTCGGCAAGCCTGTTTCAAAGCCATCCCCCGCCATTTCTCTGCTCTACAATAAGACTTTTAATGGCTTATGCCAGTTTTCTAGTGCTAGCCAGCCCGCCCACAACATAAAAGGTGCTAAAGATGTCGATGTCTGACCGTGATGGAGTTATTTGGTTTGATGGCAAGCTCGTCCCCTGGAGAGATGCCAATGTTCACGTACTAACCCATAGCCTGCACTACGGCATGGGCGTGTTTGAAGGAATCCGAGCATACAAAACGCAAGATGGTACCGCCATCTTTCGCCTCACAGAACACGTCAAGCGTCTTTTTAATGGTCTGAAAATTTTTCAGATGAAAATACCTTACACCGAAGAACAGATTGCCCAAGCAATCACTCAGGTCGTGCGTGATAACAAATTAGCATCTTGCTATATTCGTCCTATTATTTTTATCGGCTCACAAAAGCTTGGCATCTCCCCGACGGGGAACTCAACTCATACAGCCATCGCCGCTTGGCAATGGGGTGCTTATTTGGGTGAAGACGGTCTCAATAAAGGGATTCGGGTCAAGACCTCTTCCTTCACCCGTCATTTTGTTAACTCCTCCTTGGTGAGAGCAAAAGCCTCAGGCTATTACATCAACTCCATTCTTGCTCATCAAGAAGTCGCTGCGAACGGTTACGATGAAGCATTGCTCTTAGACACCGAAGGCTATGTGTCTGAGGGTTCTGGTGAAAATATGTTCATGGTTCGTAATGGTATTGTCTTTACTCCAGATCTCGCATCCTGTCTTGACGGCATTACCCGTGATTCGATTATTCGGATTGCAAAAGATTTAGGCTTTGAGGTACGCGAGAAACGTATCACGCGAGATGAGGTGTATTCAGCAGATGAGGCTTTCTTCACCGGAACGGCTGCAGAGGTTACCCCAATTCGTGAGCTTGATGATCGCACCATTGGCGACGGTACGCGCGGTCCGATCACCAAACAAATCCAAGATGTATTCTTCGACACGGTATATGGCAAAAATGATCGCTACCGTGAGTGGTTAAGTCCTGTCTAGTTAAGATGAGCGAACTCAAGGAACTAAATGCGGTGATGATTCATGGCAATGATTTGCCACTCCATTGCCCTACCAAAGATACTCCTTCGTGGAACTATCACCCACGCGTCTTTCTAGATGTTTTAGAAACTGGCGTGGTACGCTGCCCATATTGCGGCACGATATACCGACTCATCCCTGGTACCGAGCCTCACGGCCATTAATAACAGCCCTCCATGGAGGGCTTTTTCTATGCAACGTACCCTCATCATTGCCCCTCAATGGATTGGTGATGCGGTTATGTCGCAGCCTTTACTCGCTGGTCTCAAACAAACAAATGCTTCACAAACGATTGATGTTCTTTGCACGCCTTGGGTTGCTCCTATCTATCGAGCTTGCAAGGAGATTACGAAGGTCATCGAGGTTGATTTTCAGCATGGCATTTTGCAATGGGATCTACGTCGCTCCATTGCTAAGCAAATTAAAGCGAACGCATACAACAGAGCGTTTGTCCTACCCAATAGTTTTAAGTCTGCCTTAATTCCTTGGCTCGCTGGTATCCCAATTCGTATTGGCTATCGGGGCGAACTTCGCTTCGGCTTTATTAATCATGTTCTCGCTAACCCATCACGTCAGGCACGCACACCGATGGTGGAGCATTACGGCCAATTACTAAACATTTCAGAAAACTCATCTCCATCCTTTGACCATACATCACAACCCAAACTTTCTATTGCCGATGAAGGTGTTCAGGAAGTGAAAGCGCGTATCGATGCATTGGACACGAGAACTCTATATGTGTTTGCACCTGGAGCGGAATATGGTCCTGCAAAGCGCTGGCCAAGCTCACACTTTGCCGAGCTGGCGACAAAAATATTAGGTAAGGATACAGATGCCCAGATCGTTATTTTGGGGAGTAAAGCAGACTACTCGCTCGCCCAAGAAATCCAAGACCATACCAAGCCAATAGAGCGGATCCATAATTGGTGTGGAGTGATTAGTCTTGAAGAAGCAATGGCAGTGATTGCACAATGCAAACAAATCATTAGCAACGACTCGGGGCTTATGCACATTGCTGCAGCTCTAGCGATTCCACAAATTGCAATCTTTGGGTCTAGTAATCCTAAGCATACGCCACCCCTATCCAAGCAAGCGAAGGTTGTTTGGCTTGGCTTAGCCTGCAGTCCTTGCTACCAACGAAACTGCCCCTTAGGGCATCTTGATTGTTTAACTAAAATTGAGGCTGAGCAGGTCTACACTATGCTGTAGCTTAACCAGCCAGAGATCCTTATGCCACGTTTTGCCAGACTTTTTCAAAACCCAGACGACGTTGTTGATGCGTGGCGCGAGACCTTGCGCCAAGCCGATGTTGAGGGGGCCTTAGCGCTCTGGCTGGATGATGATTCGATTACCTGTGTGCTACCTGAAGGCAATCGACTCAGTGGACATGCTGAAATCCGCTCGGGTATAGAACGGATGTTGAGTAAACCACTCTATCTAGAACCCATTGCCTGTATTGAACATATCACTATGGGTGCGGCTATCTTTGATTCCACCGAAGCAGTCTATTTTGAGAACAATCAAATTGAAGCAGATTTCTTGATCAATATTACTTTGGTTCTAATGCAAGACGGTAAGGGCTGGCGAATTGCACATTTACATGCCAGCCGCTCACACGATGATGATTTTGAGTTTCCGAACGATCAACACGAACTGCACTAGCTTTTTCTTTTCTCGTTTTGTTCTTCGCGGTATTGATTCTGAAACGCTCGTAAGCGGGCATCAATCACTGAGCCTAAGTAAAAGTCAGTTCCAGCAGCGGCACGTGCAATTTTTAACTGCTCAATAGCAGATGGCCAGGCACCCTCGGTAGCAAACTTTTCAGCAAGAGCGTAATGCCGTAGACCGATCTTTTTATCTTGGTCATAAGCACTTGCTAATAACTCCCACCAAATTGTTTCATTGGGTTGAGCTTTTGTTTTAGCACGAAGAAGTGTGATCGCATCATTCGTTCGACCTAATTTGAGCTCTGCCTTAACCATAGCTACAACTGCAGAAAAAGAATATGGATCAGCTTTAGCAGCATTTTGTGCAAACTGCAAAGCATCTTCTGCCTTTCCTCTCGCCAAGGCCAATTCTGAGGCAGTGTAATCAAAGGATAGGCTTTGACGCTGCACTGGAGAACCTGGTGCGAGTACATTCTGCGCTACAGCGCGCGCCTTTTGTAAAAAACCCTCCGCCTGCTCAAGACGACCCTGTTTCTGGGCAACCAACGCTAAGCCATAAAAGCCCTCCATTTGCTTCTCAGGGGCAGCTTGCTTGGAATAACTCTCAAACACATTGCGTAGGTCAAACAAACCACTTGAGCTATCACTTTGCTCAACCCGCGCCCGCGCTTTAACTAAGTAAAACTCCAAGGTACTGGGAACCCGACTTTGTTGAACTGTGCGAGCACGATCTTGCATATCTGCAATGCGGTCGATCGTTAGTGGATGTGTACGTACGTATGCAGGTACGCCGCTATCCATGACGCCGTAGAATTTTTGCAGGCGCTGAAAAAATGCTGGGGCACCATTTACATCATAACCACTAGCCTGAAGTATCTGAAAACCAATACGATCGGATTCGCGTTCTGCATCGCGTGAGTATGAGAGTTGATTTTGAATCGCCAAGGCTTGACCCCCAGTAATTAATCCAGCAGCAGCACTTGGATTACTTGCGGCAGCCAATGCACCAAGAACAATACCTGCCAAGGCAATAATTGAATTTGTGCCCTGACGCTCTAGAGACCGAGCGATGTGGCGTTGTAAAACGTGTCCGATCTCATGCCCCATCACAGAAGCTACCTCAGAGTCGGTCTCTGCAGTAATTAACAAACCCGTATGAAAGCCAATAAACCCACCAGGTAACGCAAAGGCATTAATCGATGGATCTTTGATTGCAAAAACCTCATAGTCATACGCAGCACTCCCCTGAGCGTTGGCGCCGCCCAATTGCAATCGTTTGGCAGCTTGCATTAAGCGGCGCTCCATTTGATTAAGGTAGTCGTAGATTGGCCAATCATTTGAGAAATCCCGATCACGCCGAATCTCGCGCATGATTTGCTCGCCGATCTTACGCTCATCCAAAGGGCTGAGCGCATCTCCACCCGGATCACCCATATCAGGCAATATAAGTGTGGGTTGAGATTGCAGGGTATTACGGGTTGGTAAATTGGGGGAGCGGGCCTCAGGTGACTGGACGACGCGCCCCAAGTTTTGCTGAGCGGCTGAGTCTTGTTGAACGGAAACTCCGCTCTGTTGGGCAAAAGAGGGAGCACTCAAGATTAAACTTAAGTGAAGTGCCAAAATACGTTTCAATTGCATACCCATCCCTCTATGGTAAAACCTTAGCTATGAACAAACTGACGCACTTTGATTCCAGTGGACAAGCCCACATGGTAAACGTTGGCGATAAAGCCTCCACCCACCGAATAGCCATTGCTAGTGGTTGCATTCAAATGCATCCTACCACCTATGAGCTTATTCAGGCAGGCGGTCATAAAAAAGGGGATGTCCTTGGAATAGCCCGAATTGCAGGCATTCAGGCCTCCAAGAAGACCTCCGATTTGATCCCCCTCTGCCACCCTCTTGCCCTAACGCATGTCAGCGTAGAATTTGAGTCCACGCCTACAACCAACATCATTCGATGCACAGTGAGGGCAGAAACAACTGGGCAGACCGGCGTAGAAATGGAAGCCCTCACAGCAGTCCAAGTTGCTCTCCTCACAATCTACGATATGTGCAAAGCAGTCGATCGTGGCATGGTCATGAGTGATATTAAATTACTAGAAAAGAGCGGTGGTAAATCTGGAGAGTGGAAGGCGAGTAAGTAACCAAAAGTATATATAGCAATAACAGGGGCAATAAAAAATTTTGGCGCAATCCTGACCTACCAAGAAATAGGTAAATAGTAACTTTTTGAAACCAAGGCTACAAGAAGCAAACCCGCATTACCCACAAAGGGCAACAAGTAATTTTAAGCACTTACTAACTAAATAATAGAGATATGATCTGGCTCTAAACCAGCTTGATATCGGTCATACATCTGGATATAGGCTGCTTCAAGATTTTTAGTAAAAAGCGGTGTATCAAATAAGGGGGTAGTCAAGCGATTGTTAGCCAGCTTCAATTTAATCTTTGCAAGTTTCTGAGGATTCGTGGCTAACTCAATTGCTAAGGCTTCATACTGCTCTTGATTCGTTGTAATGAGCTCAGGTAAGTCAATCGCATTCAAAAGACTCGCTGCTACCCGACTGGCGAACGACTGACCCATGAGCGTTAATACTGGTAGTCCAGTCCATAGGGCATCACTAGCAGTTGTTCCAGCGTTATACGGAAAAGTATCTAAAAATAAATCGCAAACTTGATAGCGAGTCAGATATTCACTATAAGAAATATGCTCACCAAAGACTAATCTAGAACAATCAACACCTCTGACTCTTGCTTCCTTTATAAGATTAGCTTTTGACCACTTACTATCAGCATAAAGAAAAAGTATACTACCATCCACCGCCTTCAAAATATGCATCCAGCTATCAAAGGTAGCGGGCAAAAACTTGTAGTTATTATTAAAGCAGCAAAAAATAATTCCCGCGCTGGGAAGCCCAAATCCTGTACGTGTAAATTTCTTATCGGAGATAGCACGTTTTCGATCATTTGCTTGGTAGTTTGGCAGACGTACAATTTTTTCTGCATAGAAATGGTCAAACCCACTAGGAATTATGGTTTTATCTGCTACCAAATAATCGTAATACTCAGCGCCTATTGTTCCTAAATACCCAATATAACTTAACTGAATAGGGGCCGCTCTACAAGCAAAAATACCTACTCGAGCGCTATCGGTATGCCCACCTAAATCAACTGCAATATCAATTTCTAAGTGTCTCGAAAGTTGGGCAATTTGCTGATCAGACTTTGTTTTTACATCTATAAATAGATCGAAAGCCTGTTCTAAGCGTGAACGCAGTAGAGTTTGACTGTCGACACCAAAAGAAAAGGCAACAATTTCAAATCTATTTTTATCGTGTAGCTCAAATAGTTCTGCGGTTAAGAATGCAACAGGATGCTCTCTAAAATCGCCAGAAAAATATCCAACTCGGATTTTCTCTTTTTGGGAGTATTTATGGTTTAGACCTAAAATATCGTTATGTGGATATTTGGATAAAGTATAAATTTCAGCAGCTTTTTTATGAAATAAAGTATTATCAGTAAAACCAAGGGCAGGAAATGGTCTTAAAACTCTTTTATTGGTCATTACGCTATTAGAAAGCTCATCAAAATCATCATTAAAATGCGACCAATCACATATTTTCATTTTAGTATGGAGTAAATCACCAAAGACCCATTCAATATCATTCTTTAAAGTGAGTGCCTTATCGAAGCAAGAAATTACCTCGTCGTAGCGTTTAAGCGCATTTAGTGTGACTCCTTTGTTATACCAACCCTCTGCATAATTCGGCTTTAAACTTAAAGCCTTATCGTGGTTTGTAATTGCTTCATCATAGCGTTTGGTTTCATATAAGGCATTTCCTTTGTTCGACCAACCCTCGGCAAAGTCGGGCTTTAGACTTAAAGCATTAGTAAAGTGTTCAATTGCCTCATCATATTGTTTGATTTCATATAGAGTATTTCCTTTATTTGACCAGATTTCTGCAAAGTCAGGCTTTAGACTTATGGCTATATCGAAGTGTGTAATTGCCTCTGCATAACGCTGAATTTGATGCAATGCAATGCCCTTATTGATCAGCGCCTCAACATAATCTGGTGTCAGTTTTAGTGCCTCATCAAAACAATCCAAGGCTTGTAAATATTGACTTAAATCTAATAACGTTTTTCCATAACTAAGCCAAGCTCTTGGATTTTTTGGAGCTAGTTCTACTGCTTTTTTGTGATGAGGTATCGAATCCCAAAGATTGCCTAAGTCATGCAAACTTTTAGCTAAGTTATATTGAATAGCAGCATCATTTGGTTGAATGCTTGTAGCTTTCTTTAAATAATCAGATGCTTCTTTATAATTTGCTTGTGTAACTCTAATTAATCCGAAAATACTCAATGCAGAGTAGTTTTTTGGATCTACCTTCAAGATCTTTTTTATAATCGATTCAGCCCGCTCGAAATTACCAGTCTCAAAAGCCTGTATTGCTTGGGAAAGCATAATTTGTAGTTGAGGATTCATAATTTATATTCTAAATATATATGTAGAGCTTTAGCAAAAATCCAACTGTTACCACCACTTTAAAAAATATTAAATTATTTAAGATAAATACTGGGCATAGATAGGCTGGATGGTGAGAATGCGGCAGGTGAGTCAGCTTCTAGAAAATCATAAAGGGCACCTGTCTTTAGTTATTATATTCATGAGACCTCACTAGCCAATCTACCATGAATATATTTTGCAATTATGAGGCTCTTGTTGTCTTTTTCTTGCCTTTTTTCCATTTTTTTATTTATTAATTAATTAATTTGACGGTGTTTGGTTTTATGATCTTTTAGTTTTTCTTTTTTAGCGGGTTTTCTCTCCGCAGTCCAAGTTGCTCCCCTCACAATCTACGATATGTGCAAAGCGGTAGGCCGTGGCATGGTGATGGGGCATGTCAAGCCCTTTGAGAAGAGTGGCGGTAAGTCTGGAGAGTGGAAGGCGAGTTAATTAAAAGCTCGCCTTCCCTACCTTATTTACCAGCCCTGCATTCTGCAGGAAGCAATTTTGCTGAAAGACTGGTTTGCTCCGAACGACACGACCAACCCCCAGACCAGCTTGTAACACCACTTTGTGATAAGTCTATTGCCCGTGGAGATGCAACGTCCGGTTCATTGGTGGGGATCAATATCAAACTATTTTTACCATCTGGGGCAACAGTAGTTTGGTAATCAATAGCAATCGCCCCGTTTGCAAGGATCTCAATCTCTTTGACACTGCGTGTTGCCGTAAATGAGAAAGCCTCTTGAGTCGCTCGATCCATCGGTGAAGGGCCCTTAGTCGCGTAGGCTTCGGCTACTGCTAATTTGGCACTAGAAGCTAAATTTAAGCCCTCAACCACTCTGCCACGGGCTATGTAATCCTGATACTGAGGCACTGCAACCGCAACCAAGATACCAATGATGGCAACGACTACCATCACTTCAATTAAAGTAAAACCTTTTTGATTTATATCTTTATTATTTTTAAGCATAAAAATCCCCTCCTTAATGAGCCTCTATCATCAGATAAAAACTCATTACAGAGGGGTGGTTTGTTGTAATTAGTATCTGATTTTGCTGTCAGTCAATTAAGTGCTAACTTTTTTACTGCTACGCTTCACCAATTCACCAACAGCCATCACTCCAATCGCACCAGCAATACCAGCAATGGTGGCGTAATCCGCCAAGCCTTCACCAAATTGCTTAATAAGCGCAGGGTCGGTCATCATCATGCCACCCGCAATCCAACCCAAGAGACCCGCACCAGCAGTCACAATGAGTGGGAAACGATCGATAAGGTATAGAACAACCTTGCTACCAGCAACAATAATGGGAACCGAGACGATCAAACCAAAGATCACATAGCCCACTTGATGGGCTGCATTATCAACTTGACCCGCTGCACCTGCAATTGCAAGTACGTTGTCTAGACTCATTACGATATCCGCAATGATGATAGTTTTAATAGCAGCAAAGAGTTTGTCTGGTGCATCAAGATTGTGCTCTTCTTCATCGTGCTGCACCATGAGTTTGTAGCCAATCCATAACAGTAATGCGCCACCAACTAATTTCAAGAACGGTATTTGTAATAAAGTGACTGCAAAAGCAACTAGGATGACGCGTAAGATAATCGCGCCGGCAGTTCCCCAAATAATGCCCTTCTTTCTTTGATTGGGATGCAAGTTGCGGCAGGCTAGCGCAATCACTACGGCATTATCGCCGCCCAAAAGAAGATCAATGATGATGATTTGGATCACCACAGACCAGTCAATCATTGCTAAAAATTCCATGTCTTCCTCTATTTGTTATTGATATTGACCCAAAACACTTTTATATAGAACAATGCCTGCCATTAAAACTGAATTCTTAAATTAAATCATTGCTTTAAGTAAACTCGCCATCTCAGAGGGGTTTTTAGTGACCTTAAATCCACACTCCTCCATGACCGCTAGTTTTGCGTCTGCCGTATCAGCGCCACCTGAAATCAATGCCCCTGCATGACCCATACGCTTTCCTGGAGGTGCGGTTACCCCTGCAATAAAGCCTATGATGGGTTTTTTCATATTAGCCTTGCACCAGCGTGCAGCTTCGACCTCATCGGGTCCGCCAATCTCACCAATCATGATGACCGCATCTGTATCAGGGTCATCATTAAACATTCTCATTACGTCAATGTGCTTAAGACCATTGATGGGATCACCACCAATTCCTACAGCGGTTGATTGACCCAAACCAATTGCAGAAAGTTGGCCTACGGCTTCATAGGTCAAGGTGCCTGAGCGACTGACAACGCCAATGCGGCCTTTACGATGAATATGGCCTGGCATGATCCCAATCTTAATTTCATCGGGGGTAATAAGTCCTGGGCAGTTTGGGCCCAGTAATAAAGTCTTCTTGCCACCCTTGGCTTCCTTTTGCTGCATCTTATTACGCACTTCCAACATATCGCGAACAGGAATACCCTCGGTTATACAAATCACAAAATCTAAGTCGGCTTCAACTGCTTCCCAAATTGCTGCGGCAGCTCCTGGGGGTGGTACGTAGATAACGGATACCGTTGCACCTGTTTCTTTAGCGGCTTCTTTTACTGTGCCAAAAATTGAGATTCCAAAAACAG
This sequence comes from Polynucleobacter sp. UK-FUSCHL-C3, assembly GCF_040409815.1. Lineage (NCBI taxonomy): Bacteria > Pseudomonadati > Pseudomonadota > Betaproteobacteria > Burkholderiales > Burkholderiaceae > Polynucleobacter > Polynucleobacter sp. UK-FUSCHL-C3. The sequence goes on from NZ_CP099959.1 coordinate 1,676,783, forward strand.
ACTCGCCTGCTTTTTTGGGATTAACGCCAGCAACAAAACAATTTTTGCCATTCGCATACTCTTGGCATTTCTCAGTATGGAACTGTCCGGTCTTCCCCGTAATGCCTTGGGTAATGACTTTCGTATTTTTATTAATCAAGATCGACATAATGTATTCCTCTAATTGGGTGTGATGGCTTATTTACCTTGGGTTGCAGCAACTACTTTTGTAGCTGCTTCGGCCATAGAGTCGGCGCTGATGATTGGCAATCCAGAGTCCGCCAAAATCTTTTTGCCTAACTCCTCATTAGTTCCCTTCATTCGCACGACCAAAGGTACCGATAGGTTTACTGCTTTACATGCAGTCACTACACCTTCTGCAATCACATCACAACGCATAATGCCGCCAAAGATGTTTACGAGGATAGCCTTGACGCTCTTATTTTTGAGCATGATCTTAAATGCCTCGGTTACCTTCTCCGCAGTAGCACCGCCACCAACATCTAAGAAATTTGCAGGCTGACCACCAAACAATTTAATGGTATCCATTGTTGCCATTGCTAAACCAGCGCCATTGACCAAACAACCAATATTGCCATCTAAGGAGATGTAAGCTAGATCAAATTTTGATGCCTCAATCTCCGCAGGATCTTCCTCGTCTTCATCACGGTAGGTAACGATCTCAGGATGGCGATACAGCGCATTCGAGTCAAAGTTAAATTTGGCATCAAGTGCTTTGATATTGCCATTACCTTCTAAGATGAGGGGATTGATCTCGACAAGAGATGCGTCGGTATCCCAGTAAGTTTTATAAAGATTCTTGAACACCTCACGAGCCTTACCTTGGGATGCCTCAGGAACACCAATCCCTTTACTTAACTGATCGCACTGTGCATCACTTAAACCAATTAGTGGATCCACAAATACTTTAATAATCTTTTCAGGGGTTTTTGCAGCAACCTCTTCAATATCCATGCCGCCTTCGCTAGAAGCCATCAGCACCACTTTTTGGGTACCGCGATCGGTCAAGATTCCAAGGTAATACTCTTTTTTAATATCAGCACCATCCTCAATTAAGAGCCGACGAACCTTTTGTCCTTCGGGTCCCGTTTGATGGGTCTTTAATTGCATTCCCAAGATTGAAGAGGCGTAGCTTTTTACCTCTTCCATACTTCTGGCTAACTTCACGCCGCCGCCCTTACCGCGACCACCTGCATGAATTTGGGCTTTGACAACCCAGACAGGGCCGCCCAATTTCTCAGCCGCCTTTAGGGCTTCATCGACGCTAAACGCCGGAATACCATTTGGCACAGGTACATTAAATTGGCGCAGAATTTCCTTGCCTTGGTACTCATGAATCTTCATAACAGCTCCTGGAAATGATTAGTTTTCAACGCCAGCGTGAAAGCTATTTTCCCTGATGAAGCTTTTAGGGCTATTGACCCAAATCAAGGCAAAACGGGGCTTAGAACGCCTGCAAAAGACCCATAAGTCTAACATTTTCAAGCCTTAATTCGGCTAAATGGATGCTTTGCGTCCGCCAATCACCTTGGCCACAAGGTCAGGGCTAAATCCCTTAGAAATAAGAAAGCGGTACTGACGCGCCCGCTCCGTTTGTTCAATCGCAATTTGACCAAATTTACGGGTCCATAAGGACTTGGCGCGGTCGTATTCAGACTCTTTGAGCTCGCCCGTTAATTGGGTAATAAGGCCCGCCTCAACCCCTGCTCTTTGCAGCTCATCTGCGACGCGTCGAATCCCATAGCGCTCACTTCGACGACGCACTAAAGCTTGCGCAAAACGCTCGTCACTTAGCCATCCCCTTGCTTCAAAGTCAGTCAACACTGCTTCAATTTGTAGCTCTAAGTCGATGGGTGGCTCTTCTATATTCTGCTGTGTTAGCTGCAGTAATTTACTCGCTAGCTCCTTGCGACTGTATTCACGTCGAGATAAAAGACGCAAAGCCCGAGCTTTGAGACTCGGGCTTTGTTTAGACGATTTACTTGGAGCCTGCATTAAGCGTCCGCAGATTCCATCTCCTCATCATCGAGTGTTTCGCTAATCAAGGAGCCACCGTTTTTAACACCCAACTTCTCACGGATCTTTGCCTCAATCTCTTTAGCCATCTCAGGGTTTTCTTTCAAAAACTCACGGGCATTATCTTTACCTTGCCCAATGCGCTCTCCGCCATAGCTATACCAAGCACCCGACTTCTCGACGATATCGGCTTCTACGCCCATATCAATGATTTCACCCTCACGTGAAATTCCTTGGCCATACATGATGTCAAAAATGGCTTCGCGGAATGGTGGCGATACTTTGTTCTTCGCCACTTTCACGCGTGTTTCGTTGCCAACGACTTCATCGCCCTTCTTAATACTGCCAATGCGGCGGATATCCAATCGCATCGTGGCGTAGAACTTCAGGGCATTACCGCCAGTAGTTGTTTCTGGAGACCCAAACATCACGCCAATCTTCATCCGAATTTGATTGATGAAGATCACCATAGAATTGGTTCGCTTAATCGTACCGGTTAATTTACGTAGAGCCTGACTCATTAAGCGAGCTTGCAAGCCTGGCAATGAGTCGCCCATATCACCTTCAATCTCTGCCCTCGGTACTAATGCAGCCACTGAGTCAATCACAATGAGATCAATTGAGCCAGAGCGAACTAACGCATCAGCAATTTCCAATGCTTGTTCACCCGTATCTGGTTGGGAGATTAATAAATTATTGACATCGACGCCGAGTTTGGCTGCATATTGCACATCCAATGCATGCTCTGCATCGATGAACGCACAAGTGCCACCCAGTTTTTGCATCTCTGCAACTGCATGCAAAGTGAGCGTCGTTTTACCGGATGATTCTGGTCCGTAGATTTCAATCACTCGTCCGCGTGCCAGGCCGCCAACACCTAATGCAATATCTAAACCGAGAGAACCGCTCGATACCACCTGTATGTCCTGATTGATCTCTGCATCACCCAGACGCATGATCGAGCCTTTACCAAATTGTTTTTCAATTTGCGCTAAGGCAGCCGTTAATGCTTTTTGCTTGTCTCCACTCATTCCTTCAAATTCGGATGAGGCTGATTTTTTCTTGTCGTTCATGGCTGTCCTTTTCTATTCTGTACGGTGTTTTGCTGTATTTAGGTCTGTTAATCGTTACTGTATGTTTACTGTATATAAAAACAGTACTATTTGCAAGCCCCTCTAGAACATTTCAGCATCAGTATCTACATATTAATTTGTAAGTAAGCACCTATAAACTTATAAGTATTTGATTTATATAGATATTAATGATCTTTTTGGCTGAAATAGAAAAGTAATGGCATTGCACACGCCCAAGCAAGTGCAAGGTAGATAAGGCCAAAGACCTGTATATCCGAGTTTGGCCACTGAGCCGCACCTAGGCGGACCCCCGCCTCGTAGCAAAGTGGGCCAGCTATCGCCCCTAATACGGCTGACAAGGCCCATTTACCCTGTAACCAAGACATCGATTCTTTGAGGGTGGTGGCAAAAACCAACCAAAGAGCCCACATCCAAATTGGTGATATCCCAATCCAGGGCAAAGGAGACTCAAACTGTATCCAACCCAATTGAAGCAATAGGGTATCCACGACTAAACCATAGATTAGAGCCTTGAGTAAAAATTTGTGTTCAGATACCGCATTGGCGTGAAGCCAAAGATAAATACCAATACAAACTGCAGAAACACCAATCGCAATCCAAATCTGCTGATGCGCTGCCCCCAAGATGCAAGCAAACCAGGCGGCTTGGAATAAAACAAAATTCCAAATCTTGCGCCACACCTCTCTAGAAATTACTAAGGTCACGATGCCAGTCTCTAGCGCTTATAAAAAGCCAAGGTCACTTCGCCAAGGTAGATTCCAAACTTAGTCATCGCTGCCTTATTAAGCATGACCTTATCGTCCATCAGATACATCCAATCATTGAACTGGACGTGATAGATTGTGCCGTCGACCGGCAGAGCGAGGGTATATCTCCAATTGAGTGCATTCCCTGCCATTTCGCCGACTGCCTCGCCAATCACATCGCTGGCAGTTCCAGAATATTTCCCTGGAGCAAGTTCAGTTAAGGTCCAAATACGTTTTTGCTTTGTCCCATCCGAATAGGTAAAGTCTTCATCCAACACACCAACACGCTTACCATCTTTGGTTTCCCACTTCGCCTTGATCACCACCTTAAAACGTTTCACCACCTCACCACTGCGGTTTGTAAAGATCCCGTAGGCATCGATATCGCCGTTAAAGTACGTGGCCAAATCGAGCTGGGGCTTTTCCTTGGCATACATCTGCACCGTTGGGCCAGAACACGATGCCACACCCAATACCATCACACATACTACAAAGATGTTTTTAAGCCGGCTCAAGAGATTCATGATGATTAACACCTAAGAGAAAAAATTGTTAAGGATTCGGGCAATTTGCGGCAATTAATGCGGGCGGGCATCGAGTGGCAATCAGTGCTGAGCGTAATTTAGGGGCGCTGGTTCGCTCATCAAGCCAGATCCCAAAAAAAGCTTTCGCAAAGGCATCCCCAGAAATATCTCCAACCACTTTGCCATTGTGTAAGAACATCGTTCCCTTATCGGGAAGATGAAGACCAATCAAGGTATCCCCCGAAGCAATATCCGGAAATATCTTTTCTAAACCTTGCAACCAAATCGTGCGTTGCTTCTCAGAAACACCCTGGCGACTCATCTCATCAATGGTGCGCTTGGCAAGATCATTTCCTTTAAACGAACGAATATATTGAATCTCTAAGGCAAAGCCATTTTGCCCCTTGGGGTCGGCCACATAATAGCGTGCATCGTAGACATCAAAACCCCAAAAAGTCAGACGCCCCTGACCTTGAAGCGTGGCGGTCTCCAAGTAGCCGTATACCGGCGACTTCCCTGCGGCAGGCGAATTCGCCCAGCCCATAGGACTTAAGCTAATCAGTAAAGACAACACGAGTGCGTGGCTTGATTTCATGCTCTTAGCATAGAGGAGTTTTGTGACGGGTGCACGAGAGTACTTCGAAAGCTTCAAAAGAGCATAAAAAAACCCGCTCCGAAGAGCGGGTTCTAGGTGATTTAGAAAACTAAATCAAGTAAAACTTAGTTTGCTTCCGTATTCAAGGTATCGCCACGTAATGTTGGGTAACGAACGCGATCAACCAAATCCTGAATATCTTTACGTGGGGCTGGGGTTACCAAGCTCACGAGGATGATGGCCGCAACACCGAGAGGCACACCAAAGACACCAGCCGAGATTGGCTGAATACCATACCAGAGCTCAACCGGCGAGGTGATATTAAATACACCGCGCAACCATGGCTGAGTCATGATCATGTAGTACACCGTAATACCAAGACCTAGGATCATACCGACGCAAGCACCCGCCTTCGTTGCACGCTTCCAGAAAATACCCAATACCAATGGGGGGAAGAATGCAGCCGCAGCAAATGAGAACGCAGCGCCCACGAGGAACAAGATATCAGCAGGCTTTTGCGCAGCCACATAGGCAGCAGCAAGTGCTACAACCACTAACAAGATTTTTGAAACCATAACACGACGTGATGCTGGTGCATTTGGATCAATCATTTTGTAGTACAGGTCATGAGACAAAGCATTTGCAATCGTCAAGAGCAAGCCGTCAGCAGTTGACAGAGCAGCAGCCATACCGCCCGCTGCCACCATGCCAGAGATCACGTATGGCAAGCCGCCAATTTCTGGGGTTGCTAACACGATGATGTCACCACCAATGGTCATCTCAGCGAGTTGCAAAATACCGTCTTTATTGATATCCGCCACCGATAATAAGGTAGCATCGACTTTTGCCCAAGCTGAAATCCAGGCCGGTAACTTATCAAATGGTGTTCCTACTAGGACCGTAAAGACCTCGTATTTCACCAAAACGGCAAGTGCTGGCGCTGTGAAGTACAGCAAGAAGATGAAGAACAAGGACCAAGTCACAGACTCACGCGCTTGTTTTACCGACGGAGTCGTGTAATAGCGCATCAAGATATGTGGCAAGGCAGCTGTACCCACCATCAAGCAGAAAATCAGAGCTAAGAAGTTACGGCGTGATGTATCAAAGGCTGTCCGTGCTTTTTCATCGCCCGCTGGGTCTCCCGCAAATTGCTGCCCATGACGAGGCATGTTGGCAAGTTGATTAGAGCGATTGGTTGCACCGGTTCTTTGTGCTGTCCAGGCCTTCTTGGCAGCATCCGCATCTTTTGGAACGGCAGCTAGCGCTTTTTCAGCAGCAGCGATTTCGTCTGCAGGAGCGTTAGCAGCTTTTAAATCAGCCACTTTCTTCTCTGCAGCCGCTTTATCCGCAGCTAATGCAGCAGGAACGTCTTTTAACTTCTCTGTAAGTGCATCTGCACGTGCCTTAAAGATTGCACGTACTTCTAACTCTTTAGGATCCTTGATCAGCTCTGCTTCTTTAGCAGTCACTTTTTCAAGTTGCTGACCATAAATCAGCTGTGGAACTGGGAAGCTAGTTTGCTTCACTGATAGCCAAACCACAGGGATCAGGTAAGCAATGATCAAGATGATGTACTGAGCAACCTGTGTCCAGGTCACCGCACGCATACCACCTAAGAACGAGCAAACCAAAATACCTCCAAGGCCCAAGAAGATACCGAGCTCAAAAGGAACGCCAGCTAGACGGGTGGTAATTAAACCAACGCCGTAAATCTGTGCCACCACATATGTGAATGAGCACAAAATTGCCGCCACGATTCCTAAAAAGCGTGGGAGATTACCGTCATAACGAGCACCCAAAAAGTCAGGCACTGTAAATTGACCAAACTTACGCAGATAGGGAGCCAAGAATAATGCGACTAAGCAATATCCACCAGTCCCACCCATGATGAAGGCAAGACCGCCGTAACCGGTGAGGTACAAGGTACCTGCCATACCGATAAAGGAGGCTGCAGACATCCAGTCAGCACCCGTTGCCATACCGTTATAGAGTGCAGGAACGCGTCGACCCGCCACGTAATATTCTGCGGCATCATTCGTACGACTCATCACGCCGATACCGGCGTAGAGCAGAACGGTTGCGCCCAAAAATACGTAACCAATCATGGCACGGCCCATGCCCATTTGCTCGAGGATCCCAAGGACCACTACGAACAAAATGAATCCGCCGGTATACCAACTGTAGATTTTATTTAGTTGTTTTTTAAAGGCTACGTTACTACCGCCGCCGCCAAAGACGCTTCCGTCATTAGGTGTCATTCCAGCCATGATTAATCTTCCTCCACTTCGGCACAGTCATATTCTTTATCAAGATTATTCATGTAATGAGCGTAATAAGCGATGATGAGAACGTAAATTACTAATGCCCCTTGTGCACCGACCCAAAAACTAAACGGCCAGCCAAAGAAATTAAAATTTAATTCCCGCGCGTAAAAACCGACAACAAAGGTCACGACAAACCAGATTGACAACAAAAAAGCTGTCATACGTAGATTCTTAGACCAATATTGTTTATGCGATTCTGTTAATTGCATAACAGTTTCTCCTTAAGTTATAAAAAAAACGACTGCAAACTTCGAACTTCTACTTCATTGTGCTAAACAGTCAGACCGGTCTCCCGTTCCAACTGTTTTGCAAATTTGGGCTCAAAATCCTTTAAATGCCTGATGATTTTTACTGCTTCTTCGGGTTCTTGGCGATCCACATAAACCCTTGCTAATTGATACCAGCCATAGGGACTCATCGGTTGTAATTGGGTATTTTTCTTCAAGGCCTTGATAGCTTCGTCAAAACGGCGCTGCTGAATTAGGGTTAGCCCTAGTCCGTACCAGGCTAAATCCATCTTTTCATCAAGGTTTAAGGCCTTCCGAAAACTAAACTCAGCATCTTCAACTTGACCAATTTCTTCTTGTAAAAAACCAAGGTTGTACCAAGAATAGGCTGGCGCATCGGAGCGTTGCACCACAATTTTGTAGAGCGTAATTGCACCGGCCTTGTCCCCTTCTTGGGTTTTTAAGTAAGCCAAGCTAGAAAGTACATAGGGATCATTCGGATACTCCTGCAACATCTCTTCAAACACCTCTGTTGCCCGTTTCTTTAGCCCAAGCACAATGAGGGACGAGGCCCAGTATTTAAAAAGATACCAGCGAAGATCACGTTTTACTGACATAGCTCAACCCCTATCGATACACAATGCTCTATCTTGGCAAGGGTTACCGTAATATATAAGACGGCCACAATACAAAACGCCACAAATGGAATTTGATGATCTGCAATTTGCTTTGGAGAAATAAAGCGGGCCGTTGCAGTCCAGGGTTTATTTACAATTTGGAATAGCTGATAAAACAAATTGGTCTCGCGTTTTTGCCCAGAGAGAACAAACAACAGGCCCTGACCGATTAAAGCTAGGCCGCCTATATAGAGAATTAACTGGGCAATATTTAAGAATAAAAGCACTCGAAAGCCTTTTGCTAATTGGAAAAAAAGCCAACAGGCATTATGATTCTGGACCGAATACACCCAAATCAGTGATTTCCCTTAGTTTTTACTTAAATATTAGTGTTTACCCTTAAACATTGGCAGATATTTACCCCTTTGGTATTCAGGCTACCTGTTTTTCTTAGTTTTTTAGCTCCTGAAAGTTACTAGCCCTCTTTTTTAGTACCACCCCAAAGACCCAAGAGTAATTCACATGACGAATCAAATACAAATTCTTAGACAAATTCTTAGGCATTCCATCTGCAGGCGGCAGGATGATCTCATCTGGGGCGAAGTAGGCCTCTATGGAATACCGTGAAAAGTAATTAACATCCGCACTCATCATTTTTGAGAAAGGTAAAACCCGCATTAATTACTGACGCAGATTTTGCACTAGACTATTTGAAGGGGACGTTAAGTTGTTAAGGGCCATAAAAGGTATTGACCTAGTTTACTAATTCCCAATTGTCTCTTAATCGAATAGTAATAAAGTATTTCAAAAGTAGTTTAGCCATTTTGCTGTCCGATAAAGTGTTGTATAAAGTGTTAACGATACCCTTATTAACCAGCCGATTTTTGGAACATCTATGTTAACCGCACTAGTCATCGTTTTTGTCTTAGCCTACGCAGCCATTGCCTTTGAACATTCTCTGAAAGTGAACAAATCTGCCTCGGCACTAATTGGAGCGGGCTTGCTGTGGACAATTTATGCAACCCTATCAAATGATCCTGCTCATGTAGGCAAAGAACTCTCTGAAACGCTTGTCGGTACAGCCTCGATTGTTTTCTTTTTAATGGGCGCCATGGTAATCGTTGAAGTGATTGATGCTCATAACGGCTTTGAGGTAATAACCTCAAAGATTAAAACAAAAAAGTTATCCACCCTGATGTGGTTAGTTGGCTTTGTAACTTTTTTTCTAAGCTCCATACTTGACAATCTCACAACTGCTATTGTCATGGTGTCTTTAATGAAAAAATTATTAGATAAACGAGATGATCGTTTATTTTTTGCTGGCATTATTGTCATCGCTGCAAATGCAGGTGGCGCGTGGTCACCGATTGGCGACGTAACAACAACAATGCTCTGGATTGGTGGTCAAATTACTGCTTTTGAGATCATCAAAGGTGTCTTTATTCCATCTGCTATTAGCTTATTAATACCACTAGTCGTTATTGCCATAATGTTAAAAGGTAAAGCAGTTATTTCACCGAATAATAGTGTACAAAATACTAAACAGAACTTCACCAACCCCTTTGAGAAGAATGTGATGTTCTATCTGGGCTTGGGCGCACTAATCTCAGTACCAATCTTTAAAACAATTACTGGTCTACCGCCGTTCATGGGCATTTTATTTGGTCTTGGCATCATTTGGCTTATCGGTGACTTAATGCATCATGAAAAAGAAGAGGATAAAAAACATACGCTGACTCTAGTGCATGCGCTATCCAAAATTGATATGAGTTCCATCATATTTTTTATTGGCATTCTTCTGGCAGTGGCAACCCTTGAGCATACTCATATCTTGAGTGCCATTGCTCAATGGCTTGATAGCACTGTCGGAAATCAGGCTTATATCGTTATCTTGATTGGACTGGTAAGCGCAGTTGTTGATAACGTTCCATTGGTAGCAGCTTCCATGGGCATGTATAGCCTTGAACAATATCCAACCGATAGTTTTTTGTGGGAGTTCATCGCATATTGTGCCGGTACGGGAGGTTCTATTTTGATTATTGGTTCCGCAGCGGGCGTAGCGGCAATGGGTTTGGAAAAAATTGATTTTTTTTGGTACGTGAAACGAATTAGTTGGTTGGCGTTGATTGGATATTTAGCGGGTGCCATCGCTTACATAATCCAATACAACTTGCTTCATTAGTTTCGTGAAATACCAACTCATTGCCTTTGACGCCTATGGAACGCTCTTTGATGTGTATTCCATTGGCGCATTGGCTGAGAAACTTTTTCCGGGTCAGGGCAAGGCCTTGTCCGTTTTATGGCGTGATAAGCAATTAGAGTACACGCGCCTTATTTCTTTAAGTGATCCGCAAAATCCGAGTGGTAGCAAACACTATCAATCGTTTTGGGATGTCACGATCGCTGCCTTGCACTATTCCTGTAAACAGCTCGGGCTCAACTTAACGCACGAGTACGAAACTCAATTACTGGGACAGCATGCTAAGTTAAGTCCATTCCCAGAATCCGCGGAAGCACTTCAGGCTATTCATGCTGGTGGTCTAAAAACCTGCATCTTATCCAATGGCAATCTACAAATGCTCTCATGGGCGATTGATCATAGCCAATTAGGGAATGAATTAGATGCAGTGATCTCCGTTGATGAGGCCCGCCAGTTCAAAATTACACCGGCCAGTTATCAATTGGTTCTTAATCACTTTCCCATTCCTAAGAATGAGGTGTTATTTGTTTCGTGCAATGCCTGGGACATCATTGGTGCCAATTGGTTTGGTTTTGATACCTTCTGGGTTAATCGCTATCAGTTACCCTTTGAAGAAATTGGCTTAGCCCCGACACATCAAGGCAATGATTTAAATGATCTTCGACAATTACTACTTTCTTAAGTAAAGATCATTGCCCCAATTTCATAGAGTAGATAAGCAATTCCTATGGCTATAACTACATAGACCACTGTGCTAACAAAGCTTTTGCCCAAAATGCCAAAACGCTCTAGCAAAAATGATGAGAGGGGTTCTGGATTAGCTTCTTTTCGCCGAACTCGGAAAGCCAGAATTAATAGGTAGACATTGATGGCTAGCCAGAGGGCTAAAGCGATATCGATGAGCAGGAAGACGTATTGCATCCCCGCATTCTAGAGCTTTTTCTTATTGGGGTGAATGTCATTACAATTCCACAAACACTCTGAAAGCTTATCGTGGATTTTGCTTACCTCATAGATTTATTTCTTCATCTTGATAAAAATCTAGCCCTCATTGCCAATGAATGGGGTACGTGGATCTACGTTCTCCTCTTTGCCATTATTTTTGTTGAGACCGGTTTGGTGGTCATGCCTTTTTTACCAGGCGACTCTTTGCTCTTTGTTGCCGGAGCCCTCACTGCCGTGGGTGAGCTAAACCTTCCGCTCTTAATGTTTCTCTTAACCAGTGCCGCGATTCTTGGGGATGCGGTCAATTACTCGGTTGGTCGCTATGTTGGTAATAAAGTATTTTCTTGGGAAAACTCACGTTGGTTTAATAAGAAGGCTTTTGACCAAGCCCACGCCTTCTACGAAAAACATGGTCCGATAACGATTGTGATTGGGCGTTTTCTTCCCTTTATCAGAACCTTTGCCCCCTTCGTAGCTGGCGTGGCTCAAATGCGCTACCCAGTCTTTGTCTTTTACAACATCATTGGCGGAATTATTTGGGTCTGCAGTCTCACCGCCTTAGGCTATCTGATTGGCGATCATCCTTGGGTTAAGAGTAATTTTTCCTTAGTCGCTCTCGCGATGATCATCATTCCAGGCCTACCCGCTTTATGGATCTTTATGAAAGAATTGCTCGCGCGCTTTCGCAAGTAAGCCCCGCATCTATCGTATGAACACTACTCATCACCAAAACAAACTGATTGTCATCATTGGTAGCGGCTTGGCTGCCTATACCCTGATCCGGGAATACCGCAAACTGAATGCTGAGCAAGCCATTACTGTAATAACTCAAGAGAGTGGGGATTTTTATTCCAAGCCCATGCTATCCACTGCTTTTGCTTCTAAGAAAGATGCTCAACAACTGATCTCTTCAAGTGCAGCAAAAATGATGGAGCAACTCAATATCCAGATCCATTCACATAGCAAGGTTTTGAAGATTGATGGGTCCGATCAAAGTCTTAGCTTCCAAAGTGCTGATGGCAAAGAACATGTTTTGCAGTATTCCAAATTAGTCTTAGCCTTGGGGGCCGATCAAATTCAGATAGATCTGGCTGGCGATGGAGCTGATCAAGTTATGACCGTCAATGATTTGCAGGATTACGCTATCTTTAGAGAACGCATTGGCCAGAAAAAGAAGCTTGTGATCTTGGGAGCCGGCTTAATTGGTTGTGAGTTTGCAAACGACCTCAGTTTAGGTGGCTATCACGTTGAGGTCGTTGATTTAGCCGATCAAGTTTTAGGACGCCTTCTACCAAGAGCAATGGCTGATGAGCTTCAAGCAAAGTTATCCGCTCTGGGGGTACTCTGGCATCTTGGCACCAGTGCAAAGACTGTTTCAAGAGTAGGAGATGGGTTTGAGGTTGGCCTTAGCAATGGAAATGTTTTGCAAGCAGATTGCGTTCTCTCTGCAATTGGTCTTCGCCCCAGAACTGAATTAGCCAAACGCGCTGGCATCAAGACCGAACGTGGCATCGTAGTTAATCGTCAACTGGAAACAAGCATCCAGGGAATATATAGTCTTGGCGATTGTGCCGAAGTTGAAGGCCATGTCTTGCCTTACGTAATGCCCATCATGCAGGCTGCTCGTACACTAGCAAGTATTCTGGCAGGGCACGATAGCGCCCTAATCTACCCTGCCATGCCGGTGATGATTAAGACTCCAGCTTTACCTCTAGTGGTATCTCCGCCTGCATCTGGTAGCGAGGGCTCATGGACGATTAAACAAGAAGAGAATGGCATTGAGGGATTGTTCTATAGCCCCCAAGCCCAATTACTTGGTTTTGCTTTAGCGGGATCCGCAACAGCGCAGCGCGCTACCCTCACTAAGCTCTTGCCCAATATTTTGGGCGAGTAAGCTCAAGTAATTAGCAACGTACTGGAGACCAATCAATGCGCATGATCTTATATCTGATGGTGGCTTTAATACCTATTGCGATTGTTTACTCGCGCTTTTTGGATGGTAGTAAGCTCAAAGAGTTTTTGGCGGCTGTCTCCTACTTGAGCGTGATGGCTTGGGCATTTTTCTTAGCCCTCATCCTTGAAATGCTCTTACGCATCCCTCTCAAATACTCTGTCGCTATTTTGGCAATCGTTCTAGCCTACCTTCACTTTAGAACCATTGCGCATCTTCGTAAAAAACGAGGGCAAGACTAAGTTTTATCTGATTTGGGCTTTTCTGTACTTGCTTGTTGGATTGCCTCATCTTGCGGTTGATTGAGGTCTAAAGGAACGTGGGACATTTTTTCACCATCCCATTTTTGGCCACACCAACATTCGCCAGCATCATTGATGATGCAAACACCTGATCCACAACAACGGCTATCGGGTCTTTTCATATGGCATCCTTATTGCAAATCTTCCTCAACGATTTCCCACGTACTATCGCCCATCTTGCGTACTGCTTGGCAAAAGGACCACCCGTCTGGAATACCGCAGCTCCATTCGCGCGGTGAGTTCTGCACTAAGCGATATCCACTAATTGCCTGGTCTTGATAGAGGTAATATTTTTTTCCGTAGACCGGGTTAAAGGTAAATTTGGCGGCATGCACCATCTCGGTTGCATCTAATCGTTCTTGCAGTGCCTTAGCCTGACGCATTAAGACTGCGGCCTGCTCCATAATGCGGTCGTACTCTTGATTCGCATGCTGCCGGGCAATGTTAATTGCCTTATCTTTTTCTTCCTTAATGGGCACTGGTGCAAATTTAGGAGCACCGACCTCCATCGGGTACTCGATAGCATTATGTCTATCAGGGTCTTTATCTTCGATTCGCATACTTTTTCTATTGGGGCTGACTAGGGTAAATTCTAGTGCCTAATGCCTGAAATCACAGGACAAAGCTAATAAAAGGCTCTACAGCCAGGCGATGAAGAACGATAGCCTAAGGGTTTTTAATTACTGATTAGTCTGTATAGCCAGATCGGTAGCCCTAATCTGTAATAGAGACTGATTTATTTCCTTTGAATTTCAAGCCCCGCAAGGGGCTTCTTTTTTGGCTACTTCTCGACAAAGGCTCGTTCAAAGACATAATCACCCAGCTCGCCTGACGAGGGAGAGACCTTAAAGCCACACTGATCTAAGAGTTGGCTGGTTTCTTTTAACATCGCCGGGCTGCCACAAATCATGGCGCGATCTACTTTGGGGTCGAGTGGGGGTAAACCAATATCCGCAAATAATTTGCCTGACTCAATCGCAGTAGTCAGTCTGCCAGTATGAGCATAAGCTTCACGCGTTACCGTGGGGTAATAAATTAACTTCTCTCGCACAAGCTCACCCAAGAACTCATCATTGGGTAACTCTTTCGTTAAATACTCTTGATACGCAAGTTCATTAACCACACGTACCCCATGAATTAAGACAATCTTCTCAAAGCGCTCATAGGTATCTGGATCACGAATGATGCTTAAGAATGGTGCCAATCCTGTTCCAGTACTAAATAGATACAAGTGCTTACCAGGGTTCAGGTCATCAATCACTAAGGTACCGACAGACTTCTCGCTCACCAAGATAGAGTCGCCTACCTGAATATGTTGCAAACGCGATGTTAGGGGACCATTGGGTACTTTGATACTAAAGAACTCGAGGTGCTCGGCGTAATTGGGGCTAACCACACTATAGGCACGAGCCAAAGGTCTGCCATCGACCTCTAAACCAATCATCAAGAAATGGCCGTTCCGAAAACGCAAACTTTGATTACGGGTCGTTGTGAAACTAAAAAGGCTGTCGTTCCAATGCTTAACGGTGAGAACGCGCTCAGTTTGATAGGTGGCCATAGTCTATTTTGATCTTTGTATGTTTTTCGATGATCTTCTTCATTGTAATGAATGCGCTTAAAGGGTCGGATAATCGGTGTAGCCTTTCTCATTACCGCCATAGAATGTTGCGCGGTTATATGGATTAAGCTCAGCATTTAACTCAAAACGTCTTGGCAAATCTGGATTAGAAATAAAGAGTCTTCCAAATGCGATGGCATCAGCCTCCCCATCGGCAATTGCCTTTTCTGCACCCGCTTGATCAAAGCCACCCGCCAACACCACCTTGCCAGCAAATAATGGACGGAATAACTGGCCAGTTCGTGGAGCATCAGCAAGCAATTGATCACTACCCCCAGCTGTTGTTGCGCGCGGCTCAATCAAATGTAAATAAGAAAGATTGAAAGTATTTAAAACATTAATCAAATACGAGAACAGTTTTTGAGGATCGGAGTCGGCAATATCATTAAAACTTCCATAGGGTGATAGACGAATTCCCACCCGACCACTGCCCCAAATAGGAATAATGTCTTGCAGTATCTCTAGGACTAATTTGCAGCGATTCTCAATCGAGCTACCGTATTGGTCTGTGCGCTGATTAGTGCCATCTTGTAAGAATTGATCCAATAGATAGCCATTAGCAGCATGTAATTCAACACCATCAAAGCCTGCGAGCTGAGCCTGTTTTGCTGCATGCACATACTCTGAACGTAATTGCTTAATCTCATCCAAACTTAATGAGTGCGGTGTTTCGTATTCCGCTAAGGCCCAAGATGCGGTATAGACCTTACCAGCAGGCTTAATCGCCGAGGGTGCAACGGGTAGACCATCATTGGGATGTAAGGATGAGTGCGATATGCGCCCCACATGCCATAACTGCAAAAAGATCTTGCCGCCTTGTGCATGAACAGCATCCGTAATTTTGCGCCACGCCTCCACTTGAGGCTCGCTATATATTCCTGGGGTTGCGGGGTAGCCCTTGCCTAACTCGGAGATTTGCGTTGCCTCACTGATAATTAGACCGGCTGAGGCACGTTGTGCATAGTACTCAATTGCCAAGGGGCTAGGCACCCCCTCATTATCTGCCCGCATGCGCGTCAGTGGCGCCATCAAAACTCGATTCTCAAGAGAAACTGCGCCTAAGGTAATGGGGGTCAGCAAGTTCATTTCCAGCCTTTATAAAGATCAATGTAAAGTGGAGATTTTATAGACTATCCATACAAGTTTCTGATGAGCACTTCACCCAAATTTCAGGTTGGCGATCAACTACAACACCTCAAAACTGGTGGTTTTTACCGGATTATTTGTCTTGCTAAGATTGAGGCAAATCTAGAGGATGCCTATGTGTATGAAGCACTAATCAATGGCAGCTATTGGATCCGCCCAAAGACAGAAATGGAAGATGGGCGTTTTATTCGGGTCAATGAATAAGGAATACGATGTTCTTGCAGGATGCTGATTTTGAGAGCGATGCCGATCTTGCAGTGCTGCAAGCAAAGCTTGATCAGATTCGATCATTTACAGCTGCCCTCTTTTTGGATATTAGTGATGAAGAAAAACATAAGTACCAAAATGTTAAAGAGCGTTTTGAGCAGTTAAAAGAATCGCTTTTTACAAACTCCGATACGCTTCTAGAAAAAAATAAGCTGGGTATCACGGATCCAACACGAGACGCAATGAAGGAGGAACAAATCAATCTCATGTTTGATTGGGAGCAATTTGGGCTCACTGAGGACATGTTTCTAAAAATGTATCAATGTCAACGCAATCAAAATAGTAGTGACCCCCAAACTAATAAACGGGCTACGCTACTAACCGAGATTCAAAGCATTCAAACTGATCTATTACTTTTATTTAAAATTCGTCAAGGCTAATATGCGCTGTTATTTACAGTCTCTCTTATGCGGAGCCCTGCTAGTGATCACAAATCATTGCTTCGCGCAATCGACCTTTGTGGTGGTGGCAGCTAATATGAAAGACGCCTTTACGGAGATCAATAACCAATTTCAGAAAGAGCATAAGGCAGACCTAAAAGTCATTTATGGTTCTTCGGGCAATTTTGCCTCCCAAATTATTCATGGGGCACCCTTTCACCTATTTATCTCTGCCGATGAACAATATCCATTAGAGCTCTTCAAGAAGGGAAAAACCGTTGATGAGGGGAAGATTTATGCAATTGGGAAGTTGGCACTCATTACCAATCAAGCAAAAGGCATATCGCCCAACGAATCCAAAGATGATTTGGCGGGCCTCATCAAAAGAGCCAACAAAATTGCCTTAGCTAAGCCTGAGTTGGCACCCTACGGTAAAGCAAGTGTGGAATACCTCAAAGCAAGCCATCTATGGGATCTCGCTAAAGACAAGATTGTGTATGCCGACAATATTGCGATGGCGGCTATGTTTGTGAGTACTGGGTCTGCCGATATTGGTTTTACTGCACTCTCGATTGCCAACTCGCCTGCGATCCAAAAAGAGATCAAATTCATTACCCTCAATCCAAACTTATATCAGCCCATCAAGCAAAGAATGGTTCTGATTAAAAATCCTACGAAGGATGCCGTTAAGCTGTTTGAGTTTATCCAATCACCCATCGCCAAAGAAATTCTGAAGCGGCATGGGTATGCATTACCTTGAGCAATCACTCAAATATCTACAATTTGCTACAATTATCAGTTCGGCGAATTAGCTCAGCTGGTTAGAGCGACGGAATCATAATCCGCAGGTCCGGGGTTCAAATCCCTGATTCGCCACCAAATTTCTGCCCTCAGCTTTGTCTGGGGGCTTTGTTTTTGAGTCAATTGTTGTTAAGGTACTGCAATGATTACACGTAAATGGTGGATGATCTTTGGATTTATTGCCCTCGCGATGGGTTTTTATATGTACATCCGTGATCGTGATTTAATTGGTATTGTGATCGCTGTCTTAATATTGCTGGGCGCATTCTCGACAAAACAAAAGAGTTAATATTTTGTATGGAACCAAAGACTCAAAAAGAGCGTGATGAGGTAGTTAAACGTAAATACATTTACAAACCCGTGTTTATTATTTTCGGGATCCTCAACGTTCTAATCATTGCCCTATTTGTGATCTCTCTTTAGCGGGATCTTTGAGCTCTCCCTCATTAGGAGTTAAGTTATAAGGCTTTGCTATTTTCCAGACATGTCCTGGAACCATATTCTTTATTTTCTTGGGTAGCTCTCGTCTGAGGTGAAGAACCGTTTCAATCGCCTTCATTTCAACACGTGCTCTTGCAAACTCTAATCCTTTTGGTCCAACCTTAGGCATTAACCATCCCACAATCGGTCTTAACCAATTGGGCATTTGTCGAAGAGGCAAACCGCCAGCAGCCAACTCAACGTTCTTCATAAATCCTTTGACGGGTCCGACACGATTGCCACCACTCTCTGGATTACTTAGTTTTACTTCATCACCTAAAAGAGCTAGTAGATCCTCACCCTGTTGATTGCGCACGATTAACCACTGCTCACCTGTTCCTCCCATATAACCAACAGTGATATCAGAAAGCGCATTGGTGTAATCGACACAGGTTCTACAAGTGAGAGGGAAAAAATCCGGTCTGAGTTTAGACAGAGGCAACATCAAAAATGGGATCGCTCTCTTCTCGCCATTCTTATATCGGATCTCGACGTGATAGTCAGCCCTAAACTCTAAATACGTAATCTCATCAGGCTTGGTATCGATTAGGTTAAGGAACTCATGGAAGTTCTCGGTCGTCGTGTTATCCGAGCATGGCGTACCAATCACATAAAGTTTCTCTAATTTCAACTCTTTCTCTAAAGCCCGAAGCGCATAAACTTGGCATGGAATACCAACCACCCCGAGTCGCTTATAGCCCTTCTCTTTAGCAACATCAAGTAATGCCAGAAGAGGTGCGTAGCCCATGCGCATGCCACGTGCCTGCTCCATGTCTTTGGGATCTGTGATTAACACGGGCATAGGCCGCCATGAATCCGTTGGATCGGGCGCCATGGTTAAGACGGCATCGACTAAATGATTTTGGAGAAGTCTTTCTGCAATCGTAGTGGTAATACCAGTCCACTGTGCACCCTCTTTAGGCAATCGCAGACTAGCTCGGTACATCTTGCGGTAGACGCCGAAGAACAGTTGATCGCTGTTTTCAAGTAAACGTGATTGCCTATGTATCTCACTCTCGAGTGTCTCGTATTGAGGGTCAATAAACTGGCAAGCACGGCCACAGCGCTTAGGATCAGACGAGCGGGAGATACCGCAGTCTGTGCAGAGCTCACGCTCGGGCGCAGGGCCCGAGTACGCAAGCGAATAGATTGATGCTACTTTATTACCATCCAATTAATTTAGGCAGCCACAGAGAGATTTGCGGGAACTGGAACACTAAGTATAGCGTTACGCCCTGCATCGCAATGAATGGAATTGCGCCCTTATAGAGATGCTTAATGAGAACCTCGGGCGGGGCAACCCCCTTCAGATAGAAAAGCGCCCAACCAAAAGGTGGCGTTAGGAATGAAGACTGCAAGCAAACCGTGATCATCATCGCTACCCAAACAGGATCGGCACCTTGTGACAAGAGTATCGGCATAAAGAGTGGTACGGCAATATAGCTAATCTCAATCCACTCTAAGAAGAAACCTAGAACAAAGATTAATAAAAGCATGAGCCAGATATCACTATTGAGCCCGCCTGGAATTACATTGAAGAGCTTAGCAATCAACTCTTCGCCATTTAGGCCTCTAAACGCCAAGGAAAACACTTGGGCACAAATCAAAATGAACATCATCAAAGCACTGATCTTGGTGGTATCTATCAAGACAGCTTTTAATCTTGTCCAGGTAAAGCGCCCAGAAAATACGGTCACTAAGATCGATCCAAACGATCCCATGGCGGCCGCCTCGGTAGGCGCAGCAACTCCACCGACAATCGAACCAAGAACTGCGACGACTAACATAATGGGCGGGACAACCACTTTCCAGAAACGCTTCCACAACTCTTTACCAGAGACCTTGCTACGCTCCTCAAGCGGTATTGGCGGCATCATCTCAGGCTTTAACCATCCTTGAATGAGTAAGTAGATGATGTAGACAAGCGTGAGCAGCAAACCAGGCATCACTGCGGCAGCAAATAAAGTACCGACAGATAGTTGCAAGATATCGGAGAGCAAAATCAGAATAAGGCTTGGTGGAATGATTTGACCTAAGGTGCCCGATGCCATGATCGTGCCGCAGGCAATCCCCTTGTCGTATCCCCTTCTTAAAAGAGTTGGCAAGGTGAGCAAGCCCAATGTAATGATGGTGGCACCAACAATACCGGTTGTGGCCCCCATCAGAGCGCCAAACAAGATAATGCCAACGGCCATACCACCTTTAACGCCACCTGATAAGTGTCCAATCACATCTAAGAGATCATCCGCTAGACCAGATTTTTCAAGCATGATCCCCATAAAGATGAAGAGCGGGATGGCTAGCCACTGATAGCCTGCGGCAACGCCGAATATTCGGGCGGGTAATAAATTAAATAGATTGTCACCAAAGCCAATAAAACCAAACACGAAGCCGACGGTTGCTAAGGAGATAGCAACAGGCACACCAATCATGAGCATGGCAAAAAAGCCACCCAACATCAAAAAGGCAATAATTTCTGGATTAAACATGGTCTTTACCCCCTGCATCGGGGCGGTTCATGATGACCCGTAACATCTCTGCAAAACCTTGCAAGGCTAACAGCGAGAAGCCAATCGGTATTAGGGACTTCACCAGCCAACGCATTGGAATGCCGCCTGGATCCGGTGACTTCTCCCCAATGGAGAAGGATTGCCCAACATAATTAATAGAGAGCTTTACAAAAAAGACCGCAATGATGATGGTCAAAATCGCTGAGACTAAATCAACGATGTATTTTTTCTGGGGAGTGTAATTTGCATAAAACAAATCAACTCGCACATTATCGCCACGCAATAAGGAAAAGCTGATCCCAAATAAAATCATGGCGGCTAATAGATGCCACTCGAGTTCTTGGGCCCAAACTGAACCTAGACTCATGGAGTAGCGCAAGATGACATTGATAACGATTAAAAGAACGATTGACAAGGTGAGCCAAGAGGCCACCTTGCCAAACAGGTCAATAACGCTTTCAATGCGCTCAGCAATTACTAATGGTGCTTTCTGCATTTAAAACCTTTACGTATCGATTAACCACGAACCTTATTGTGATAAGTTGCTTCACTATAAGCAGCCCATGCATCATATTTCTTTTTATATGCGAAATACGAATCATGAACTTTCTTCGTCATCGGATCCTTAGCAACAGCCTCATCTAGGATCTTTGTGGTCTCGGCCCGAAGCGCTTTAACTACTGCATCTGGTAATGGCAAAGCCTGTACACCTTGCTTCTTAACCAAATCTTCCATCGCATCGGCATTGTTTTTCTGACACCATGCCTCACCAATCACATTACAAGCGGCCGATGCATTTTGAACGATCTCTTGCAAATCTTTAGGTAGCTTCATCCATGCTGCTTTGTTAATCAACAATTCAGAGGTTGTTGCAGGCTCATGCCAGCCAGTGGTGTAGTAAAACTTAGCGGCCTTTTGTAAACCGAGACGACGGTCTTGGAATGGGCCCACAAACTCAGCGGCATCAATCACGCCACGCTCAAGCGCTGGGAAAATTTCTCCGCCTGGTAGAACCTTTACATCCACGCCTAAGCTGGCATAGACCTTACCGGCCAAACCAGGGATACGCATTTTTAAGCCTTTGAGATCGGCGACCGTGTTAATTTTTTTCTTAAACCAACCGGTCATCTGCACTCCAGTATTACCGCATGGCATTGCAACCATGCCAAAGGGGGCATACACCTCATTCCATAGATCAATACCGCCGCCGTCATAAAACCAACCGTTCATTCCTTGGAAGTTCAAACCAAAGGGTACGGCCGTAAAGTACTGGGCAGCAAATGTTTTACCAGTCCAGAAATAGCTATTGGCATGGTTCATTTCTACAGTACCGGCGCGGACTGCATCAAATCCCTCAAATGCAGGTATTAACTCACCAGCTCCAAAGACCTGAATCTTTAAACGTCCGCCCGACATTTCCAGAATGCGCTTGGCTAGATCGGTTGCGCTACCTGGGCCGTCCATGTAAAAGGGCGCACCCTTTGGATAGGCACTGGTCATTTTCCAGCTAAAGGTTTGGGCTGTTTGTGCCTTTACAATCGCTGGTGCAGCAAGAGCGGCACCCGCAACACCTGCACCTAAACTAGTACTTAAAAATTTACGCCGACTTGAACTCATTTGTATCCTCCAAAGTTATAAAACCCATCTAAACAATTTATGGTGATGAATTGACGCATTCGACCCCACTGAAGTCTTTAAGAACCGATTTATCAATTGCTACTCAATTTACAGGGAAAACATCGATGTCTCGTTGGTATATTCCCCTTATTAGTGCAAATATTCTTTAATTTAGGGAATACTTTCTTCATTCTAGTACAAAGGAAAATATTGCTATGCAACCAAAATGGGGTATTCAGGGGATGGCTGTTGCGCCCCACTCACTCGCTTCTCAATCTGCACTCGCTGTTTTGCGGGAGGGGGGCAATAGCCTAGAGGCGATGATCGCCGCTGCAGCTACCATTGCAGTGGTCTACCCCCATATGAACTCGATTGGAGGTGACTCGTTTTGGGTGATTCATGCTCCTGGCAAAGCCATGGGGGGCATTGATGCCTGTGGGGCTGCTGCTGGTTTAGCAACGCGCTCTTGGTATCAATCTCAAGGCATTACCGGCTCCATTCCGTTTCGGGGGCCGATTGCTGCGAACACGGTTGCAGGCACTATCTCTGGATGGGGCGCTGCATTCGCTCTCTCTAAAAAGAGTTTAGGTGGCAGACTGCCGCTCTCGCGCTTACTAGAAGATGCAATCCATTATGCAGAGCGTGGTGTACCTGTTACCCATAGCCAGTCTGCCTTAACAGAAAAGAAGCGCGCTGAGTTAACTCCGCAACCTGGTTTTGCAGACACCTTCTTGGTAAATGGTAAGGCCCCCGCCACCGGTAGCGTCTTTCTACAAAAACGCTTAGCGGCAACCCTGCGCCAGATCGCCAAAAAGGGAACGGATGATTACTATCGCGGTGAGCTCGCTGAACAGATCGCCAAAGAACTCAAACAAATTGGTAGTCCATTACGGCTTGATGACCTAAATCGTCACCAGGCAAAACTGATTAATCCTTTGCATCTTGCTCATAGTGTTGCTAACGTATACAACATGACCCCGCCAACGCAAGGCGTGGTCTCTTTAATGATTTTGGGCATCCTCGATCAACTCAATTTAAGGCAATACGCGGTAGATAGCCCAGAGTATGTTCATCACTGTGTCGAGGCAACCAAGCAAGCATTCAAGGTTCGTGATCAATTTGTTACGGATCCTGCTTATATGCAACAGCATGGCCAAGAATTTTTATCTCCCGCCTTCTTAAAGACTCTTGCTGATAAGGTAAGCAGTCAGAAAGCATTGCCCTGGGGTGCTGGGCGTGGGCCTGCCGATACGATTTGGATGGGGGTCATTGATAGTGAGGGCCGCTGCGTCTCATTCATTCAAAGTATTTATCACGAGTTTGGAGCTGGTATTGTTTTACCTAAAACAGGGATTAATTGGCAAAACCGCGGTTGCAGTTTCTCTTTAGATGCCAATGCACTCAACGCCCTAGAGCCCTATCGCAAACCATTTCATACACTTAATCCTGCACTGGCATTATTTAAAGATGGTCGCTCGATGGTATATGGCACCATGGGCGGTGACGGACAACCACAAACGCAGTGTGCGGTATTCACTCGTACAGCGGTCTATGGGCTAGACCCACAAGATGCGATTAGTCGGCCCCGTTGGTTGCTTGGTCGTACTTGGGGGCAAACCAGCGATAGTCTGAAGCTCGAATCACGCTTTGATCCCTCTCTAGTGAAGCAACTCAAAGAAATGGGTCATGATGTAGAGATGCTCGCTGACTTTGATGAATCGGTGGGTCATGCGGGTTGCATTATTCGGGAGCCATCTGGAATCTTGCGCGGCGGCTGGGATCCGCGCAGCGATGGTGCGGTAGCGTCCTTCTGATGAAACCAATTCTCTATAGCTTCTGGCGCAGCTCCGCTGCTTTTCGGGTTCGTATTGCCTTGAACCTTAAAGGGATCGATTACGACATCATCCCCGTGCATTTACGTAAGGGTGGCGGGGAACAACTCAAGGAGCCCTATCAAGCTCTTAACCCGAATGGCCTAGTGCCCCTTTATATCGAGAATGGTGTTCCCTTACATCAATCAGCAGCCATCATTGAGTATCTAGAAGAGAAATACCCTAACCCACCACTGCTCCCCAAAAATTTAGAGGATCGAGCATGGGTTCGGGGACTAACACAAGATATCGCAGCCGATATTCACCCCATTAATAATTTACGAGTACTACGCTACCTCATAGGTACCTTAGGAGTGAGCGATGAGAACAAAACCATTTGGTATAACCATTGGGTTAAAAAAGGTCTAGCAAGTCTAGAAAAACGTCTTGCGAAGGATGCTCGTGTTGGTCAATTTTGTTATGGTGACACGCCAAGCATGGCAGATGTCTTTTTAGTTCCGCAGGTCTTTAATGCTTATGACGCCAAGATCGATTTTAGTGTCTATCCAACAGTTCATCGCATCGTCACCCAATGCATGACCCTGCCTGCATTTATCAATGCGTCTTGGGAGAAACAATTGGATGCCGAAGGATCTAACCCCCAGATCTAGTGAGGGGTCATCCACCACACTAAAGCGGATAAGGTAATGACAGATCCCAAGGTGGTAATCAATACCACTCTAGAAATGAGTGAGCCATCCGCGCGATAGTATTGCGCCAACATAAAGGGGCCTGTCCCTGTTGGTAGGGCGCTCACTAAAACTGCGGCGTATACCCAAAAGGTCGGTAAGCCCAATATTGGATCAGCTACCACCCACACCACAAACGGTTGGAGGATTAATTTAACGAAGACCAAACTCCACGTTGTCGTAGTTGGAGCGCTCGTTTTTTGAACAAGGAAAAGTCCAATTGAGACCAAAGCACATGGACTAGCCGCTGCACCCAAGAAACTCACAAACTGACGCAATGGTGCATACAACTCTAAGCTGGTGGTTGCCCAAAGGGCTCCACAAAACGGGGCCACTAATAATGGATTAGTTGCCAAGGATTTAGCAACCGTTTGAATGATCTCGCTAAAGGGTTTTTTGGCATGTACCCCTAACTCAATAAAAATTATCGCTACGGCAAATAAAGCGCAGACCACTATCAAAGTAGCAATGACAGCTGGTCCCAAACCACTCTCACCAAAAGCGAGCATCAATAAAGGGATGCCCATATAGCCTGTGTTTGCATACGAACCACTCAAGCTCTGAAAGCTGGCTACGGTCCAATCTTTGGTTTGAATGCGGTAGTAAATTAAGAGTGCGAAATAAACAGCTAGTGCACCGGCACTAAAAGCGATGATGAAACCAGGTTGCCATAACTCTTGCCAATTACTGTGGGCCGTGAAATCAAACATCTGCGCTGGTAGTGCCAACCAAACCACAAAGCGATTAATTTCAGTCGATGCATTAACGCTTAACTTGCCAGACTTACCAGCAATATATCCCGCTAGTATTAAAGCGAAGATTGGGATGATAACGTTAAGAACGTGCAGCAACTAAAGCCTATGCGATTTTCTTTAGACCGTTGCGATAGCGCTTTGCATTCTCAACATAGTGGGATGAGATTCTGTCTATCTCAGCAATTTGTTCTGGACTTAGACTCTTCACTGCCTTAGCCGGTGAACCAATAATGAGAGAGCCATCCGGAAACTCTTTACCTTCGGTGACTAAAGCACCAGCACCCACTAAGCAGTTCTTACCGATCTTGGCACCATTAAGAACAATGGCATTAATCCCAATCAAACTACCATCGCCAATCGTGCAACCGTGCACCATGGCTTGGTGGCCTATCGATACGTTCTCGCCCAAGGTTAATGGCGAGCCAAAATCGGAGTGCAAAACTGCTGCATCTTGAATATTGGTACCAGCACCAATGCGTATCGGCTCGTTATCGCCACGAATTACCACCTGTGGCCAGACATTAGCATTCTTGCCTAGATGCACTCGACCGATCACCTCGGCCGAGTCTGCCACCCATGCTCCATCGCCTAATTCAGGGGAAATGCCATCTAATTCATATATAGCCATGCCCCAATTATAGTGAGGCTAGGCTACCAACTGGAGTCTCGGTCTGGAGTCGCAGAAATTTTGTGCAAACTCAGATCAGCACCCTCGTACTCATCCTCTTGTGACATCCGAATACCGAGGGTCATTTTTAAGATTCCATAGACCACAAAGCCGCCCACTAGAGCAATGACTACTCCCAATAGGCTACCAATTGTTTGGGCGGCAAGGTTAACACCGCCAAGACCGCCAAGGGCTGTGGCGCCAAAGATACCAGCTGCTAGACCGCCCCATAATCCGCAGAGGCCATGCAAGGGCCAAACTCCTAGAACATCATCAATCTTCCACCGATTTTGCACTTGGGTAAACATGTAGACAAACAACGCGCCTGCAACCAATCCCGTCACTAAGGCTCCCAAGGGATGCATAAGATCAGAGCCCGCACAGACTGCCACCAATCCTGCTAAAGGCCCGTTGTAAGAAAACCCAGGATCATTGCGGCCCACTAACCAGGCTGCCAAGGTTCCACCAACCATAGCCATTAATGAGTTAAGTGCCACCAAGCCACTCACCTTATCAATGGTCTGAGCACTCATCACATTAAATCCAAACCAACCTACGGTCAGTATCCATGCGCCTAAGGCCAAGAAAGGAATGCTTGATGGTGGATGGGCTGCAATTTGCCCCTCCTTGGAATATCGACCACGTCTCGCACCCAACAAAAGGATGGCGGGCAAAGCTAACCAGCCACCCACTGCATGCACAACAATCGAACCTGCAAAGTCATGGAACTCGTCACCCGTTAGCTCTTTGATCCATGCCTGAATTCCGTAATGCTGGTTCCAAGTAATACCCTCAAAGAAGGGATATACAAATCCAACGATTACAAATGTGGCAATCAGTTGTGGGTTGAACTTAGCCCGCTCTGCGATCCCCCCTGAAATAATCGCGGGGATTGCCGCGGCAAAGGTCAGCAGGAAGAAAAACTTGACCAGCTCAAAGCCACTCTTTTGTGCAAGAACTTCTGCGCTTGAAAAGAAATGAACGCCGTAGGCAATGCTGTATCCAATAAAGAAATATGCAATTGTTGAGACGGCAAAATCAACCAAAATTTTAATGAGTGCATTGACCTGGTTCTTCTTGCGAACTGTCCCAAGCTCTAGAAAAGCAAAGCCTGCGTGCATTGCAAGCACCATAATGGCGCCCAGCATAATAAAGAGGACATCTGCCCCCGATTTAACCGCTTCCATCATTACCCCTTTTATTTAATATTTTGCTAATTATTAATGTTTAGGGGCTTGAGACTAGCCTGAAATGCACCTATTTGGTGCGTTTTAATTGAGGATTGTTTGAATCTCGATCTTGCCTGCAAGCGCCTTATGAACGGGGCACTTGTTGGCAATTTCCAGGAGGCGCTCCCTCTGCTCCGCATCGATATTGCCAAGCAATTGAATGGTGCGTTTAAAGATTTCCACTTCATCTGCTCGCAGGATATCAACGGTCACGATCGCATCCTGAAGATCCCAGGATTTTCTTCCTGCATACATCTTCAAAGTCATTCCTGTGCAAGCGGCTAAAGCCGAGCCCAAGTATTCATGAGGGGATGGCCCGGTTGAATTTCCGCCCTTTTCTCGATCGACATCGGAAACAAAATGATCTGATCCAACCTCTAGAGCTTGTTGAAAATGACCACTACCAAAACGAGATACGACTGCTCTCATAGCGTTTCCTTTATGCCAATAACATCTGATTAATCCGCTTCACAAATGCAGCCGGGTCTTGTAATTGCCCGCCCTCCGCAAGGAGCGCTTGATCAAACAAAATCGTTGCCCAGTCATCGAATTGCTTGTCCTCGTATTTTAGTTTGAGCACCAAAGGATGCTGAGGATTAATTTCTAAAATAGGTTTTGTATCTGGGGCTTGCTGTCCCGCAGCCTTAAGCATACGCAATAAATTTCCGGAGAGCTCATGCTCATCCGCCACCAAGCATGCTGGGGAATCAGTTAGACGGAAGGTAATACGAACATCTTTCACCTTGCTATCCAATGTCTTCTTCATACGCTCGATCAAATCTTTGTATTGCTCTTCCGTTTCTTTCTGCTCCTTCTTCTCCGCCTCATCAGCCAGAGCGCCGAGATCTAAGCCACCCTTGGCTACGGATACCAGTGATTTACCCTCAAATTCTGGGAAGAATGAAAGCATCCACTCATCAACCCGGTCGGATAGAAGTAAAACCTCAACACCTTTCTTGCGGAAGATCTCTAGATGAGGACTGTTCTTAGCGGCAGTGTAAGAATCACCTGTTACGTAATAGATTTTGTCTTGGCCCTCTTTCATACGACTGACATAGTCAGCCAAAGAAACTGTTTGCTCAGCTGAGTCTGAATGGGTACTAGCAAAACGTGCTAATTTAGCTATGCGCTCTTGATTGCCGCTGTCCTCACCAATCCCTTCTTTTAATACTTGGCCAAACTCTTGCCAGAACTCGGCATATTGTTGCTTCTTGCTCGCATCTTCACTATTCGCCAAATCCTCCAACATACCTAAGACACGCTTCGTGGAGCTCTCACGAATCGCTTTAACGTCTCGCGACTCTTGCAAAATCTCGCGGGATACATTGAGAGGCAAGTCGGCGGAGTCAATCACTCCAGAAACAAAACGCAGGTAAGTAGGCATTAACTGCTCTGCGTCATCCATAATAAATACGCGCTTTACATAGAGCTTAATACTGTTACGCTTATTGCGATCCCAGAGATCAAAACCTGCCTTCTTAGGAATAAATAAGAGTTGAGTAAACTCGCTACGCCCTTCTACGCGATTATGCGAATAGGTTAAGGGATCCTGAAAGTCATGGGAGATATGTTTGTAGAACTCTTTGTATTGCTCTTCCGTTAACTCCGATTTTGGTCTCGCCCACAATGCAGTCGCTTGATTAATGTTCTCAAATTCATCCTTTTGCACCTGCTCTTTTTTGCCCTCATCCCACTCTTCTTTTTGCATCTGAATGGGCAGGGAAATATGATCCGAGTATTTCCGAATAATGGATTTGAGTTTCCAGCTTGAGAGGAGCTCATCTTCTTCCTCTCGCAAATGTAGGGTAATCGACGTTCCCCGCTCAGGTCGATTGATGGTTTCAATCGTGAACTCGCCAGCCCCTTGAGATTCCCAACGTACTCCTTCGCTAGCAGGTAAGCCTGCGCGACGGGTCTGAACCACGATGTTGTCAGCAACAATAAATGCCGAATAGAAACCCACTCCAAACTGCCCAATTAATGCAGCATCTTTTTGATCGTCACCCGAAAGCTTAGAAAAGAATTCTTTCGTTCCAGAGCGGGCAATCGTTCCTAAGTTGGCAATCACTTCATCGCGGCTCATCCCAATTCCGTTATCGGCAATGGTGACGGTTCTCGCTTCTTTATTAAAGCTGATCTGAATTTTGAGCTCAGGATCAGATTCGTACCAATCGGCATGGTTAATAGCCTCGAATCGGAGCTTATCTGCCGCATCGGAAGCATTTGAAATTAACTCACGTAAGAAAATTTCTTTATTGGAATAAAGGGAGTGGATCATCAGCTGTAAAAGCTGCTTTACTTCTGCCTGAAATCCTAGGGTTTCTTTTTGCATAGTCATGGCTTACCTCAGTATTAATGGATACGACTTATATGGGGACTGATTGCCCAATTTCAAGCCCCTAGACAAGCCCTCCATATGGGCGCTTCGACTACAATCTAGCCTAGCCCCCAGCTATAAACCTGAGATCGGCACATGAAAAAGCTTTATATCAAAACATTTGGTTGTCAAATGAATGAGTACGATTCGGAAAAAATGGCCGATGTACTCCATTCATCCGAAGGCATGAGTAATACTAGTGACATCGAAGAAGCAGATGTCATCTTGCTCAACACCTGTTCTATTCGCGAGAAAGCCCAAGAAAAAGTCTTTTCTGATTTAGGGCGTCTGCGTGAGCTCAAACAAAATAAGCCTAATTTGCTCATTGGGGTTGGTGGTTGTGTTGCCAGCCAAGAGGGCAAGCAAATTGTGAACCGTGCGCCCCATGTTGACTTTGTCTTTGGCCCACAAACCTTACATCGCCTTCCTGATTTAATTGCTAAACGACTAGAAACTGGTAAATCCCAAGTAGATATTTCGTTTCCAGAGATTGAGAAATTCGATCACCTCCCTCGTTCGCGTCAAACACGGGGCTCTGCCTTTGTATCCATCATGGAGGGTTGCTCCAAATACTGTAGCTATTGCGTGGTTCCCTATACGCGTGGCGAGGAAGTGTCACGGCCCTTTGAAGATGTTCTCACTGAAATAGTTGGTCTTACCGAACAAGGCGTAAAAGAAATTACCCTGCTTGGACAAAACGTCAATGCGTATCGCGGGACGATGGGCAATAGCAAGGAGATTGCTGACTTTGCCCTGCTTCTCGAGTACATGTCTGAAATCCCAGGGCTTGATCGGATTCGGTTTACGACCAGCCACCCCAAAGAGTTCACACAGCGATTAATCGATGTCTATGACAAAGTGCCTCAACTGGTTAGCCATTTACACCTCCCCGTTCAACATGCCTCTGACACCATTCTTGCTGCGATGAAGCGTGGCTATACCGCACTGGAGTTCAAGAGCATCATTCGTAAGATGCGCGCTGTACGTCCTAATCTGTCTTTATCCAGCGACTTTATCGTGGGCTTTCCTGGTGAGACCGATGCTGACTTTGAAAAATTAATGGATATGGTGGTGGAGCTCAATTTTGATAATAGCTACTCCTTTATATTTAGTCCCCGCCCAGGAACCCCTGCAGCCAATTTAATGGATGACACTCCCTACGCGATCAAACTCAAACGCTTACAGCGCCTCATTGCTCAAATTGATGCGCAAGCACTTGTGGTTAGCAAGGCCATGTTAGATAAAACAGAGCGTGTTTTGATTGAGGGATTCACGCGCGATGGCGCCCATCTCTTAGGTCGCACTGAAAACAACCGCGTGATTAATATCCTCATTCCCCCCAATGATGTCGCTCACCCCCAAGCAGATAGCTGGATCGGAGAGATGTTAGATGTCAAGGTCACCGAAGTTCTTAAACATACCCTGCGTGGCGAACTTGCTTATGTGCCCGCCTGAAGAAAAGATCCATGCCTAAATTACCATCCATCGAACTGCAATATGCAAGTTCTGCACTACAAACCCAAATGATGTCGATCGCCTCCGAGACAGAGCTTAGCCAATGGTCCAGAAAGTGTTTTACAAAACCTGCTCGTATTACGATTCGGTTTATCAATAAAGCAGAGGCGCACGATCTAAATCTGTTCTTTCGGGGCTTTGATAAACCAACCAATGTCCTTACTTTTCCTTATCACAACAAGGGTGAAGCAATTGATGCTGATATCGTTTTGTGTATGCCGATTGTGCGCCAAGAAGCAAAAGAGCAAGGTAAGTTATTGAAGGCCCATTTAGCGCATTTACTCATTCATGGCTGTCTGCATGCCCAGGGTCATGACCATATGAATGCGGCCCAAACAAAGAAAATGGAGGCCCTTGAAGTCAAGTTACTGGCTTCTATCGGCTTTGCCAATCCCTATTAATAACAGTTTTCTTCAATAGGGTCTTGTCATCAAAATGTTTTATGCTATGTCTAATCTATGTCAAATAGCTTGATTGATCGCTTAAGTGCGTTTTTCTCTGTCCAACCCTCTGATCCCAAGGCTCAACGCAAGGAGTTAATAGAAACTCTGCGAGAGGCACAGATTGATGGTTTGATGGATGCTGACGCCCTCTCGATGATCGAAGGGGTCTTTCAGGTGGGCGAGCTATCAGCGCGGGATATTCTCTTACCAAGAGCCCAAATAGATTGGATCGATGTCAGTTCTCCCCTACCGCAGATCATTGCGGATGTTGTTAAAACAGGGCATTCACGTTTTCCGGTCTTTGAGGGTAGCCGTGATCAAGTAATTGGCATTCTGTTGGCCAAAGACCTATTGCGTCACTTTACCGAGAAGGATTTTCAAATCCGTGATTGGTTGCGCCCCGCTGTCTTTATTCCGGAGTCAAAGCGTTTGAGCATCTTATTAAAAGACTTTCGTAATAATCGCAATCATCTGGCCATTGTGGTTGATGAATATAGTGGCGTTGCTGGCATGATCACGATTGAAGACGTGATTGAACAAATTGTGGGTGATATCGAAGATGAGCATGACATTGATGAGGATGCCGACAACATTACCGTTCTAAAAAATGGTGATTATCGAATTAAAGGAATAACAGAGCTAGAGCAATTAAATGAGGATTTAAATACTCAATTTGAGGCGGACGATGTCGAGACTGTTGCTGGTTTAGTGATACAACACCTTGGGCGGGTTCCCAAATTTGGGGAGCGGGTTCGAGTAAATGAATTTGAGTTTGAGGTTCAACGCGCTGACCCAAGACAGGTTCATATTCTTCTCATGCGTCGTATTTTGCCTAATCCAAATAGTCCGACCGAGGCCTAATTGTCGGTAAGCACCGTCAGATCGCTTCCTCTGATTCATCTTGCTTTACTGTTCGCTGCTGGAGCACTACTAGCAATCTCGAGTGAATTACCCTTAAGTGGATACATCCACATCCTTTTATTGGCCTTTGTGTGGCGCGTCTGTGCCAAAGGGGCCGAGCAAACACTGGTCCGCCTTTTTAATCAGGGCTTGATTTTTGGTCTAGGTTACTTCATCGTTGCCCTGTGGTGGATCTATATCAGTCTCCATGATGTAGGAGGGATGTCTACGTTGCTATCCTCTTTTGCCGTCTTTGCTCTAGCAGGTCTGATGGCGATTTATGTTGGCCTCGCCTTTGGTTGTGGACTGCTCATTACCAATCCCCTCTGGCGTGGTCTTGCCTTACCATCCGCCTGGGTGATGGCGGAATACTTACGCGGTCAGTTGTTCACGGGATTTCCTTGGATGGGTCTTGCAGAGTCACAAGTGCATGGCCCCTTTATACAAATTGCCCCTTACCTGGGTGGACTCGCATGTACCTTCTTAGTTGTTTGGGCATCTTGGCAAATTAGTCTATTAAAGATCCGTAATGCGCTTGCTGTCCTAAGTGTGATCGCTATCACACAGATATTGGGAATGTGGCAGTTCACAAGTCCAAGTGGATCAGCCATTTCCGTTCGTCTGATTCAGGGTAACTTTGAGCAAAGTCTGAAGTTCAATCCCAAGGAAATTTTGCGGCAGATCGATTTTTATCGAGATACCATTATGAAAGCGCCTGCTGATTTGATTATTGTTCCTGAAACCGCTTTCCCGTGGCCTGAACACGATTTACCCGATCAATCTCTTGAGCAAATTCAAAACTTTGCCAATCAATCAGGTAGTCAAGTTTTATTAGGTCTGATTGGTAAGGTATCGATAGATGAAAAAAGTTTCCGTTACTCCAATCGAGTCAGTGGCTTTACGAAAGATCAAAGCCGATACCACTACGATAAATATCATCTCGTTCCCTTTGGAGAATTTATCCCGCCGGGCTTTCAATGGTTTGTCGATGCCTTCAAAGTGCCCATGAGTAATTTTGCAAGAGGTTCATTTTCGCAGGCTCCATTTACTGTTCTAGGACGCGATCAGGATCCCAGTAAAGCACGCTATGCTGCTATCTCTATTTGCTATGAGGATATTTTTGGCAATGAGATCGTCAGTCGCCTACGCCAGAGCCAAAACCCGGTCAATCTTTTAATCAATGTCACTAACTTGGCCTGGTTTGGGCAATCGCAGGCGCCGATGCAACAATTACGCCTTTCACAATTACGCTCCATCGAAACAGGCTTACCCAGTTTACGAGCGACCAATACTGGGATTACAGCCATCATTGATCATCGCGGTGAGGTACAGACCGCCTTAGATCAATTTGTACAAGGGGAGCTCACTGGGTTGGTGCAGCCATATGCAGGGCAGACCCCTTATGTGATTTGGGGCAATTGGCCAATCTTATTAGCCTCTCTTTTTCTATTGCTAAGCGCTTACCTACGATTTCGAAAGTAAGAAAGGGTTCTTTTGAGCCCGACCATTCTTTGCCGAGTAAAATCAAGGTCTTAATATCGTAATTACTAAACTCGTCGACTTGGCATGCTAACGTTTCAGCAAATCATTCTTAAGCTTCAAGACTACTGGGATCGGCAGGGCTGCGCGCTCTTGCAACCGATTGACCTAGAGGTTGGTGCTGGCACCTCCCATACAGCCACCTTCTTGCGCGCCATTGGGCCTGAGCCATGGAAAGCTGCTTATGTTCAACCATCACGCCGTCCTAAAGACGGACGCTATGGTGAGAACCCCAATCGACTGCAACACTACTATCAATATCAAGTGGTTCTCAAACCTGCCCCTGAAAATATTTTGGATTTATACCTAGGGTCTTTGAGAGCATTGGGTTTGGATCTAAACCAAAACGATATCCGCTTTGTCGAAGACGATTGGGAAAATCCTACTTTAGGCGCCTGGGGTCTTGGCTGGGAAGTTTGGCTAAATGGTATGGAAGTAACCCAATTTACCTACTTTCAGCAAGTAGGCGGTTTGGATTGCAAGCCTGTTCTCGGCGAGATCACCTATGGAATTGAGCGCTTGGCGATGTATTTACAAAACTGTTCAAACGTTTTTGATTTGGTGTGGACCGATGGCGTGTCCTATGGCGATGTTTATCATCAAAATGAAGTCGAGCAATCGCGCTATAACTTTGAACACTCCAACACTGAGATGCTCTTTGGTAACTTCAGTAATTATGAAAGCGAAGCAAAACGCTTAATGGAGCTTTCATTAGCGCTCCCTGCTTATGAGATGGTGCTTAAAGCAGCACATACCTTTAACTTGCTCGATGCACGTGGCGCCATATCGGTGACCGAGCGCGCCGCCTATATCGGACGTATTCGTAATTTGTCACGGTCGGTTGCTCAAGCCTATTTTGAGTCTCGTGAACAGCTTGGCTTTCCTATGCTCCAGAAGAGATCTACTTAAGGCATGCCTCACACCATGAAACATGACGCCTTATTAGTCGAGCTCTTTACTGAAGAGTTACCTCCCAAGTCGCTCAAGCGCTTAGGGGACTCCTTTGCACAATCTGTTTTTCAATGCCTTAGCCAGGATCACTTAGTCAATCAATCAGCCACTAGCCAATCCTTTGCTAGCCCACGACGACTCGCAGTATTAATCAGCGCAGTTCTAGAGCAAGCTCCGGACTATCCTGTGCGTGAGAAACTCTTACCCACCTCAATTGCATTTGACGAAAATGGTCAAGCAAGTGCGCCTCTACAAAAGAAACTGGCGAGCCTGGGTTATGCCAACACCACTATTGAGCAGTTAGAAAAAAGTGGTGAGGGTAAGAATGAGGCTCTTTACCTCAACGTTACTGCTAAAGGGGCAGATCTACAAAGTAGTCTTCAAAAGGCTATTGAAGAAGCAATCAAGCAATTACCGATTGCCAAAATGATGCATTACCAAGTAAACGATGCAAATGGCAGCGTTCAGGATGTTGAGTTTGCAAGACCCGTTCATCGTATTGTTGCGATCCATGGCTCTCATGTGCTTCCCATTCAAGCCTTCGGTATTACAGCAAGCAACACTACTGAGGGTCATCGCTTTATGTCTTCTGGCCCAATTGCCATTCAGTCTGCCGTCGATTATGAACAAGCACTTGAGCGCGAAGGTAAGGTAATTGCTTCATTTACTAAACGACGCCAACTCATTGAGACTGACTTAATAAACGCAGTGAAGTCCGACCAAGTACTCATGCCAGATTCTCTGCTGGATGAGGTCACTGCCCTGGTTGAATATCCTGCGATCTATACCTGTCACTTTGATCCTGAATTTTTAAATATTCCGCAAGAGTGCCTGATCCTGACCATGCAAACCAATCAAAAGTATTTTGCTTTAACAGACGGTACTGGTAAGTTGAAGAACCGCTTTTTGATTGTGTCTAATATCGTAACCGATCGACCTGAAGGAATTATCTCCGGAAATGAGCGCGTTATTAGACCCCGACTATCCGATGCGCGCTTTTTCTTTCAACAAGATCAGAAGCGTTCTTTAGAGTCTCGCATCCCCGATCTGGCTAAGGTGGTTTATCACAATCAACTAGGTAATCAATTACAGCGGATGGAGCGTGTACGAGCTCTGGCTGGTGAGATTGCTAAACAAGTGGACGAAACTGGGATTGCTATCGATCCCAAAATAGTTGGTCGGGCTGCCGAAGTTGCCAAAACCGATTTACTTAGTGATATGGTTGGCGAATTTCCAGAGCTTCAAGGGGTGATGGGGCAATACTACGCTTTGGCAGATCTAGAACATCCGGATGTTGCTGCAGCTTGCTATGAACATTACTTGCCACGTTTTGCCGGTGATGCTCTTCCACAAACCATGGTTGGCACCACTCTTGCCATTGCCGATAAATTAGAGACCATTGTCGGGATTTGGGGAGTAGGCTTAGTACCAACAGGTGATAAGGATCCATTTGCCCTTCGTCGCCATGCTCTAGGAATCTGCCGGCTTCTTATCGAAAAGAATTTGGCCTTAGATCTCAAAGTATTAATCGCAATGGCCAAGAAACAATTTGTCGGTCTTTCACTTAAGAATGAAATTGATAACGAAGCCATCTATCAATTTTTTCTAGAGCGATTAAAAACTTACCTCAGGGATCAATTACTCGGGGATGCTCACTTTACAGCCCCAGAAATTGAGTCGATTTTGAGCATGAACCCGGGTAAGCTAAATGATCTGCCCAAGCGTTTACAGGCTATTCGTGGATTTACACAACTAAGTGAAGCTGCCCAATTAGCAGCGGCCAATAAGCGTATTAGTAATCTTCTGAAAAAGATTGAGGGTCAACCAGCTCAAAATGTGCAAGTTCAGCTACTGCGTCTTCCCGCAGAGGCGAATCTTTATAAGGCTTTAGAGACTCTAAGCCCAAAACTAGATCAGCAGTTTAAGAGTCAAGAATTTATGACTTTACTGCAGAGTCTTGCAGTCCTTAGTCAACCTATTGATCAATTTTTTGCCGATGTAATGGTGATGGATGATGATCTGCAACTTCGGCAAAACCGTATTGCCCTTTTAAGCCAGTTACATCAGAAAATGAATCTAGTAGCCGATATCGGCAAACTTGCATGAGTCCAAAGACAAGTAAGCTCATTATTTTAGATCGCGATGGGGTAATCAATGAAGATCGCGATGACTACGTTAAATCTAGAGATGAGTGGATACCGATCCCCAATAGCTTAGATGCGATTGCTTTGCTCTCACAGGCAGGATATGTTTTAACGATTGCTACTAATCAATCAGGGATTGCTCGAGGCCTTTACTCGCTTTCTGAGTTACACGCGATGCATCAAAAAATGATCGATTTACTCAAGCCCCTTGGCGGCAGGATTGATGGGATTTTCTTTTGCCCCCATGTTGATGAGGATCTTTGCGAGTGCCGCAAACCAAAGTCGGGGCTCATGCAAGAAATTGCCAAACGGTATCTTAAGGATCGCGCTAATCTGGATTTGCCCTTAAAGAATATTTCGATTGTTGGCGACTCTCTTCGCGATCTTGTTGCAGGTACTAAATTAGGAGCATCGCCCCATCTTGTCCTAACTGGCAAGGGCCATAAGGTCAAAGATGCTGAGTTACCCGAAGGCACCAAGACTCATGCTGATCTAATGGCTTTTACAAAATACATCCTATCAACATCATGATCTGGCTACGATCCCTCTTGTTCTTTTTAAGCCTC
Source organism: Polynucleobacter sp. UK-FUSCHL-C3 (assembly GCF_040409815.1). NCBI lineage: Bacteria > Pseudomonadati > Pseudomonadota > Betaproteobacteria > Burkholderiales > Burkholderiaceae > Polynucleobacter > Polynucleobacter sp. UK-FUSCHL-C3. The sequence continues at coordinate 1,714,789 of NZ_CP099959.1, forward strand.
GTTCTATATACGCCGCCCTATGCCGTTTTTTGCTTAGTGAGCTTCCCCTTTCTCAACGAACATCAGCGCTATCAGCTGATTCAGTTCTGGGGGAAAAGTATTATTTTCTTTCTGGAGTTCTTTTGTGGAGTTCGTTATCAGGTACTTGGTATGGAGCATGCCAATGCAGTACGTGACCAAGCGGTGGTGATCCTTAGCAAGCATCAATCTGCTTGGGAAACCATTGCCTATTTAAATCTTTTCCCAAAAGATCTTTGCTATGTGTTTAAACGTGAGCTCCTATGGATTCCGTTCTTTGGCTGGGTCATGGGATTACTCAATATGATTCATATCAATCGCTCGGCTAAAGAGAGTTCCGCAATCTCGGTCACCAATCAAGGAAAGGCACGTTTACAAGCAGGCAAATGGATTATTTTGTTTCCAGAAGGAACGCGCACACCTGTTGGCTCCCATAAGCCCTATCGCAAGGGTGGCGCTCGACTTGCAGGCTTGACCCAGGCGACGGTGCTTCCTGTTGCTCATAATGCCGGTCATTTCTGGCCCCGTAATAGTTTCTTGAAGTACCCTGGCCTCATTACTGTTTCTATTGGACCTGCGATCCCGTCGCATGGAAAATCTGGTGATCAATTGCATACAGAGGTTGAGTCTTGGATTGAGGGTGAGATGCGTCGGATTGACCCCGAGTCCTATAATGCCAACTAGTCCTGCTCAGTTTTTCAGGATGATCGGGCCAAGACTTTGGCCCATTCAATGTAACGTCTAACCGTAATCTCTTGCGCTCTTGCTCTCAGCTCTTCATCAGAAAGGTTTAACTCTGCTTGGAAGGCATGTAAGTTACTGCGCAGCATTTTACGTCGTTGTGCAAATGCCATCGCTACGATCTTGCTTAAGGCGTCCCATTCCTTTGCCGTTAAATCAAAATCACGGCGCGGGATCATGCGGACTACTGCTGAGTTCACCTTAGGTTTAGGCTCAAAGGCCTCCGGTGGTACATTCATGATTTGTTCTACATAGTAGCGCGCTTGAAGCATGACTGATAAACGACTGTATTCAGAATCACCTGCTGCCGCTGTAATTCGTTCAACCACCTCGGCTTGCAACATAAAAACCTGCTCATCGATCCAAGGCGCTGCTGAGATCAAATGAAAAAGTAGTGGTGAAGAGATGTTATATGGCAGATTACCGATGATGCAACTGCGTTGCTTCGCCTCTTTACCCCGCTGAGCCCAGGATAGAAAGTCAAATTCAAGCGCATCGCCCTCGATGATATTTAAACCAATTAAAGCTTGCTTCTGCTTTTGCTCCTGCCAATAACTTACCAGGTCACGATCGATTTCAAGAACATCCAGATGGTCTACCTGAGAGAGCAGTGGTAATGTTAAGGCTCCCAAACCAGGACCAATTTCTAAGAGATGGATGTTTGATTCGGGAGCTAGGGCACGGACAATACCCGAAACAATGCTGCCATCGGTTAGAAAGTTCTGCCCAAATCGCTTACGTGCCTGATGCATTAAAACGCTTCTGTCTTAAGGTGAGCTCTTGGGCTAAGTTGAGTGCGGCGTACATACTGTGCCAATCTGCCTTATCGTGTCCAGCAATATCCAGTGCAGTGCCATGATCCACTGAGGTGCGAATATAAGAAAGACCCAAAGTCACGTTCACACCCTCGGTAAACGTTGCAAACTTGAAGGGGGCTAAGCCTTGATCGTGATACATGGCCAATACGGCATCAGCAACCTGTAAACGAGCTGGATTAAAAAGCGTGTCGGCTGGAAATGGTCCAGATATCTTGATCCCTTCAACCTGCGCTGCATTGATCGCTGGGATAATCGTGTCAATTTCTTCTCGCCCTAAATGTCCATCTTCTCCGGCATGGGGATTTAAACCAGTCACCATAATGATGGGGCTAGCAATACCAAAGCGGGTTTGTAGATCAGTATGAATAATACGAATGGTTTGCAATAAAGACTTGTATTGAATCGATTGGGCCACTTGTTGGATTGGTAAATGCGTGCTCGCCAAAGCTACTCTTAATGGAAATGATTTCTTATCCTCGCTCTTAGGATCTGATATCTCCCCACACAACATCATGACAACTTGGTCTTTGCCATCTAGTTGGGCCAAGAACTCGGTATGCCCGCTAAATTCTATCGAGGGTCTGCTTAATATACTTTTCTGAACGGGGGCTGTTATCAAAGCGTCATACACTCCTGAACGGCAGGCTTCACTGGACCCTTGAATTACAGAAAGAACATAGGGGGCATTTTCTGGATTAAGCCTACCAATTTGGTTTGGCTTGATGAGCGGGATGTGCGCAATCTGAATTTGGCTTACTAAGCTTTGAGATTGCAGCAGACTTCGATCACCATAGAGAGTAATTTTGGTATGAGGATTATCTGCAATAAATGCGTTTGCAGCCGCAATCGATACCTCTGGCCCTATACCGGCAGGCTCACCAGTACTAATTGCTAACTTAACGGTACTGTTCATCCACGTTCAAAATTTTGACTGTTGCCGTATCGCGTAACTGTCGCAACCAGTCTTGATAAGCCTGCTCAAATTTACGTTCTCGGATCGCTGCACGCGCAAACTCCCGTTGCTTCTCAACCGTCAGCTGCGCATCGCGTCGCTCCATTACCTGAATTAAATGCCATCCAAATTCAGTCTTAACTGGATCGCTGACTTCGCCAATTTGCAAACGGTTCATGGCAATCTCAAAAGGAGGTACAAGATCGCCCGGACCCATCCAGCCCAAAACACCGCCATTTTGAGCCGAGCCGTCCTCTGAAAATTTCTTTGCCAGAGAGTCAAAATCTGCAGTCTTTGCTCGGATTTGATCTCGATATCTGAGTAAGCGGCGCTCAACATCCGCATCCTGCAAGCCTTGACGTTGTCGTATCAAAATATGTCGCGCTAGAGTTTGAGTAACCATCATATTTTGCGGTGTGGTATCAAGAGGGTTGGCATTACTTGCAGCGCGCGCTCCTGACCCAGAGCTCCGTCGGTCCATCACTTTGAGCACATGAAATCCTGCGGGGCTTCGAATTACAGAAGATGCAACTTGGCCTGGGCCTAAATTACGAACCGTCTCTACAAAAATTTGGGGTAAGCGATCTTGCGTCCGATAACCTAAATCTTGGAACTTGATTTTAGAATTCTCTTTATTAGCCTGAGCGCCTAATTGCATAAAATCAGCGTCGCCACGAGCCTCTTTTAAGATCGACTCCGCTTTTTTTCTGGCATCTGCCTGGGCACTAGGTCCCGCACCCTCCTCTACAGGTATGAAAATTTGGGCGACCGCAATTTCCTCGGGTCCCGAGGCACGTGCAGCGCCAGTATCAGTGCCTCGCCGCTGCATTTGCTCGACAATAAAGTTATCGATTTCAGCATCTGAGATTTTTATTTGTGAATCTACCTCACGCTCTCGCAAGCGTGACTTTAAAACATCCTCACGCAGCAATTCACTATACCGCTCAAAGCTAATCCCAGTTTTAATAATTGCTTGCCTAAAATCAGCCAAGCTTAATTTATTACGAACAGCAATATCTTCAATGATCTTGTTGAGGTCTTTATTAGAAACAGCTAAGCCGGTCTGATCTGCTTCCTGAATTTGTATTTTTTCCAGAATCAAGTTTTCGAGAACCTGTTTACGCAATTCTTCACCCTCTGGTAGTTTCTTACCCCCAGTGGAGCCCTGTTTTTGGAGTGACGCAATACGATCATCAATCTCTTTGCGAGTTACTACTCCCGTATTGACAACCGCAACGACCCCATCAATATTTCTGATCTTTAATTCAATATTTGATGGATTGACCTGCGCATAGGAATTGCTAGCAAAAAATACAAGTACTAACACCAAACAGCTTGATATGCCAATAAAGGCTGGTTGGAGCAATTTAATACGATGCAAAGCCATTATTGATAGTTTTCGTATGGTGATGGTGGTAAAGGTTTTGCAACGGGTTGGTAACCAGGAACATTCAGTCGCATCACATCCACTGGATTGTTTCCAACACTACCAAAACCTCTAAATTCTAATTGAAAAAGTACCTGGGTGGTGGTGATCTGCGAGGTATTGCGTGCCTGTGAGTAGGCAAACCGAGCCGTCCAACAGTCCTCGTCATATTGCAATCCCACTAAAGTATTTAAGGTCTTTGCCATTAATGCATCGTAGCCCCAACGGCCGAGCAGACGATATTTTTTGAATACGGGCCATTCACCAAATGCATTGTATTGATCCGTGCTTGTAACACCGGAATTGCTACCTGCAGCAGGCGGATTCCAGACGTTGCGATAAGCAAAATTAAGACTGCGGCCTGGTGTTGGTCGCCAACCTGCGCCTATGCTACTTTGAACAAAGCGATTAAGTTCCGTATTGTATTGACCAAATAAATCCACATTGAAATTGCCCATTAAACGAATGGTACTGGCACCTAAGGTATCAGAATAGCGTGTTGGGTTTGCAATCGTGCCATTTAAACCAACGCGCTGACCTGCAAAATCTTGACGTTGGGCTAAGGTCACTGTTGCTCTCTCAGCACCAGTATTTGCCTCAAGAATTCGACTAGTTAGGCCGGTGGTTAATTTATTGCTGTCCGCTACGCGATCACCACCCACAAAGGTATTTTCACTAAAGATTTGGGTCACCCCAAAACCAGCATCAGCAGTATCAAAGAGCGGCGTCTGAGCCTGGCTTTGAAATGGGGTGTAAACATAAAAAGCGCGGGGCTCCATCGTAACCAACATCTCTCGACCAAAGAACCATTTCATTTCTGTAGCATCGCGCTCAAACGCTAATCCTGAATCTAGGCTTAAGGTCGGCAGTACAAACCCTTGCACTGGTGCATTAGGCTGACTAATTTGTCTTCCAGGTGCATTAACTAGGGCTGCCGAATATTGACTGGCCTGAAAACTTAACTTCGGCTTTATATAGTAGCCGGGGGTAATCTGTGGCATCGCAATACTCCCCTTAAATATTGTTCGGTCTGCCTGACTAAATGCTCCACCCTGTGGTATGCCCGATGCAGGAGCGTATAAGTTATTGGTGTTGTATGAGAATCGTGTGAAATCTGCGCCAAACGTTAAATCGGGTCCACGCCCAAATGTTCCAGCATACGAACCTGGAGTATTCAGATTACCTCGATTACTGTAGTTTGCCGCTATCTGTGGCAGGATGTTATAGGGAGAAGTAACGGGTGCGGTAGGGTCTGGCTGTAAGGTCTGAAAGGTCAATGTGCGCGCCGTGAAATTCCAGTTCTTAATACCGCCGTAATTTGTTCCGAGCTCTTGTCTAAATTGATTAGTGACCGCTCCACCAATTCCGTAGGAGAAATCAATGGGATAGAAGCTATCTGAGACCTTGTTCATATTGGCATAGGCATTCCATGCTGGGGCAATCAGTTGTCTTTGTTGCCAGTCGTATTTCCAACGATCGCGACCCATCTTTTTGTCATAGTTTAAAAACTGCCCACTTAGGGTACCTGAGTATTTAGGATCGATATATCGAAAATCACTCCCCAAGAGAGTTCCTCGGTGGTTCATGAATCGCGGGGTAATTGTTAAGTCACGATTCGGTGCAATGTTCACGTAATACGGCTGAGCAATATCCAAGCCATTATTGGAGTTATAACCGATGGTTGGAGATAACAAACCAGAACGCCGTTGATTAGAGGTTGGCAAACTGAAATAAGGTGCATACATAATGGGCACATCAAAAAAGCGCATGACCCCGTTCTTGCCGGTCATTACCTTTTGCTCCTGATCGATCTCCACACGACTTGCCGTGAAATACCAATCTAAGTTCTCTGGACTACAGGTTGTATATGTTGCTTTATCAAATACAAATAGATCGGCAGTCTCAATCGTTAATTTACTTGCCTTCCCCCGACCACGTACATCCCGTAGTTCATAACTAGGCCGATCCATTTCACCCTGGCGAGCATCCACCTTAAATCGTGCCCGCGGTCCAGAAAATTCGGTGTTGTCTTTAATTAACTGTGCATTACCAATTAAATCGGCAATATCGGTATCCGGGTCATAGATAATTTCATCGGCTTTAAGAATAGTGGTATTTCGTCGTATTTGTGCGCGCCCTTTTAGTTTCATTTCACGGTCTACAACGCCATCGATTTCATCGCTGAAGCTAAATGTCAGAGCCTGGTTATCTGGCATAGCCTTACCTTGTCGCAGCTGATCATCCAACTTGAGTACTGTCACTTCTCCACGACTGGGTACTAAAGTGGGTGTCGGTAGAGAACCGACCGCCAGAGGTCTTGGTGGATCGCCAATCGGAGTGGGCGCTTGATTTTGTAATTGCTGTTGTGTTTGATTCTGCTGCTGTGAGGGCAATAATGGGGTAATGCTATTAATCACGGGGCCTAGATTTTGGCCCTTTACTGGCTCGGCATACCAAAGAACAAACGACAAAAGACCTAGGCCCAGGAACGCGCGCGGGGCCTCTACGGATAGAAGATGGGCGCTAGTGCCGGCGCGACGGCGATAATGACTCATGGATCCAGACAGCCTTATTATACGAATCGATCATGCCTGATAACCGCCTTCTGCAAATCAATGCCTGGCTAGAAAGCCAAAAGGATCGGTGGGGTCTTAAACTCGCCACTTTGGCGCCTGCCTCTGCCGATGCGAGCTTTCGTCGCTACTTCCGCCTTGAATGCATCCAGCCCCATCATTCTGCCCTGATTGTGATGGATGCACCCCCTGATAAAGAGACATTGGGGCCTTTTATCCAGATAGCAACACTCCTCCAAAATGCTGGGCTCAATGTGCCAATCGTCTTGGCAGAAAACCAAGCCGAGGGATTTTTGTTATTAAGTGATTTGGGTACAAAAACCTATCTTCATGGCATTAATCTAAAGAACGCCAAACAACTCTATGGCGAAGCGAGTGATTCACTCATCAAAATGCAGTTAGCAAGTAAACCTAATGTACTGCCACCTTACGATGCAGCCACCTTGCAACGTGAAATGGATTTATTTGACGAGTGGTACCTCAAGCGCCATCACCAAATTCAGTTAGGGCAAAAAGAGGGGGTAGAACTCAAATCAATCTTTGCTCTCATTAAAAAGAATAGTTTGGCACAAACACAAGTCTATGTGCATCGCGACTACCATTCGCGTAATTTAATGCTCACTGAGAATAATAATCCTGGGATCTTAGATTTTCAGGATGCGCTATACGGACCGATTACATACGATGCTGTCTCGCTTTGGCGGGATGCTTATATTGAATGGCAGGAGGAAGAGGTCATTGATTTTCTAATCGATTATTGGGAAAAGGCTCGTAAGGTAGGTCTAGGGGTTCCCAGTGACTTTGCAGATTTCTATCGTGATTTTGAGTGGATGGGATTACAACGACACCTCAAAATACTTGGCATCTTTGCACGACTGTATCACCGCGATGGTAAAGAGAATTACTTGAACGATATTCCGCTGGTACTGAAATATGTACGAGCGGTTGCTACTCGCTATATTGCTTTGAAGCCACTATTACGTATTCTTGATCGAGTAGAAACAAACAAATCATGAATGCTACATCCGCGTTAAATAACTTTGATCCTATTCCATGCCTAGTATTAGCAGCCGGACGTGGGGAAAGAATGCGGCCATTGACCGATACTATCCCTAAGCCACTATTGCAGGTTCAAGGTAAATCCTTACTGGCTTGGCATCTTGAAGCTCTAGCGAAAGCTGGTCTTACGCAGGTCGTCATTAATCATGCTTGGTTAGGCGAACAAATTGAGGCAAGCTTAGGCTCCGGTAAGCAGTTTGGTCTTCAAATCTTTTATTCCCGAGAAGAATCAGCATTAGAGACTGCGGGTGGTATCTGTAAAGCACTGCCACTCCTTAGAGCTAATGACTATTTCTTGGTGATTAATGGTGATGTGTTTACCCCCCAGTTTCCAATTCAGGGCTTAATCCAACGAGTTCTTGAGCTTCGTTCCCAAGATCAATTATTGGCCCATCTGATTATGGTTCCCAATCCACCCCAACACCCGCATGGAGACTTTTATCTCGACCAAACAATGGTCAGAGATGATGGATATACAGGGGCTACGAGTGCAAAACTGACTTTTTCTGGAATTGGTATTTATCACCACACCCTATTTAAGGGCCTCATTTCTGGGCAAAGCGCTAAATTGGCTCCCATATTGCGCAAGGCCATGGCAGATGATCGGGTTTCTGGTGAAAAATATCTGGGTTCGTGGCACGATGTAGGAAGCCCCGAACGATTAGCTGAACTTAATAAACTATAAACTGACTATTGCCATGAATCGTCTGTCTTCTCATAACCCTCAGGTTGCTGCCTGCCAGCAACGGCGAACTCGCTTGGCACAACTTATTCAGGCCAAGAGTGCTGGTGGTGTAGTAATTCTTTCGACGGCCGAAGAAAAAGCTCGTAATCGCGATAGTGATTTTCCTTATCGGCATGACAGTGATTTTTTCTATCTCACTGGTTTTGATGAGCCCGGCGCAACCTTGGTCATGCTGATACAGAAAACAAGTTTTGAGACCTATTTATTTTGTCGCCCCAAAGACCTTGAACGTGAAATCTGGGATGGGTTTCGCTTAGGTCCTGAAGCGGCTCCCGAGATTTTGCGTCTGGATGCTGCTTATTCTAGCCAAGAACTTAATCAGAGACTCCCCGAGTTCCTAGCCAATCAATCAGCCATTTATATCCGTCTTGCTAGTAATGCGCAAAGCGATCGCCAGATTCGGGAGTGGATGGGGCAGGTGCGTCAACAAGCAAGATCGGGCACCAATCCTCCCGAGGTCTTTCACGATATCGATGCACTCGTTCATGAGATGCGTCTCTTAAAGGGTCCTGAGGAAATCGAGACCATGCGCCAAGCGGCCGCTATTTCTGCAGAAGCCCATATTCGGGCTATGCGCTCATGCAAACCTGGCAAGCGCGAGTATCAACTGGAAGCAGAACTGCTCCATGAGTTTCGGTATCGTGGCTCCCAAAGCGTTGCCTATAACAGCATTGTTGCTGCGGGTGCTAATACATGCGTCTTACACCACCGCGCAGGCTCTGCTGAATTGCTCGACGGCGAGCTTTGTTTAATTGATGCGGGCTGCGAGCTAAACGGATATGCATCCGATATCACACGGACCTTTCCGATTAATGGCCGCTACAGTGCTAGTCAACGCGCCTTATATGACATTACCTTGGCCGCTCAGGAAGCTGCGGTTTTAGAAACTCGCCCTGGTAAGACCTTCATTGATCCTCACAACGCTGCGGTTCGAGTTCTCACCCAAGGCTTGCTTGATGAAAAACTCATCAAACTCAGTGATGTTGGTTCTTTAGATAATGCGATTGAGCTAGGCGCCTATAAGCGGTTTTATATGCACCGCACCAGCCATTGGCTAGGTATGGATGTTCACGATGTAGGCTCCTATCGAGATCCTCTAATCAGTCAACAAGCTGGCCAAGAGAAACCTTGGCGCCTCTTACAAAAAAATATGGTACTGACCATCGAGCCTGGTTTATATATTCGTCCGGCTGACGATATACCCAATGTATTTTGGAATATTGGAATTCGGATTGAGGATGATGCGGTAGTTACCGACCAAGGCTGTGAGTTGATCTCGCGTGGGGTTACAGTGGATCCTAGTGAGATTGAAGCAATTGTTCGCTCCTAATGCCATTTCTTCTATGAGCAATTCATATGCTGTGGTGATTCAAGGGGGTGGTCCGGTTGGGCTTGCTTGCGCAGCCTGGTTATTGCAAAAGAATGCCGGCTTATCACTCCTACTCCTGGATCGCAATCCCGCAGATGACCAAGCCATGAAAGCAGGGGATGGGCGCGGCATTGCTCTATCGCATGGCAGCAAACTTCTCTTGGACACGATTCATGCATGGCCCGATCACTGCCCCGCCATTCATCAAATCCATGTATCGCAAGTTGGGCGTTTTGGTCGTGCCCTAATGACTCGAGAAGAGCTCAAACAAGAAGCCCTAGGCCACATTAGCCGCTATACCGATATTCATGTATCGCTTAGAAAGGCTTTGCGGTCTATCCAAAAGCATGCCCCTCATTTTGAGTGGCAGCATGATGTTGGCGATTCTGTGCTCCCCTTTGAGACAGATTGTTTGGTCCACGCCGAAGGCGGTTTGTTCAAAGACCAAGATTGGACCGAATCGGGTCGCGATTATGAGCAGGCTGCTCTAGTTGCGACTGTTGAAGTAGAAAAGGCAATCCCCCATCAGGCCTGGGAGCGTTTTACCAATGAAGGTCCTTTAGCCCTTCTTCCAAGTCATCTAGGGCCTAATACCCTCAATTTAGTATGGTGCGCCACTCCTCATGCTAGTCAAAGACGTTTAGATCTCAATGACACCGAATTCTTAAACGAACTACAAAATGCCTTTGGTCATCGCTTGGGTTCATTTAAGGCAATAGCAAATCGTCGTCTCTATAACTTAGGCTTGAACTATCGCAAACATGTTTCTGAGGGTCATGAGGTTTGGATTGGTAATGCTGCCCAAACTCTTCATCCTGTTGCTGGCCAAGGTCTTAATCTTGGCCTGCGTGATGCGTATCTTCTGGCCGAAAAACTAGCTGAATTATTTAAAGCAAACAATCAATCGCTAAATCGAGCACTAAATAAAATACAAACTCATAGCGCATCTGAAGAAACAATCGGTGCCGTACAAAATGCACTGCAAGAATATGCAAAGAGTCGGGAGATTGATCGGCGTGCAACGATTGGCATCACAGATTTCTTGGCAAGAGTCTTCACCTCACCCATCCTGCCAGTACAACTTTCACGTGGTTTAGCTTTAACCGTTTTGCAGTGGATGCCGCCTTTAAAAACAGCACTTGCTAGACAAATGATGTTTGGGCGACGCTAACACCCTACTTGTATTTGCTTAAAAATTAGGCAGCACAGGCGTGCCTGTGATAAAGTGTTGGGTCCATTCCAAGAAAAAATTCCACACGCATGCAAATCGGTCATCACAAATTAGCCAATGCGCTTTTTGTCGCACCAATGGCTGGGGTTACAGACCGACCATTTCGGCAGCTTTGCAAGAAATTAGGGGCTGGGTATGCTGTCTCAGAGATGATTGCCTCCAATGCCATCCTCTGGAATAGTGAAAAAACCCAACGGCGTGCTAACCATACAGGTGAGTTCAAACCTATTGCGGTTCAGATTGCTGGGGCCGATCCCGACATGATGGCTGCTGCCGCCAAACTCAATGTTGATCGAGGCGCTCAAATCATTGATATCAATATGGGCTGCCCAGCTAAAAAGGTTTGTAATGTTGCTGCCGGCTCAGCCTTACTCAAGGACCAACCCCTGGTTCAACAGATTGTTGAGGCAGTAGTTAATGCCGTTGGCGTTGGCCCCGATGCAGTTCCTGTCACTCTCAAAATACGTACAGGTTGGGATCGAGAACATAAAAATGCTCTCTCAATTGCGAAAATTGCCCAAGAGGCCGGTATCAGCATGCTCACGATTCATGGGCGAACACGTGCTGATTTGTACCATGGTGAAGCGGAGTACGACACCATAGCGGCTGTAAAGGAATCAGTCCGCATACCTGTCGTTGCTAATGGTGATATCAACACCCCCGAAAAGGCAAAATGGGTTCTTACGTATACCGGTGTTGATGCCCTGATGATTGGTCGCGCTGCTCAAGGAAGACCATGGATTTTTCGGGAAGTGGATCATTACTTGCTCACCGGAAACAAATTACCCAATCCTCAAATTGCAGAGATCCAAGCCATCATGAACGAACATTTGCTCGATCATTACGCATTTTATGGAGAATATACGGGCTTACGAACAGCGCGTAAGCATATTGGCTGGTATTGCAAGGGTTTACGTAACTCACATTCCTTCCGGCATCTCATGAATACAGCAGATGACTGCAAAACCCAATTGCAAATGGTCAATGACTATTTTGATGAAATGAAGCTCCACTCCGATCAACTCCTTTTTTTAGAAGCAGCTTAAGTTTTATAGCTATGCCAAACAATAAACATCCCGTCACCGAATGTATTGAGCTTAATCTTCAGCGCTACCTTGATGATCTCAAGGGTACCCCCCCAAGCGATATCTATCAAATGGTTTTGAGTGTAGTAGAAAAACCCATGCTGGAGCTCGTGATGGCTCATGCCAAACAAAATCAATCCCTCGCTGCTGCTTACTTAGGAATTAATCGAAATACCTTGCACAAAAAACTTCTTGAACATCGACTGATCTAAATTATGATTCGGACCGCCCTACTTTCTGTTTCTGATAAGAATGGCATTGTGGAATTTGCCCAAGCCCTTCATCAACTCGGTGTGAAATTAATCTCTACGGGCGGTACGGCAAAATTACTTGCTGATAAAGGTCTTCCTGTCACCGAGGTCTCTGCGTTGACTGGCTTTCCTGAGATGCTTGATGGTCGTGTTAAGACCCTTCACCCGAAGGTACACGGGGGACTATTGGCACGTCGCGACTCTAAAGAACATATGGCAGCAATACAGGAGCATGGCATCGATACTATTGATCTCTTGGTAATCAATCTGTACCCGTTTACTGAAACGATTTCTAAGTCTGAGTGTAGTTTTGATGAGGCGGTTGAGAATATTGATATTGGTGGCCCAGCTATGCTGCGTGCTGCTGCTAAAAATCATCAAGACGTCACAGTCCTCGTATCACCGGACGACTACTCTTCCGTTCTAGAAGAAATGCGTCGCAATCAAAACGCTGTGTCATACACCACCAATCTTGCTTTAGCCAAAAAGGTATTTGCCCATACCGCTCAATATGATGGTGCGATTGCTAATTACCTATCTTCCCTCAATGAACAGCACAAGCATGCCAAGCGCAGTCCTTATCCACAAACACTTCACCTAGCATTTGAACGAGTCCAAGAAATGCGCTATGGCGAGAATCCGCATCAATCAGCCGCTTTCTATCGGGATATCGAAGCACCGGCGGGTAGTCTTGCTCATTACAAGCAGTTACAAGGCAAAGAGCTGTCATTTAATAACATTGCTGATGCAGATGCTGCCTGGGAGTGCGTAAAGAGTATTAGTGATAGCAAAGCTGCTTGCGTCATTATTAAACACGCCAACCCCTGTGGTGTTGCTATTGCTAGTACGGCTCTTGAGTCTTATCAAAAGGCTCTTCAGACCGATCCGACCTCTGCATTTGGGGGCATTATTGCCCTTAATCGTGAATGTGACGAGGCCTGTGCGCAAGCGATTGCCAAGCAATTTGTTGAGGTCTTAATTGCGCCCCACTTTAGCGAGTCTGCAAAAGCTATTTTTGCAAGTAAACAGAATGTTCGTCTACTTGAAATCCCACTGGGTGAAGGCGTGTCAAGCCTTGCACAATATGATCTGAAGCGCGTTGGCGGTGGTCTTTTGGTGCAATCAAGTGACTCTAAAAATGTTCTTCCCAGTGAGTTAAAAGTTGTTACAAAACGTCAACCTACCCCCACAGAGCTTACAGATCTGATGTTTGCATGGCGTGTGGCTAAATTTGTTAAATCGAATGCGATTGTCTACTGCGCCAATGGCATGACCTTAGGAGTTGGTGCTGGCCAAATGAGTCGTATTGATTCTGCGCGGATTGCCAGCATTAAGGCTGAGCATGCTGGTCTTAGCCTGAAAGGCTCTGCTGTTGCGAGTGATGCCTTCTTTCCATTTCGGGATGGTCTGGATGTAGTGGTTGCAGCAGGCGCAAAAAGTGTGATCCAGCCCGGGGGCAGTATGCGCGATGAGGAAGTGATTGCTGCTGCAAACGAACATGGTATTGCTATGGTCTTCACTAACACTCGCCATTTCAGGCATTGATGCCGTCCATGCGCTGGCTAGGTATCGATCCAGGTTTGCGCACCACTGGCTTTGGTGTAATTGAACTTGAAGGTCAGCACTTACGCTATATAAGCTCCGGAATTATTCAAAGTGGTGAGGTAGAGCAAGGTTTGCCAAAACGCCTTGGTATTTTATACAGCGGTGTTCAAGAGGTCTTGCTGACCTATCAACCCGATGCAGCTGCGATTGAAGAAATCTTCCTTAATGTCAACCCGCGCTCGACCTTGATGCTAGGACAAGCTCGGGGTGCCGTGATTGCAGCCTTGGTCTCAACGGGTTTACCCGTTTCAGAATACAGTGCACGAGGTGTTAAGCAAGCCATTGTAGGTACTGGTCGAGCAAGCAAACTTCAAATGCAAGAAATGGTCAAACGTCTACTCAAACTCAAAAAGAGTCCCTCTCCAGATGCGGCGGATGCCCTAGGGGTTGCCATTTGTGCGGCCCATCATCACCAAGTACATAACAGTCATGCGAAGCGTTAAGATAGAGGCATGATTGGACGTATTCAAGGCACCTTAATTAGCATCAACGCCCCCAAATTACTCATTGATTGCAATGGGCTTGGTTACGAGGTCGATGTGCCAATGAGCACACTGTATCAACTCCCCCCGATTGGACAAAAGCTCACATTGCTGATTCATTTTCATGTACGCGAGGATCTACAACAATTATTTGGCTTTGCAACGGATGCCGAACGTGATGCCTTTCGATCTCTAATTAAAATTAGTGGTGTAGGTGCGCGAACTGCTTTAGCAGTCTTATCTGGGATGAGCGTTAACGAACTGGTCCAAGCGATTACCATTCAGGAGCCTGGGGCGCTTACTCGGGTCCCTGGGATTGGCAAGAAAACGGCTGAGCGCCTCCTGCTTGAGCTAAAGGGAAAGCTCGCCCCCGACTTAGGTCATGGCCAAAACAAATCTAGCAAACCAGATGTCGCCTCTGAAATTACTCAAGCATTACTGGCGCTTGGATATTCTGATAAAGAAGCTCATCTTGCAGTTCGTCAAATTCCGGCTGATGTGAATGTGTCCGAAGGTATTAAGCTAGCACTTAAATCACTTTCTAAGGGCTGATCACATATGGCAATTCATACAGATGATCTTGATATCGATGACGGCAATGATCGTATTGTTAGTCCAGGTGCTGGTAATGCAGAAGCGGTCATTGAACGTGCCCTGAGACCTAAGCAGCTCGATGAGTACGTAGGCCAAAGCAAAGCCCGCGCCCAGCTCGAGATTTTTATTAATGCCACCCGAAATCGTAAAGAGGCGCTAGACCACGTTCTGCTTTTTGGTCCGCCAGGTCTTGGTAAAACGACCTTGGCTCATATTATTGCTAAAGAACTTGGTGTCAATCTTCGCCAAACGAGCGGCCCGGTCTTAGATCGACCTGGTGATCTTGCCGCCCTCTTAACTAACCTCGAAGAGAATGATGTCCTCTTCATTGATGAGATTCATCGTTTATCACCCGTGGTTGAAGAAATTTTATATCCCGCTCTCGAAGATTACTCCCTCGATATCATGATTGGTGAGGGTCCTGCTGCACGTAGTGTGAAATTAGATCTCAAACCATTTACCCTAATTGGCGCCACAACACGGGCTGGCATGCTCACCAATCCTCTGCGTGATCGTTTTGGTATTGTCGCCCGCCTTGAGTTTTACTCCACCCCAGAACTAACGCAAATTATTGAGCGATCTGCCAAGTTACTCAATGCGCAAATTGATCCTCAGGGCTCTGTCGAGATTGCGAAGCGTGCTCGCGGAACCCCTAGAATCGCTAATCGTCTCTTACGTCGGGTCAGAGATTATGCAGAGGTCAAAGGTAGTGGCATGATCACTAAAGAAATGGCAGATGCTGCGCTGGCTATGCTTGATGTTGATCCGATGGGCTTTGACATCATGGACCGTAAATTACTAGAGGCGATCCTTCATAAGTTCAATGGCGGTCCTGTTGGTATTGATAATTTAGCCGCTGCTATTGGTGAAGAACGCGATACGATTGAAGATGTGCTTGAGCCCTTCTTGATCCAACAGGGCTATTTACAACGGACCTCACGCGGTCGAATTGCAACCCGCCAAAGCTATGAACACTTTGGCCTAAAACCACCTAGTAACTCCGCTAATCTAGATTTGCTGGATTAATACTGTTTTAATTACTGTGCCGTTTAGTCAGTCAGGGTTACTTTTGCAAAGCGGCGCTTACCGACTTGCACTACATAAGTACCAGCATTGAGCTTTAGGGTCTTGTCAGTAATTACTGTGCCATCAACTCGCACTCCACTTTGATCGATATTGCGATTTGCCTCCGAGCTTGAGGGAACTAAATTAGCAGCCTTTAATAAAGCAGCAATGCCAAGTGGGGCGCCACTTAGTTGAAGCTCAGGAATATCGTCGGGGATGCCGCCCTTGGCTCGATGATTAAAGTCTTCTAGGGCTTTCTCTGCTGCGCCATCTGTATGAAAGCGTGCCACAATCTCTTGCCCCAAAAGGACCTTGCAGTCTCTAGGATTGCGGCCTGCCGCCACTTCTTGCTTCATTAGATCAATTTCTGCTAGTGGCCTAAACGAGAGCAAGGTGAAATAATTCCACATCAAATCATCGGAGATGCTCATGAGTTTTCCAAACATCTCATTGGCGGGCTCATTTATACCAATGTAGTTGCCCTTGGACTTACTCATCTTCTCGACACCATCCAAACCTACCAAGAGTGGCATTGTCAAAATACATTGAGGCTCTTGGCCATATTCTTTCTGTAACTCACGACCAACTAGTAAGTTAAATTTTTGATCGGTTCCACCAAGCTCTAAATCACTATGTAAGGCAACCGAGTCATAGCCCTGCATGAGTGGGTATAAGAACTCATGGACAGAGATAGGGATGCCACCGCGATAGCGTTTAGTAAAGTCATCGCGCTCTAACATACGGGCAACCGTATATTTTGCTGCTAGCTGAATCATGCCTCTTGCACCTAGCGGATCGCACCACTCACTGTTGTACCGAATCTCGGTCTTACTAGGATCTAAAATAGCGCTAGCTTGCTGATAATAGGTTTTAGCGTTTACAGCAATCTCTTCGGCAGTGAGGGGGGGTCTAGTATTATTTCGGCCAGAGGGGTCACCGATCATGCTGGTAAAGTCGCCGATTAAGAAGATCACAGTGTGACCAAGATCTTGAAGCTGGCGCAGCTTATTTAATACAACTGTATGTCCCAAATGAATATCTGGCGCTGTAGGATCTAGTCCCAGCTTGATACGCAGGGGCTTGCTGGTGGCTTCACTACGGGCTAATTTTTGCAACCAATCCGTTTCGACCAATAGCTCCTCACAGCCACGTTTAGTCACTTCCATGGCATGCAAAACAGATGGGGTTATCGGATAAGTTTTAGACGTCATACTATGTTCTGGATTCGGTTAAATTAAGGGTCTAAATATTGTTAAAGTGTCATTGTCGCATTGTCGAGAACCTGAGCACCCACCCTTGAATTCTGCTAATTCATCCCTGTCAAGTAATCTGTATATCGGACTAATGTCTGGTACCAGCTTAGATGGTATCGATGCGGTCTTGGCTGAAATAAATACCTCAGGTAAAACAAAGCTTTTACAAGCAATTAGCCTCCCATTTGATTTAGCTCTAAAACAAGAATTTTTTGCCCTTCAGCAGGAAACCTCTAATGAGCTCCATCGTGAGCATTTGGCTGCAAATAGCTTGGCAGCTGCTTATGCACAAGCCTGTGCAAAACTCTTACGAATTCAGGGTATTGAGGCTAACCATATTTGTGCTATTGGCGCTCACGGACAAACCCTCAGACACCAACCGCATAGCGAGGTCTTACAGAGCTATACCCACCAAAGCCTTAACCCCGCCCTTCTCGCAGAACTAACTGGTATTGATGTAATTGCTAATTTTCGTTTACGGGATATGGCAGCAGGGGGTCAAGGCGCTCCCTTAGTTCCGGTATTTCATCAAGAACAATTTTTTTCACCCAAGGAAAATCGTGCGGTTCTTAATTTGGGTGGAATAGCCAACCTTACACTCTTATCTAAGGATGGCGGGGTTAGTGGCTTTGATTGCGGCCCGGGGAATATTCTTCTAGATGCCTGGATTCGGAGAGAGCGAGGCAAGGATTTTGATCAGGATGGTCAATGGGCAAGCTCTGGCCGTCCTGACGACGCGCTTTTGCTCAGAATGATGAGCGATGCCTTTTTCTCAAAACTTCCCCCAAAAAGCACCGGACGGGATCACTTCAATCTAAATTGGATTCTAAGTCACCTACAGCATGCCTCTTATTCATCAGAAGATATTCAGGCTACCTTATTGCAATTAACGATTCAGAGCACTCTAAATAGTTTGCAAGCTCATGCCAAAGATACTCAACGCCTAATTGTGTGTGGCGGTGGCAGTAAAAATATTACCCTAATCGAACTTCTCAAAATTTATGCCCATCAACAACTTCCTGGGCTACTGATTGAGTCTTCTGCGCAGCATGGTGTTGACCCTCAACTAGTAGAGGGTTTGGCTTTTGCCTGGCTAGCCTGGGCGCACCAAAGAAAACGGCCAGCAAATATGCCAGCCGTTACGGGTGCAAAAGGTTTACGCGTGCTTGGTGCGTATTACCCAGCTACTTAAGCAGAGAAAGAAGATCCGCAACCGCAGGTTGTGGTTGCGTTGGGATTCTTAATCACAAATTGTGAGCCATTGATATCTTCTTTGTAATCAATCTCAGCACCTACTAAATACTGAAAGCTCATGGAGTCCACTAACAAAGTAACACCATTCTTTTCAAAAGTAGTGTCATCTTCATTGACCGCTTCATCAAAAGTAAAGCCATACTGAAATCCAGAACAGCCTCCGCCTTGCACAAAGACTCGCAACTTCAGATCTGTATTACCCTCTTCGGCAATCAAATCAGCAACTTTGGCTGCCGCACTATCGGTAAAGATTAAAGGGGTTGGTGGCTCAGCAAGAGCTGTACTTTCATCGACTGCTGCATTGGTTTGGCTCATTTGCTACTCCTGTCAAAATTTCTAATGTAGATCCATTTTAGGCTTTAATTCCCCTGTTTGCACAGGGTGCATAGAAGCATCTAGGGCAAGAGGGCAATCTGCTCCAAACCCATGTTCTCAGGAAAACCAAACATCAGATTCATGCACTGGACCCCCTGCCCTGAAGCCCCTTTTACGAGATTGTCCTCTACCACTAGGATTACTAGGGTATCTCCGCCTCCTGGGCGATGAATCGCTATTTTCATACCATTACTTCCCCGCACGGAGCGAGTTTCTGGATGGCTACCAGGGGGTAAAACATCTATAAATGGCTCATTGGCATAGAACTGCTCATAAAGGGCCTGGAAATCTATTGAACGCCCCTCCGGCAGAATCCGTGCATACAGGGTCGAGTGGATCCCCCGAATCATTGGTGTTAAGTGGGGCACGAAGGTCAATGCAAGGTCGTCATGACCGGCGATCGCCTTTAGGCCTTGCATAATTTCTGGTAAATGACGGTGCCCTTTAACGCCATAGGCCTTGAAGTTATCACTAGCCTCTGAAAGTAATGTGGGGATCTCCGCCTTACGTCCTGCGCCAGATGTTCCTGATTTACAGTCTGCGATCAAATTTTGAGATTCAACCAATGGATGATTCAAACTATTTTTGGATGAGAGCAGTGGTGCAAAACCTAATTGCACAGAAGTTGGATAACAACCTGCTAAACCCACCAGACGTGCCTTTTTAATGGCTTCCCGATTTACTTCTGGTAAACCATACACCGCTTCTTTCAAGATCTCGGGGCAGGCATGTGGCATACCGTACCATTTCTCAAAGACAGCGGTATCTTGCAAACGAAAATCTGCAGCCAAATCCAGTATCTTTACATTTGCAGCTAGTAATTCTTTAGCTTGCGCCATTGCCACGCCATGCGGTGTAGCAAAAAAGACCGCATCACATTCGTGTAGATTGGCTTTATCCGGCGTTGTAAATTGCAAATGAACCCGACCACGTAATGAAGAAAACATCTCGGCGACCGGCGTGCCCGCTTCTGTGCGCGAGGTAATGGAATGCAATTGCACCCTAGGGTGCTGAGCCAAAAGACGGAGTAGCTCAACACCGGTATAGCCCGTACCTCCAACAATGCCGACCTTAATCATGCTCTTCTCCATTTATTAACGGCGATATAGATTGATTGTATAAAAAATAAGGGCCGCGTAAGCGGCCCCAGGATGCAATTTGGTTTGCTTAACGCTTACTAAATTGTTTACGACGGCGAGCACCGTGTAAGCCAACTTTCTTACGTTCAACTTCACGGGCATCACGAGTTACCAAGCCAGCCTTTGAAAGGGTTGGCTTTAAGGCTGCATCATAGTCAATCAATGCTCGTGTTACGCCATGACGAACTGCACCTGCTTGACCAGTTTCACCGCCACCACTAACGTTAACTTGAATATCAAAGGTAGTGAGATTACTTGTCAAAGCGAGTGGCTGACGTGCGATCATGCGGGAGGTCTCACGGGCAAAGTAAGCATCAATTGGCTTACCATTGACAGTAATTTCACCTTTACCGGATTTAATAAAGACGCGTGCAACTGAACTCTTGCGACGGCCTGTTCCATAGTTCCAATTTCCGTACATATCGCTTCCTTAGATCTCTAAAGGTTTTGGCTGTTGAGCCGTATGTGGATGATCTGCATCGCCATAAACCTTCAGCTTTTTGATCATGGCATAGCCCAGTGGGCCTTTTGGCAACATCCCCTTCACTGCTTTCTCTAAAGCACGTGTTGGAAAACGGGCTTGCATCTTGTCAAAATTTGTTGAGCTGATGCCGCCTGGATAACCACTATGACGGTAATAAATCTTATTCAATCCCTTAGTGCCCGTTACGCGGAGCTTGGATGAATTGATGACGACAATGAAATCGCCAGTATCAACGTGTGGGGTAAATTCGGGTTTGTGCTTGCCGCGTAGACGGAGTGCCACTTCACTGGCGACACGACCGAGGACTTTGTCCGTAGCGTCAATCACGAACCACTCGCGCTTTACCTCATGCGGTTTTGCGGAAAAGGTCTTCATGATTACTTTCAAATTGTTATAGTCACACACACTCCAAATCGTTATCGCACTTTGGCTCCGCTTATGTTTGCAGGCTCGCAGATCAGATATCGCATTTGGTAAAACAATTACCGTTGACTAATCGATAATTCAGTAAAGCCTTGAATTGTAACCTAAAAAAAACCCGGGAATCAATCCCGGGTTGAAATCCACCTATGTTTGGGTGGAGGAGACATCAGTAGAATGCAAGCTTGTAAAACGGCCTTTTAAGCCTCAAATCAAACAAACTTGGTATCAATGTGGTTATTTTAAACATCTTGATTGTGCATTGCAAGAAAAAATTTGGGTTTACCCTAGATGTTATATAAGACCTAAAGGCTATACAAAATCATAACTTATTGATTTATATATTAATATTATTTTTTAAGGAATAATAATGGAATGTAAAATTAATTGGCTGGCCTCCTCGGGAATGGCCTTTATGGCAGAGACCGGTACCGGGCATATTCTGAATATGGATGGGGCCCCAGAGGCTGGAGGCCGCAATCTAGCACCGCGCCCAATGGAATTAATGCTGGCGGGGGCTGGGGGCTGTACAGCCTTCGATGTGGTTTTAATCCTACAGCGCTCCCGCCAGAATATCAGCGCCTGTGAGGTGTCCTTGCAAGCCGAGCGAGCAGAAACCGACCCCAAGGTATTCACCAAAATTAATCTACATTTCACGGTTAAGGGAAAAGATTTGGACCCCAGCAAAGTTGAGCGTGCCATTAATCTATCGCATGACAAATACTGCTCTGCCACAGCCATGTTAGGGAAGACTGCTGAGATCACTCATAGCTTTGAAATAGTGCAGAGTTAACCGATAAGCCGGATTCTGTCGCCCTGATTTGCATCAAGGGGCAATCATTCCTCTAGGCCTTTAGTTACCTAAAAGCTCAAGCTCCCTACCCGCAGACTCGACGGGCCGCGTCAACATCTGCTTACTTGGGATTGCTCCGGGTGGAGGTTACCGCGTTTCACCGTAACTAAATACGCTCGTCTCTGTGGCCCTATTCCGCACGTCACCGTGGATGGCTGTTAGCCAACACCCTGCCCTATGGAGTCCGGACTTTCCTCTCCTTTCTTACGAAAGCAGCGATTGCCTAGTTAACTCTGCGCTAACAGTCTAAACGAGTATGATATTTGAGTTAAAAATTACTTTGCTAGAGACCATGCAATGGTCTCGCCAGCGCGCAATGGGACCAGTACGGTATCGCCTAGAGTGAACTCAAAAGGCACCTCTTCAGCCTGCTGAACTAAGGTGATTTGATCCTGATTACGAGGTAAAGAATAAAAATCGGGGCCAAAGAAACTGGCAAAGCCCTCAAGTCGGTCAAGTTGACCAACGCTATCAAACGCTTCGGCATACAAACCCATTGCATTGTGTGCTGTATAGCAACCAGCACAACCACAGCTACTTTCTTTTTCACCTTTTGGATGTGGGGCACTATCGGTCCCCAAGAAAAATCGTGGGTTGCCACTGGTTGCTACTTCCATTAGAGCAAGCCGATGTTCTTCACGCTTTAAGATTGGCAAACAATAATGATGTGGTCGAATACCGCCAGTGAACAAACTATTACGGTTCATTAAAAGATGATGAGCGGTGATCGTTGCGCCCAAGGTATTTTTACCTTTGGTATCAGCGTCACGTACATAGTGAGCTGCTTGTTTAGTCGTGATGTGCTCAAAAATGATACGAAGCTCTGGAAAATCTTTTCGTACTGGCTCCAGTATTCGGTCAATAAATACGACCTCTCGATCAAAGATATCAATAGCAGATTCAGTAACTTCACCATGAATTAATAAAGGCACCGAATGCTTTTGCATGGCTTCTAAAGCAGGGTAAGCGTGTTTAATGTTAGTAACACCTGCATCACTGTTGGTGGTTGCGCCTGCTGGATATAACTTAAATCCAATAATCTGGTGTTCACTGGCTTTGCGTACCTCATCTGCACTGGTGTTATCTGTCAAATACAGTGTCATCAATGGATTGAAGTTCGATACTCCTAACTGCTGTAACGCAGTATCTATGCGTGAACGATAGGCCTTCGCTAAATCAACCGTAGTCACGGGCGGCTTTAAGTTTGGCATGATAACTGCGCGCGCAAATTGTTTGGTCGTATGTGCCAATACATCTTTCAGCACCGCACCATCGCGCACATGCAAGTGCCAGTCATCGGGACGAATAATTATCAGTTTCTTACTCATCTCAATCGATCAAAATGATTCGGAAATCATTCACATTGGTTAAGGTTGGGCCAGTATGAACCAAGGCGTCTAGCTTAGCAAAGAAACCGTAACAATCATGCTCTTGTTGAAATTGGCTAGCACGTAATTGAATCGTTTTGGCAGTCTCACGAATATCGGGTGTAAACCATGCTCCAGCATTCTTTTCGCTACCGTCGATACCATCGGTATCGGCTGCAAGGGCGCTCAGGGTTTTTAGATCGGAGCTTGCAGTAAATAAGGAGAGCAAAAACTCGCTGCAACGGCCACCCCTGCCTTTTGTGCCAGACGGTAGCGTTACGGTACATTCACCCCCAGAAATTAAAGCAAGCGGTGGCTTTGACCACTCTCCATATTGCACTAGCTCGCGGGCAATCGCTGCATGCACCAAGCCCACATCGCGAGCCTCACCAGTAATGGTATCCCCCAAAATAATGGGCTTGTAACCAGATTGTTTGCAAAAGTCTGCGGCAGCCTCCAAACTCCGATGTGCTGTAGCAATCACATGATTACGTACTGGCGACTGGTGCTTATCGATATCGGTTTGCTTGAGGGTCTCCGGGATTTCTCCACGTTTGCCCTTTTGCAAATGATCGATGACCGATGAAGGTATCTTGCTCTCATTTAATCCATACTTTGCTAATATTTGTAAGGCATCTATATAGCTTGAGTAATCAGGTGCACAGGGGCCACTAGCAATATCAGCCGGATCATCACCCGTGACATCTGAAATTAAGAAGGCCTCAACCCGGGCACCACGTGCCAAAGCAGCCCGAGCTAAATTACCCCCCAAGATAGCGGATAGATGTTTGCGGACCACATTCATTTCTTCAATTGGTGCACCGCTATGAAGAAGGGCTTCAGTGGTTTTCCGCATATCTGCAATCGTGATGCCAGTCTGTGGCAATGTTAAAAGGCTTGATCCGCCTCCAGACACAAGGGTAATAAGAATGTCGCCGGGGTTGAGTTGATTAACTAATTTCAATATCTCAGCTGCGCCATCCATGCCCGCCTGATCTGGAACTGGATGCCCAGCCTCAACAATCTTGATATGACTTGTCGGTGATCCGTGCCCATATCGGGTGAGGACCACACCATCAAGGGCAATCGCTGGCCAATATTGCTTGGCATAGGTCTCAAGCGCGGTAGCCATCGAGGCACTGGCCTTGCCTGCGCCCACCACCAAGCAGCGTCCTTTTGGCTCATTCCCGTGTGAAAAGACTTTAGCCAAATACTCAGGCACTATCTTTTTAGGGTCAGCTACGGCCAATGCTGCCGCAAATGCCCCTTCTAGTAGCGTGCGCGGATTTGAAGGGGAGGAAGCTGGTGACATGCCCTAATTTTAAGCTGAATTAACACCTGAATCATCGGGGGCACTTAGACTGCTCTCCTGCATCTGCCACATTGAGGTGTAACGACCATTGGCCTGTAGCAGGTGCTGATGGGTACCACGCTCAATGATTTTGCCTTGATTCATTACCAAAATCTGATCCGCATGCACCACCGTGGAAAGTCGGTGAGCAATAATTAAGGTCGTGCGATTACGTGCCAGATTAAAGAGCTCCTCCTGAAATGCCCGCTCTGTTTTAGAGTCCAGGGCTGAGGTCGCTTCATCAAAGATTAGTAAAGCAGGTTTTTTAAGGAGTGTTCTAGCAATTGCAACCCGCTGCTTCTCCCCGCCTGATAGCTTTAATCCCCGTTCGCCCACTTGCGTTTCATACCCTTCTGGCAAATGCTCAATAAATTGGCTCATCTGTGCGGCACGAGCGGCTTCTTGAATTGCTTCTAGGCTAGCGCCTGGGCTGCCATAAGCAATGTTGTATGCAATAGTGTCATTAAATAAAACGGTATCTTGTGGAACGATGCCGATTGCTTTGCGTAAGCTCGCCTGCTGAACATCCTGAATATTTTGACCATCGACCAGGATCATTCCAGATTGAACATCATAAAAACGGAATAGCAAACGGGCTAAGGTGCTCTTGCCAGCACCACTTTGACCGACTACTGCTGTAATCGTTCCCGCCGGAATCGTAAAACTTACATCCTTTAATATCTCACGCTTAGCGTTATAAGAAAAGTACACGTTCTCAAAACGCACTTCAGGTCCCCGAGCAAAATCGTAGATCACCAGTGCAGGTGCATTCTCCCGATCTTTGATTTCTTGATCTGCGCTGAGTAATGCAAACATGCGATCCATATCGGTAATCGATTGCTTCATCTCACGATAAATAACCCCTAAAAAGTTAAGTGGGATATAGAGCTGAATCATGAGGGTATTCACAAGCACCAAATCGCCTAAGGTCATTGAGCCATCCACAACACCTTGGGTAGCTCTCCATAAGATTAAAACTAAACCAACCGCAATAATGGCCTGCTGTCCTAAATTAAGGATTGCTAATGACTTTTGCGACAAAATAGCAGCCGATTGATAATGCTTAAGGTTTTCATCGTAACGCTTTGATTCAAAGTCTTCGTTTCCAAAATACTTCACGGTTTCAAAGTTCAACAAAGAATCAATCGCTCGTTGATTGGCGCGAGAGTCCATTTCATTCATGGTACGGCGGTAGTGTGTTCGCCACTCGGTCACCTTGATGGTGAATACGATATAGATCACAAGTGCTACGAAAGTGATAATCGCAAACCAAATATCGTAGTAATAAGCGAAGTAAGCCAGTACCAGGACAAACTCAATGATTGTTGGCAAAATGCTATAGAGCGAAAACGACACCAAGGTTTGGATTCCGCGCGTACCACGCTCGATATCTCGACTGACCCCCCCAGTCTGACGACCCAAATGAAACTGAAGTGTTAAGGCATGGAGATGTTCAAAAACCTGTAAAGCAATTTTACGCACTGCATCTTGGGTAACCTTAGCAAATAAGAGTTCACGTAATTCTGAGAATAAAGAAGCAGATAGTCGCAACGCTCCATAAGCAACAATCAAACCTGCTGGGACAATTAAATAGATTTGCAATGAACCGGGTTTGAGATTCATTGCATCAATTAAATCTTTTAGAATAATTGGGACGCCAAGATTGGCAAACTTGGCGGCAATTAAACATGCAATTGCCAGGGCGACTCGTGTTCGGTGCTCCAGTAGATAGGGCAATAGATCTTTAATCACCCGCCAATCAGAACGTGATGCGCCGCCACTTCCAGGTAGCGGACTAGAGCTGCCTTGTCGATGCCCCATCATGATTGAATGCCGTCCTCGCTTCGACCCATAAAATCATTCGGCTGGGTGAAAAACTTTAGGATTGCGTCTCGATTGCTCTGTGAAAAACATTTCTGGGCTGCCTCTTCAAAGGGGAGCCAAAGATAATTGAGATGTTCCCTGGGGGCCAAGTGAACTGGTGTCCCCACAGGAACTTCTAATGCGAACCAATGCTCGGTATTGCGCTCTATATCCGGAGGATAACGGTGGCGCCATGTTGGATAAATCTCATACTCTACATAGTGATGTAAATTTTTGAGAGAACCTCTTGCTAGTGCATAAACCTCTATGCCAGTCTCTTCAGCAACCTCACGAACCGCTGCGCTGTCCAAAGTCTCTTCTGGGGTATCTAAGCTACCCGTTACTGATTGCCAAAAATCTGGGCGATCTGCACGCTCAATTAATAAGACCTCACGATTCGGATTATGAATAAGTACTAAAACTGAAATCGGTATTTTCAAATTAACTGTCCGGATTGGTATTGCGCAAACGAATATGCAATTCACGCAACTGTCTTTCATCAACAGGGCTTGGTGCTTGCGTTAAGAGGCACTGGGCGCGTTGTGTTTTAGGGAAAGCAATCACGTCGCGGATCGATTCAGCTCCGGTCATCATGGTCACAATTCGGTCTAAACCAAACGCAATACCGCCATGAGGAGGTGCGCCGTACTGAAGGGCATCGAGCAAGAATCCAAATTTAGCTGCCGCTTCCTCAGGACCAATTTTTAGAGCCCTAAATACTTGGCTTTGAACAGTTTCTTGATGGATACGTACGGAACCACCCCCAATTTCACTACCGTTTAAGACCATATCGTAAGCTTTTGCTAAACATTTACGGGGATCAGTTTCCAGAAACTTCAGGTGCTCATCTTTCGGACTTGTAAAGGGATGGTGGCAGGCAACCCAACGAGCATCATCTTCGTCATAATCAAACATCGGGAAATCAACTACCCACAAAGGCTTCCAACCCTCGACCATCAATCCATGCTTCTTGCCCCAATCAGAATGGCCAATCCGTAAGCGCAAATTACCGATTGCATCATTCACTACTTTTGTTTTATCAGCACCAAAGAAAATGAGATCGCCATCCTTGGCACTAGTTCTTTTTAAGATTCCTTCAATTGCAGCATCATGCAAATTCTTAACAATTGGGGATTGAAGACCATTACGACCCTCAGCAACAGAATTAACTTTAATCCACGCTAAACCCTTGGCACCATAAATAGACACAAATTGTGTGTAGTCATCAATTTCGCTACGACTTATTTCAGCGCCGCCAGGAACGCAGAGAGCGACTACGCGACCACCTTCTTGATTGGCTGGGCCTGAGAATACCTTGAAGTCAACATCGCGCATCAAGTCAGTAAGTTCTGTAAATTCTATTGCTACACGTAAATCAGGCTTATCTGATCCAAAGCGTGCCATCGCCTCAGAATACGGCATCATCAAGAAGGGATTGGGTAAGTCAACGTTCATAACTGTCTTAAAAATGTGACGCATCATGGTCTCAAATAAGTCGCGGATTTCGATCTCATCCAAGAATGCAGTCTCACAATCGATCTGCGTAAACTCTGGTTGCCGATCGGCGCGTAAGTCTTCATCACGAAAGCACTTTGTGATCTGATAGTAGCGATCAAAACCTGCAACCATCAAGAGCTGCTTAAAGAGCTGCGGCGACTGTGGCAATGCAAAGAACTGGCCATCATGCACACGGGATGGCACTAAATAATCACGGGCGCCCTCAGGTGTACTCTTGGTTAGCATCGGCGTTTCAATATCGATAAATCCTGCTGCATCCAAATAGCGCCGGGTTTCCATCGCAACTTGGTAGCGTAAACGCAAATTCTTCTGCATTTGTGGGCGACGTAAATCTAAGACCCGATGAGTTAGGCGAGTAGTCTCTGAGAGATTGTCATCATCCAACTGGAATGGCGGGGTGACAGAGGCGTTAAGAACCTGAAGTTCGTGACATAGTATTTCTACTTTTCCACTAATTAAATCTGAGTTCTCAGTGCCGGCTGGTCGAGCCCTGACCAAGCCTTTTATCTGAATACAAAATTCATTGCGCACTTCTTCCGCCTGCTTAAACATATCTGGGCGATCTGGATCACAAACTACTTGAACAAAGCCTTGGTGATCGCGCAGATCAATAAAAATTACACCGCCATGATCACGACGACGGTTAACCCAACCCGCCAAGGTAATTTCTTGTCCAATTAACGAATCAGTTACCTGCCCACAGGTATGGCTGCGCATCGACATAAGTATTCCTAATTAAGATGATTTACTTGATTTTTGATAGGGCTTGCGGATACCCGTGGAGGCACAGAACCCATCGAGACAATATGTTTCAGAGCTTCTTCGACACTCATATCGAGCTCGATAACAGCAGAACGCGGGACGATCATAAAAAACCCCGACGTTGGATTTGGTGTGGTTGGTAAAAATACATTGACATACTCACCCCCCAATTTCTGCCCAATTTCCTCTCCCGTATTCCCTGTCTGAAATGCGATTACCCAAGATTCAGCATGGGGATAACGAATCAACAGAGCCTTACGAAAGGCTTGACCGTTTCCAGAAAAAATAGTGGAAGAGACCTGCTTCACACTTGAATAAATTGATCTCACAATTGGAATGCGGGTAACAAAACGGTCCCATACCTTCAACCACCACTGCCCAGCAAAACTAATCGCCAATAATCCTGTAAAACTGATGACTACCAAAACAATCAGAATGCCAAGGCCAGGTATTTCACGAAAATGCTTTAGATTCCCCGAAAATTGACCTGGCAGGACAGTAATGAGGGCGCTCATAACCGAACCATAAATTTGGTCGATCAAGCCTAGCCCCCAAGTAATCACCCAAACAGTGATTGCTATTGGAATCCAAACTAGAATGCCTGCGATAAAGTATTTTTTCATGATTTCCTGCCTAACCCACTATTTTAGCGACTTAGCTCAAAATCAGTCGAAATTTACTTAAATTGAATGGATGCGAGCCAAAACAAATAAAGCCCCGAGCAAGAACCCCCCCAGAAATAGCAGCGAGCCCCATAGTTGACGCCGTTTACGGCGCTCTTCAAAAAGAAGTTGCTTGAGAAGGTCGAGCTCCGGCCGAGAGTCCTTACGACTAGATCGCTCTAAACTTTCCGCTAGCAAACGCGGGAGCGTGGGCAAAATTTTTGCCCAATTGGGTGCCTCTGTCTTTAATCCATCCACCAAACCCCGCCAGCCAAGTTGTTGACTAACCCAGCGCTCCAAAATTGGCTTTGCTGTCTTCCATAGGTCCAAATCTGGGTCAAGCTGACGACCAAGGCCCTCAACATTTAATAGCGTTTTTTGTAAGAGCGTAAGTTGTGGTTGAATTTCCACCTTAAAGCGTCTTGAGGTCTGAAATAAACGCATCAAGACAATACCTAAAGAAATATCTTTAAGCGGACGATCGAAATATGGTTCGCATACGGTTCGAACCGCGCCCTCCAACTCTTCTAAGCGCGTATTTTCTGGAACCCAGCCTGATTCAATGTGGAGCTCAGCAACTCGTCGATAGTCACGATTAAAGAATGCTAAGAAATTTTGCGCTAGATAATTTTTATCAAACTCACTGAGATTGCCAACAATTCCAAAATCGAGCGAGATGTAGCGACCAAAGGTTTTGGGATCTAAGCTCACCAGAATATTGCCTGGATGCATATCGGCATGGAAGAACCCATACTCAAATACTTGAGTAAAGAATATTTCCACACCATCGACTGCTAACTTCTTGAAATCAACGCCTGCTGCTCGTAATTCTTTGGTCTTGCCAATCGAAATCCCGTACATGCGTTCCATCACAATCACATTGGTATAGCATAAATCCCAAATCATTTCTGGGATCATGAGCTTGTCAGAATCTGCAAAGTTACGGCGTAGTTGACTAGCATTTGCCGCCTCACGCATCAGATCTAACTCATCGTGCAAGTAGGAATCAAATTCTGCGACCACTTCACGTGGCTTCAGCCGTCTACCATCCTCTGAAATCTTTTCAACAATGCATGCTAAGTCGTGCATCAGTGCTAGGTCACTTTCAATCACCGGCAAAATGCCAGGGCGTAATACTTTGATGGCCACTTCCTGATTAGCCCATTCAGGATGAGAATCTGTTTCTCGCAATACCCCAAAGTGAACCTGCGCAACCGATGCGCTTGCTACCGGGGTCGCATCAAATAAAGAAAATGTATGCTCAATAGGCTGGCCAAGAGCAGCTTCAATAATTGCTTTTGATTGCTCGTTAGAAAATGGTGGGACTTGATCTTGTAATTTGGCTAATTCATTAGAAACATCATCTGGCAATAGGTCTCGACGCGTAGAGAGAACCTGACCAAACTTTACAAAAATAGGGCCCAAGGCCTCTAGGGCTAAACGAATGCGCTCACCCCGGGCTAATTGACTTGGGGATGTGCTTGATAAAAGCCCGAGCAATGTCTTGCGTACTCCAGGCTTTAGGTTGTCACAAATTAAACCAAATAAGTTAAAGCGCCAAGCAGTGTAGAAAATAATACTGAGGCGGGCTATACGGCTCACAATGAATCCTGACTTTTTTGTAAATAGCCAATGCGTTTTTCCAAACGCTCAACCGCATCTCGCAGATCTTGCAACGCTATTTTATGTGAGAGAAATTCACGTTGATGTACTAAAACTTTTTTTTCCTCGCTCAAGTACTCAATCACATTTTGCTGCAAATCTAAAATAGCTTTCTGAGTCAGTTCATGAAAGCGCTTGGCCTGAGAAACAATAAAGTGGGCGGGCGCATCCCCAATGACTTGAGCCAAATCCTCTTCGTACTCCCAACGAAGCTGGCCTGCCAATTTGGCAATCAATTGAGCCAGTTCAGCATCCCCTGCAATTTTGACCGCTTTAACTACCCGTTCTTGAAAGCTGCCACTCGCCTCACTAATCCGCGTTAAAGATTCATTTGAAATCTCGAGCGTGAGATGAGCGCCCTCAATTTCCGTACCCAACAAATCAATATGGCCACTTGCATTAATTTGTATCCAGGTTTCGCTAACTGGAAACACCAAACGAATAATTTTCCCATCATGCTTCTTTAAATCCCGTAATGCCCATTCTTCACGCTGTAAGACGTGATTAATGCCGCGCACTAACAGCGCCTTCGGCAAATCAAAGTTCGGGTTCATAGTGTAAAAAACCCGCACAAGGCGGGTTTTCCGTTGGGGAAAAGTAAAAGCTTAAACCAATTGCTGGATCCCAGCCAAAACCCAACCTCCAGGCCCGTTAACAGGCTTAGACAAGTTCCAAATTTCGGTAAATGGCTCAGCCGGGGCATCAGCCTGCTCCCGAATCATTCCAGAGAACTGGACGCTACACAAATAGGTGTTGGCATCTGTTTCGACCCCGAGCAATTCTGCGTTGAGGGTCACTACATCGGTTTGATTAGCACCTTCGGCACGACCCTGAAGATCGCGTTGTAAGCTGGCAAACATCTCAGGAGTTGTGAACTCGCGCAAGGCCTCTAAATCTCCAGAGTCCCATGCTTTTTGGAGGCGCGTAAAGTAATGTTTTGCATTGGCCAAGAATGCAATTTGATCAAAGCCTTCGGGTAGCTGATATGCAGGACGCTCTTCAATTACAGGGCTTTGTGCACCAAACTGATTGCTTGCTTGCGGATTAAAGCTGGGTTCCTGGTAGGCTGTACGTTGCATGCCGGCAGGAACAGCAACCGGCTCAGGAGTGCTCTTTGCACTAGCTGGCATAAAACGTCTGAGGATAAAGAGCAGTGCAATACCAACTGCCACAGCTAATAAGAGGCCCATTAAGAAGGAAGAAGCTGCCTCACCCAAACCTAAGTGGGACAATAAGTATGCAATTCCAAGACCAGCGGCTAAGCCGCCAAGCATGCCACCGATACCAGAGCGTTTGGCTGCTGCCGCAGGGGCTGCAGCTTGCGGTGCAGCAGCAGGTTGTTGTGCTTGTACTGGTTTTTGCTGGGCAGTAGGTTGTGCTTGCTTTTGCATGGGCGCATTCGAACTACGGCCCGCATTAGTACCATTACCCAAACGTTTAGCGTCTACGGTACTTACATGCATCAGTGACATAAATGTCAGGGCAATCGTAAATACACCGGCTTTCAAAAAGATGTTTTTCATATGCTACGGCCTCCTAGTGAATCACAATATATAACTAATTTACTAATAATGCTCAATATTTAACCCCAATGTGTAAAGCGACGATACCCCCAGTCATCCTATGGGTATCTACCTGATCAAAACCGACCCCCAACATCATTGTTTTGAGTGCGTCTGCATCTGGGTGCATCCGGATTGATTCTGCAAGGTACTGATAGCTTGCAGCGTCTTTAGCCACCTTATCGCCAAGCCATGGCAGCACCTTAAATGAGTAAATATCGTAAATGGGGGCGATCATGGCATCTGGTTTTGAGAACTCCAACACAAGAACCTTACCGCCTGCTTTAATCACCCGAGCCATCTCGCCCAATGCAGCCTCTTTGTGGGTCATATTCCGGAGACCAAAAGCAACGCTCACCACATCAAAATAATTATTTGGGAATGGTATTTTTTCGGCATCAAATTGAATAGCTGGAAGGGCCAAGCCCCGGTCCAATAAACGATCACGTCCCACCCCCAACATCGAGGCATTGATATCACTTAGCCAAACCTCGGCATCTGGGTGCTCGCCCCACTGCGTGGCCTTGGCAAAGGCGGCGGCAAGATCGCCAGTACCACCGGCAATATCCAACACCTTTTGCCCGGGGCGAACATTAGCTTGCGCAATAGTAAATTTTTTCCATAAGCGATGCATGCCGAGCGACATCAAATCGTTCATGACGTCGTATTTCATGGCGACAGAATGGAAAACCTCAGCAACCTTCTCGGCTTTTTCTTTTTCGTCTACGCTTTGATAGCCAAAGTGAGTTTGGGACATAGGTGCTTGATGTGCTATTCGTTAATGGCCGCAGCCCTTTGCTGGACTCACCATGGGAACATCCCGATTAGCCCCAGCACTTTCGAGGCGTTGCAAATAGTCGTTCCAGAGCTCATCTTGATGCTCACACAAATCATGCAAATACTCCCAAGAGTACAAACCGGAATCATGCCCATCCGAAAAGGTAGGCTTGAGCGCGTAATGACCAACGGGCTCTAGGTTAACAATGGCCACCTCTCGCTTACCTGTTTGCAGCACCTCCTGTCCAGGACCGTGACCCCTCACCTCTGCCGATGGGGAGTAAACCCGCAAAAACTCAAACGGTAAGCGATAGTTCTTGCCATTCTCATAAGCAAGCTCCAAGACCTTTGAGGTCTCATGAACGATTACATTTGTTGGAATCATTTAAACCAATACCCTTTCAATGCCGCCTTGATTTGCTTTGGCAACATACTCTTGCATCCAATTGTCCCCCAAAATATGCTTTGCCATCTCAACCACAATATAGTCTGCGCTGGTTTTACTATCAGCATCAAAACGGCTTAAGCCTTGCAAACAAGATGGGCAGCTGGTTAAAACCTTTACATCACCCGCAAAATCTTGACGTAGGGCAGTTGCACCTTTCTCCATCTCGATTTGCTTCCGAAAGCGCACTTGGGTAGATATATCTGGGCGCGTGACCGCCAAGGTTCCTGATTCACCACAACAACGATCGTTCTTAGTAATTACAGCGCCATCTTGAGTCTGAATTAACTCATTCACAGTCTTTAAGGGATCTTGCAACTTCATCGGGGTATGGCAAGGATCGTGGTACATATAGCGAACGCCGTTCACGCCCTCTAATTTGATGCCCTTTTCTAACAGGTACTCATGAATATCAATAATCCGGCAACCAGGGAAGATCTTTTCAAATTGATAGCCGGCCAACTGGTCATAACACGTACCGCAGGAGACCACGACCGTCTTGATATCGAGATAGTTCAAGGTATTAGCCACACGATGGAATAAAACACGGTTATCGGTGATCATTTTTTCTGCTTTATCAAAGTCACCATTCCCTTTTTGGGGATAACCGCAACACAAGTAACCGGGGGGCAAAATGGTTTGTACACCAGCATGCCAAAGCATGGCTTGGGTTGCTAAGCCGACCTGAGAAAATAAACGCTCAGAGCCGCAGCCTGGGAAATAAAAAACTGCCTCCGTATCAGCGCTGGTTTTCTGGGGATCACGAATAATCGGTACGAAATCCGCATTCTCAATATCCAGTAATGCCCTTGCCGTTTTCTTTGGTAAATTACCGGGCATCTTCTTATTAATAAAGTAAATAACTTGTTCTTGGATGGGCGGCTTACCCACAGTGACGGGGGGTCGCTTTGTTTGTTGTTTAGCTAACTTCTTGAGTAATTGATGGGCAAAGCGCTGAATGCCATAACCCCACTCAATCATTACTTTCCGGGTTAAACGAATGGTCTCGGGATTGCTTGCATTCAAGAAAAACATGGAGGCTGCCGTTCCAGGATTAAAACGACGCTGCCCCATCTTGCGCAACAGGTTGCGCATGTTCATGGTGACATCACCAAAATCAATTTTCACTGGGCAGGGGGTATAGCACTTATGGCAAACGGTGCAGTGCGCTGCTACGTCATCAAACATTTCCCAATGGCGTACCGAGATGCCACGGCGAGTTTGTTCCTCATATAAAAACGCTTCTATTAATAAAGAGGTTGCCAAAATCTTATCGCGAGGACTATAGAGTAAGTTAGCTCGCGGTACGTGGGTTGCACAAACAGGCTTACATTTACCACAGCGTAGACAATCCTTCACGCTATCGGCAATCGCACCAATATCGCTTTGCTGCATGATTAATGACTCATGCCCCATTAAGCCAAAACTTGGTGTGTAGGCCATTTGTAAATTAGCATTGGGCATTAACTTACCTTTATTGAAATGCCCATTAGGATCAACTCGCTGCTTATATGAACGAAAGTCTTTTAGCTCCTCATCGCTCAAGTACTCTAATTTAGTAATTCCGATTCCATGCTCGCCTGAGATCACCCCATCAAGCGATCGCGCCAAGGCCATAATGCGATCAACCGAGCGATGGGCATCTTGAAGCATTTCATAATCATCAGAGTTCACCGGAATATTGGTATGCACATTGCCATCACCTGCGTGCATATGCAAAGCAATAAATACACGCTTACGTAATATCTTTTGATGAATTGCAATGATTTCTTTAAGGACTAATTCAAACGTTGCACCGCCAAAGATTATTTGTAGGGGTGCTAATAATTGAATTTTCCAAGAAGCGCGTAAGCCTCCGTCCTGAATCTTCGGAAAGTAAGCGTTGATATTTCCTAACCAGTCTGACCATTGATCCCGAACACTCTGGATTAAAGCTTGCGCCTGCTGCACGCGATCGCCAACCATTTCTGCTTGTGAGATGTTTTCAATTTCCTCATTAGCTCGAATGGGTAATAGCGGTTGCTTGATATAGCTCTCTAATGCATCGAGTAGTTGCAACTTATTTTTAAGCGATAGCTCAATATTGATTTGCTCAATTCCATCGGTGTACTCTCCCATACGCTCAAGCGGGATTACAACATCTTCATTAATCTTAAATGCATTGGTGTGCTTAGCAATTGCGGCTGTGCGGGCACGATCTAGCCAAAACTTTTTGCGAGCTTCCGCACTGACAGCAACAAAGCCTTCACCGACACGGCGATTAGCCATTCGAACAACTTCACTCGTTGCAGCCGCCACTTCTTCTTCACTCTCGCCAGCAATATCCCCGATCAATACCATTTTAGGTAAACCATTGCGCTTGGACTTTGTTGAATAGCCCACTGCTTTTAGATAACGATCGTCTAGATGCTCAAGACCCGCCAAGATTGGGCCGCCCTTTTTGCTCAAATCGTCTAAATATGCCTTGATCTCCACAATACTTGGAATCGCTTCGCGCGCTTGTCCAAAAAACTCCAAACAGACAGTGCGCATATGTTTGGGCATACGATGCAATATCCACGTGGCGCTTGTAATGAGTCCGTCGCAACCTTCTTTTTGTATTCCGGGTAAGCCTGACAAAAACTTATCAGTAACGTCTTTACCCAGCCCTGATTTCCTAAACTTGGCACCATCAATCTCAAGCAGTTCAGAGCGAATTACTTTTTTGCCGGGTTCATCATGGCCATCTGACCAGATCAATTGAAAACGTGTCTTAGGAACCTCATGTATTTTTCCTAAATTGTGATCTAAGCGCTCAACATCCAACCAATTACCCTGCGGGTCGACCATCCGCCAACTTGCTAGATTATCTAGTGCAGTACCCCATAGAACTGCTTTTTTACCACCCGCATTCATCGCAATATTTCCACCAATGCAACTCGCATCTGCAGAGGTGGGGTCCACAGCAAAAACTAGACCCGCGAGCTCTGCCGCATCCGCTACACGGCGCGTAACCACGCCTGCGCCAGAATAAATAACAGGTACTAAATTGTTTAAGCCCGGTAGTGCTTTCTTTTCAACCACACCTAAATCAATTAATTTCTCAGTATTAATAACAGCAGACATTGCTACCATGGGAATAGCGCCGCCGGTATACCCGGTACCACCACCCCTTGGCACAATCGTTAGGCCAAGCTCAATACATGCTTTCACTAAGCTCGGAATTTCTGCTTCAGTGTCTGGCTTTAAAACGACGAAGGGATATTCAACGCGCCAATCGGTAGCATCGGTCACATGTGCGACGCGTGACATGCCATCAAAAGAAACATTGTCAGGATGTGTGCATTTACCAAATATACGCTTCGCTTGCTTGCGTAACTGCTCTACCGTCTGAAACTCCTGCTCAAATGATTGCACTGCTTTTCTGGCACTAGTAATTAGTAAAGTCACTTGCTTTGCAGAGTCATCCGACACCCGCTTTTCAACTTCACCCAAGCGGTGCCATAACGCATCAATTAACGCCCGTCGACGTCCTGGGTTGTCGAGCAAATCATCCTGCAAGTATGGGTTACGTTGCACTACCCAAATATCTCCCAATACCTCAAATAGCATCCTAGCCGAGCGGCCTGTTCGCCTCACTCCACGCAATGTCTCGAGAGTTTGCCAAGCCTCTTTGCCCAAAAGGCGAATTACAATCTCCTTATCTGAAAACGAGGTGTAGTTATACGGAATCTCGCGCAAACGGGGAGTTTCCGTATCGGTCTCAGACAACCTGTCTAAGGGGATGGGAGCGTTCATAGGAGCTTAGCAATTAAAAGCCTATTTTAGTAGACCTTCTCAATTTGCGTGAGTTTGGTCTAATACACAATCCTGAATCAATTGAAGGACTTAAGTACCATCCATGGTACGCTTTGAGCATGAAGAGTAACTATTTAAAGCGAATCTTGAGCGCCAAGGTCTACGACCTGGCTCGAGAGACCGAACTTGAAAAGGCGAACAATCTCAGTGCTCGCTTCCACAACTCCATTCTTTTAAAGCGCGAAGACAATCAAGCAGTGTTCTCGTTCAAGCTACGGGGTGCCTATAACAAAATGGCGCAACTGAGCCCAGCCCTTTTAAAAAAGGGTGTGATTGCCGCATCAGCAGGCAACCATGCACAAGGCGTCGCCCTTGCTGCTGCAAAGTTAAAGTGCAAAGCAATTATCGTTATGCCGGTCACAACCCCACAGGTGAAAATTGATGCTGTAAAGGCTCACGGGAAAAAATGGGTGGAACTCATTTTGTTTGGAGATTCTTATAGCGATGCATACGAACATGCGCAGCAACTTCAAACAAAAAAGGGTTATACATTTATACATCCCTTTGATGATCCAGATGTTATTGCCGGACAAGGCACTATTGCCCAAGAGATTCTGCAACAACATCCCGATACGATCGATGCAATTTTTGTCGCCATTGGTGGTGGCGGATTAATTTCGGGCGTAGGTGAATATGTCAAAGCTGTCCGCCCAAACATTAAAATAATTGGTGTACAAACATTAGACTCCGACGCAATGAGGCAATCACTCGCCGCTGGTAAACGGATTGAGTTAAAGGAAGTCGGTTTATTTTCAGATGGCACTGCAGTCAAGCTAGTCGGCAAAGAAACATTCAAGATTTGTCAGCGTGTAGTGGATGACATTGTCCTTGTGGATACCGATGAGATCTGCGCTGCTATTAATGATGTATTTACGGATACACGAAGTATTTTAGAGCCCGCTGGTGCACTAGCGATTGCAGGTGCCAAAAAATACATTGAGCAACATCGTCTTAAAAATAAAACTTTTGTAGCAATTGCCTGTGGCGCTAATATGAACTTTAGTCGTCTCCGCTTTGTTGCAGAACGTGCGGATGTTGGTGAGTTTAGAGAAGCTGTTTTTGCGATTACCATTCCAGAGGAGCGCGGATCCTTTAAGTCCTTTTGCAAAATGCTAGGCAAGCGTAATGTCACGGAGTTTAATTACCGCATCGCCCATCAAGACAAAGCACATATTTTTGTAGGTATCTCGACACAAAAGGCGGGCGACAATAAATTGATTGCGCAGTCCTTTCGGAAGGCTGGTTTTGCAACCATTGATCTTAGTCATGATGAACTTGCAAAAGCACATTTACGTCATATGGTGGGTGGTAGCTCCCCGCTAGCCAAGGATGAACTGCTTTATCGCTTTGAGTTTCCAGAGCGCCCGGGGGCGCTAATGCGCTTCTTAGACAGTCTTGCCCCTAACTGGAATATTAGTCTCTTCCATTACCGCAATCATGGTGCCGACTATGGGCGTATTTTGGTTGGTATTCAGGTGCCAAAAAATGAACAACAGGCTTTCAAGCATTTCTTAAAGACCTTGGGCTACCCTCATTGGGATGAAAGCAAGAACCCCGCTTACCGATTGTTTCTCAAATAATATGTCTTATACGCTCGATGGCAAATTGGTAGTTGCGATCTCCTCAAGGGCTTTATTTGATTTTGAGGAAGAGAATCGTCTGTTTGAGCAAAGCGATGACAGTGCCTACATGAAATTGCAGCTTGAGCGAATAGCTGCCCCTGCGCAAACTGGAGTTGCTTTTCCACTGGTCAAAAAATTGTTACGCTTTAACCAAGATAAGCAACGGGTTGAGGTGGTAATCCTCTCGCGTAATGATCCTGTTAGCGGTTTGCGTGTCTTTCGTTCCGCCAAGCATCATGGACTTGATATTGAGCGTGGAGTGTTCACAAGGGGTAGGCCCCCATACCATTACCTCAAATCCCTACAGGCAAATTTATTTCTATCAGCCAATGAAGAGGATGTACGCGCCACCCTTGCTGCAGGATTTCCAGCGGCGCGTGTTTATCCAGAGTCCAGTAAAACGGCTGAACATAATCCTAATGAAATCCGTATCGCCTTTGACGGCGACGCAGTACTATTTTCTGATGAGGCAGAGCAAGTTTTTCAGGATCAAGGACTAAAAGCATTCGTTGCCCATGAAAGTAAAAATGTTTCCATCCCACTCCCACCTGGTCCCTTTAAGCCTTTATTGGCAGCGCTGCATCAACTGCAAAATGAATCTGCGCCCAAAAGTGAGATGCGGATTCGGACTGCTTTGGTTACTGCACGCTCTGCGCCTGCACATGAACGAGCGATTCGCACCTTGATGGACTGGGGAATTGAGGTCGATGAGGCTATGTTTTTAGGCGGTTTATCCAAACGCGAGTTCTTAAAAGAGTTTGAGCCAGACTTTTTCTTTGATGATCAAACCGGCCATTGCAATGCGGCTTCTAGTGTTGCTCCTACGGGTCATGTAATCTCAGGAGTCGCTAATAGTGAGCGCAATAAAACTTAAGCAAAGTTCGCATGACTGAATTCGTCCTTGGGCAACAAAGTGCCTACCCCAATCAATACGATCCGAGTCTCCTCTTTCCGATTGCACGATCCGATAATCGATCTACCCTAGGATTTAATGCGCAATCCACGCCACCCTTCTTTGGGGTCGATATATGGAATGCTTATGAACTTGCTTGGCTAAACCTCAAAGGCAAACCACAAATTGCATTGGCAGAATTTATCATTCCTGCCGAGTCTCCCAATATGATTGAATCCAAATCATTCAAGCTATATCTCAATAGCCTAAACCAACATTGTTTTGCTGACTTAGCATCCGTAAGAGCATGCCTACAGAAAGACCTTGCCAAGGTTTTGGGAGCTAGTCTTCAGGTGAAATTAGTTCAGCCCAATGAAGTCACCGCAAACAAAAAAATGAATCCTATTGAAGAACTTGAGGGGCAGTTATTAGATCGTCTTGACATTGAAATAAATAGCCATCAAAAAGCGGATCCACTTTTATTACAAGCCGATCACAAATCTGCTCCAATCACTCAAACCTTCGTATCTCACTTACTTAAATCGAACTGTCCAGTTACCGGTCAGCCTGACTGGGCCAGCGTGCAAATTCAGTATCAAGGAAGACCGATTCGAGAGGAAGGACTACTCCGTTACCTAATTGGGTTTCGCCAACTCGGGGAATTTCATGAGCACTGCGTAGAAAAAATATTCTGCGATATCAAGGCGCAATGTAAACCAGAAAAATTATCGGTATATGCGCGTTACACACGCCGTGGCGGCTTGGATATCAATCCATTTCGGACCGATTACAACGCTGCCTGGCCTAACAATATTCGTCACGCCAGGCAGTAATCCAACAAGGGCTTAGAAAGGAATATCGTCGTCCATGGCACCTAGACCACCGGGCGCTTGACTAGGAGTGCTTTCAGGAGACTTGGGGCGATCACCAGCATCCCCAGAACCGGCCATACGCGCTCCGAGCATTTGCATACTGTCAGCAATGATCTCGGTTGAATATTTTTCTTGACCGCTTTGATCAGTCCACTTACGCGTACGCAAGCGACCCTCCACATAAACCTGAGAACCCTTTTTGAGATATTGACCAGCGATCTCAGCCAGCTTGCCAAAGAAGGCTATTCGATGCCATTCTGTATTTTCTTTCATCTCACCCGTCTGCTTATCTTTGTAACGGTCTGAGGTTGCAACAGAAATATTGGTGACGGCGTCACCACTGGGCATATAACGTGTTTCTGGGTCGCGCCCAACATTACCAACTATGATGACTTTATTGACTGAAGCCATTTTGTCTCCCGAAGTAAAAAGTAAATAAAAAGTGTGGCTAAAGCTACGATGCCGCTTGCGCAGATGGAACATTGCGCATTGGCCATGCAATTATAAGCCAGAGAATAATCAAAACACTGCCGCCAATAAACACCGATAAGTAACCGGAGTATTGCATTAATAAGCCACCAATAGCAGCGCCTGCAAATAATCCTACGGATTGTGTAGTGTTGTAAATACCGAGCGCAGCTCCTTTTTCATCTTTAGCCCAACGCGAGACCATGGAAGGCTGCAAGGCCTCTAATAAATTAAAGCCCACAAAATAAACTAACAGCGCAAGCACAATCAACGCAAGCGAATGCGCTTGTAAAAATAGTACTTGTGCCAACAAAAGAATGACAACAGAAGTCAGCAAAACACGACGCCACTGTTTCTTTTTCTCACCATAAATAATTCCCGGAAGCATCAAGAAAAAAGAGATAACCACCACAGGGAAATACACCTTCCAATGATCATCGAGTGGTAATCCTGCATTGACTAGAAGTCTTGGGACCACCAAGAACATCGCTACTTGGGTCGCATTCAGCACAAAAACGCCAACATTTAAGCGCATCAGTTCAGGGCGAAAAAATATTTGCCTCAAAGGTTGAGGCGCTGCTCGTATTTGCTTCGGTGGGTTGGGCACCAAAAGCCATGCCACCAAGAATCCAACAAAGCCGAGCCCTGCTAGTAATAAAAACATGCCATCGAGCCCAATCGCACGATAAATGGGTGTCGCAATCACCAAAGACATGGCAAACGATAAACCAATGCTGCCACCCACGATCGCCATAGCAGCGGTCCTCACTTGTTCGCGGGTTAAATCAGCAACCCAAGCGGATACCGCGGCAGAGATAGCACCCGCCCCCATTAAGCCGCGACCAATCGCGATCCACAATAAATCATCTCGACTAGCCGCTATGAATGCGCCAGCAATAAATAGGCTCAGGCCCCACAAAACGACCGGTTTTCGACCAATTCGATCTGATAAGGTACCCAGAGGAATATGAAAAAAAGCCTGAACAATATTAAAGATACCGAGCGCTAAGCCTACCCAGAGGGCATTTTGCCCCCCCGGTAAATCCTTGGCATGCAAAGAAAAGACGGGTAAGAGCAGGAAAAGGCCTAGCATCCGCAAGCCAAAGATGCCGGCAAGAGCCAGGGTTGAGCGGAGTTCGGAAGAGTTCATTAGAAAAGGCTATATTAACAAGTTACGCTAAAAAATCATGAACAACGAAATTAAGATCCGCGGTGCCCGCACCCACAACCTAAAAAACATTAATCTCGATATCCCGCGCGAGAAGCTGGTGGTGCTTACGGGGCTTTCAGGATCGGGCAAAAGCTCCCTAGCTTTTGATACTCTGTATGCCGAAGGACAACGGCGCTATGTGGAATCACTTTCTGCATATGCAAGGCAGTTTTTACAACTCATGGAAAAGCCCGACGTTGATGTCATTGAGGGATTATCTCCGGCCATATCAATCGAGCAAAAAGCAACCAGTCATAATCCGCGTTCTACCGTAGGCACAGTTACTGAAATTCATGATTACCTTCGTTTGTTATTTGCCCGTGCAGGCACACCCTACTGCCCCGATCATGAGCTTCCACTAGAAGCACAAAGCGTATCCCAAATGGTAGATACAGTATTAGCGATGCCAGAAGATAGCAAGTTAATGATTTTGGCTCCTGTTGTCAGCGAACGCAAAGGGGAGTTTGTCGATTTATTTGAAAACTTGCAAGCCCAGGGATTCGTCCGCTTTCGGGTTCGCTCAGGAGGCGGAACAAGCAATGCGGCTAAAGCAGAAATTTTTGAGTCCGATCGCCTACCTCAGTTAAAGAAAAATGATAAGCACTCTATCGAGGTAGTGGTAGACCGCATTCGCGTAAAAGCAGAAATTGGGCAGCGGCTTGCTGAATCCTTCGAAACCGCACTTCGACTTGCGGATGGTAAAGCAATGATCGTCAATATGGATACCGGCGATGCAACTATCTTTTCAAGTAAGTTTGCCTGCCCCGTTTGTTCATACTCATTGCAAGAGTTAGAGCCACGATTATTCTCTTTCAATAACCCGATGGGTGCTTGCCCAAGTTGTGATGGTCTTGGTCATATCTCCTTTTTTGATCCTAAACGGGTGGTCGCACACCCAGATCTTTCTTTAGCCTCGGGTGCCATCAAAGGTTGGGATCGACGCAATC
Organism: Polynucleobacter sp. UK-FUSCHL-C3; assembly: GCF_040409815.1. Lineage (NCBI taxonomy): Bacteria > Pseudomonadati > Pseudomonadota > Betaproteobacteria > Burkholderiales > Burkholderiaceae > Polynucleobacter > Polynucleobacter sp. UK-FUSCHL-C3. The sequence continues at coordinate 1,758,398 of NZ_CP099959.1, forward strand.
AGTTTTACTTCAAGTTATTACAAACCTTAGCGAAATACGGCGGCTTTGATCTGGAGAAGCCGTTTGAAAAACTCTCTAAGAAAGCTCAAGAACTTATTTTGCATGGCTCTGGCGAAGATACCATTCCATTTGAATATCTCAATGAAAAGGGTCGCTCGGTGGTTCGTGAGCACTCATTTGAAGGGATCTTGGCCAACTTTGAACGTCGTTATCGCGAAACCGACTCTGCAGCAGTGCGTGAGGAGTTGGCACGTTACCAAAATATCCGCTCCTGTCCTGATTGCAAGGGGACACGGCTTCGAAAAGAGGCGCGTTTTGTCAAAGTGGGTGAAAGTAAACAGGCCCGCGCTATTTACGAAATTAGCGCCATGCCATTACGTGAGGCACAAAACTATTTTGCTGAACTAAATCTCAAAGGCGCTAAGCGCGAGATTGCTGACAAAATTGTTAAAGAGATTGGTTCCCGGCTTCGCTTTTTAAACGATGTTGGTTTGGATTATCTTTCTCTTGAGCGCAGTGCCGATACTCTCTCCGGCGGTGAGGCGCAACGAATACGTTTAGCCTCACAAATTGGCTCGGGACTGACTGGGGTGATGTACGTATTAGATGAGCCATCGATTGGTTTACATCAACGCGACAATGATCGTCTCATTGCGACTCTCAAACATTTGCGGGACCTAGGTAATAGCGTTTTAGTTGTAGAACACGATGAGGATATGATCCGCTCTTCCGACTATGTTATCGACATTGGTCCTGGTGCTGGTGTTCATGGCGGTCAAATCGTTGCGACCGGCACTCCAACGGAGGTTGAAAATAACCCTAACTCATTAACAGGCGCTTATTTATCTGGGCTAGAAGAAATTACCGTGCCTGAGCATCGAAATAAAAATGATGGGCGTTTCTTGAGCATCATTGGCGCAGCAGGTAACAACCTCCAAAAAGTCGATGCGCAGATTCCAGTGGGCTTATTAACATGCGTGACCGGTGTATCGGGCTCCGGTAAATCCACCTTAATTAATGACACCTTATTTCATGCGGTCGCTCAACATCTCTATGGGTCAAGTGCTGAACCTGCGCCCCATGAACGAATTGAGGGCATAGAGTTTTTTGATAAGGTCATTAATGTTGACCAGTCTCCAATCGGACGAACGCCTCGCTCCAACCCCGCAACCTACACTGGGGTCTTTACCCCAATCCGAGAGTTATTTGCTGGAGTGCCAGCAGCACGAGAGCGCGGCTACGAAGCAGGACGCTTCTCATTTAACGTCAAAGGTGGGCGGTGCGAGACCTGCGAGGGTGATGGCGTACTTAAAGTAGAAATGCATTTCTTACCAGATGTTTATGTACCTTGTGATGTCTGTCATGGAAAACGCTATAACCGTGAGACCTTGGACATTCGTTACAAAGGTAAAAATATTCATGAGGTTTTGGCAATGACAATTGAACAGGCGCATGAGTTCTTTGAAGCAGTGCCTGTGGTCAAACGTAAACTTAAAACCCTGCTTGATGTTGGTTTAGGTTATGTCTGTCTCGGACAAAGCGCCACCACGCTATCAGGCGGCGAAGCGCAGCGTGTCAAGCTGTCACTCGAACTATCCAAAAGGGATACCGGCCGCACTTTGTATATCTTGGATGAACCAACTACTGGTTTGCACTTTCATGATATTAAATTACTGCTGGGTGTTATTCACACACTGAAGAAGCAAGGCAATACAGTGGTCATCATTGAGCACAACTTGGACGTCATTAAAACTGCAGATTGGTTGATTGACCTTGGTCCAAATGGTGGCGCCGGTGGTGGCCAAATTATTGCAAAGGGCTCGCCTGAAGACGTAGCTAATAACGCAGCAAGCTTTACGGGGAAATATCTGAAGCCGTTGTTAAAGGCTAAATCGCCATTACCAGCCAAAAAGAAAAAATCTTTAGAGCAAGCGAGCCTCAGCTAAATCGATTGATTCTGGGCTACCGGATAAAACCACAATATCACCTTGTTGTAAAACAGGGTCCTCGGCAAGGTCTAACTTTGTATAGTCCGATTCAGTCGATTTTCTGCGTACCGCTTGAATGTTAACCCCATCCTCGTCCAGTGAGAGCTCAGAAAGTCTTTTACCAAGGGCTTGAGCGCCTTCTTGCAAGGGAACAGAATGGAGATGCCAGGATTGATTTGCGCTTACCTCATCATCTTCGGCGCCTCTAAAATACCCACGTAATAATCCATAGCGCTCTTCGCGAGCATCCGTAATACGCCGTACCACCTTGCGCATGGGCACGCCCATCATCAATAAAACATGAGAGGCCAACATTAAGCTACCCTCGATGAGCTCTGGAATCACTTCAGTGGCACCAGCACTTTGTAGTTTTTCTAAATCTGCATCATCGCGCGTACGAACCAATGCGGTCATGCCAGGCTTTAAACCCTCGACCAAGCGCAGGATCTTTAAGCTAGCCTGCGTATCTGCAAACGATATGACAAGTGCTTTTGCACGAGATAAGCCCCCTGCTACGAGGACGTTCTCACGGGTTGCATCCCCATACACCACATGACTCCCCCCCGCTACAGCATCTGCGATCCGGTCTGGATCTAAATCTAGCGCTAGATAGGAAATGTTCTCTTGGTCGAGCATTTTGGCAAGCGCCTGACCCGAACGACCAAAACCACAAATAATGACATGATCTTTATTGCGAACACTTTTCGTTGCCACCTTAGTTAAAGCAAGCGACTGTAATAGCCATTCATTACTTGCAAAGCGCAGTGCAATCTGATCACTGTACTGAATTAAGAATGGGGCGATTAGCATGGATAGCAACATAGCTGCGAGCACGGCTTGACTAAAGGCAGGATCAATCATGTGTAAGCCGTCAATTTGATTCAGCAGTACAAAGCCAAACTCACCCGCTTGTGCCAAACACAAACCTGTCCGAATGGAAATGCCCGAACTTGAACCAAATCCACGTGCGAGGATGGCAATTAAGCCGAACTTAAATACTAAGGGCAAAACAAATAACAGTAAAACAAGAATCCATTGCTCATAGATAACTAGTGGATCAAGCAACATGCCAATCGTAATAAAAAACAGGCCCAGTAATACATCTCGAAATGGCTTGATATCGTCTTCAACCTCATGACGATAGGGCGTCTCCGATATCAGCATCCCTGCCAAAAAAGCCCCCAGCGCCATGGATAAACCAAAATGCTCCGTCAGTGCTGACATGCCCAATACAATTAATAGCAAATTGAGCATGAATAGTTCTTGCGAGCGATACCCCGCTACAAACTTAAACCAACGACTCATGACGTTTTGGCCGATATAAAAAATCAACGCTAAAGCCAGCGAAATTTTGACTAATGCGATTGAAATATCTGTAATGAGATCTTTACCGCTTTGTGCAAGCGAGGGAATCAAAATTAACAGAAAGACTACTGCAAGATCCTGAAATAAAAGAATACCGACTACATTGCGACCCTGCTCTGTTTCGAGCTCCATCCTGTCTGACAAAATTTTGGTGACAATAGCGGTCGATGACATCGATAAGGCGCCCCCTAATGCAAGCGCTGCCTGCCACGACATGGGGTAAATCCAGGCAATCATCAAGCCAATCGGTATTGTTAAAACGATTGTCAAAATAACCTGGCTAGCGCCTAGACCAAAAACGATCTTACGCATCGAGCGTAATTTATGAATATTGAATTCAAGGCCAATTGAAAACATCAAAAAGACCACCCCGAACTCGGCAAGATACTTCACGGTTTCTGAATCAGAAGCCAGGCCTAAAGCATGAGGTCCAATTAAAACGCCGGCAGCCAGATAGCCCAAAATGGGGGGCAAGCCAAAATAGCGGAAAATGAGGACTCCCGCCACACCAGAGGCTAATAAAAATAGGGTTAGTTGAAGAACGCTCGGCATATACTTACTCCATGATAGCTAAGAACCCACGTGCGCTTGAGTTGGCGTGCGATACCCTCGATATCGAAGCGGATGCTTTGCGCAAAATGCGAGACCGGCTTGCAAAAACAGGTCAAGATGCCCTTGTTTTATCGGTCGCCCTCCTAGAGCAATGTCGTGGTCGCATCGTAGTTTCAGGAATCGGTAAATCGGGTCACATCGCCCGAAAAATTGCTGCGACCTTTGCATCCACAGGCTCACCGGCCTTCTTTGTCCACCCCGCTGAGGCTAGTCATGGTGATTTGGGCATGGTAACGCGGGATGATGTCTTTGTTGCCATCTCCAACTCTGGTGAGACTGAGGAGTTACTCACGATTGTTCCTATCATCAAGCGAACCGGAGCCAAGCTGATTGCCCTAACTGGTGATCCAAGCTCATCCCTTGCAAAATTAGCCGATGCCCATTTAGATGTTAGTGTCGACAAAGAGGCGTGTCCCTTAAATATGGCACCCACAACTAGCACGACTGCTGCACTTGCCATGGGTGATGCCCTCGCAGTGGCTCTCCTCGATGCGCGAGGTTTTAATGCCCAAGACTTTTTACGATCGCATCCCGGCGGGCGCCTGGGACGTAAATTACTCATTCATGTATCAGAGGTCATGCGTGATTTTGCAAATACTCCCAAAGTTTTTGAGGGTAGCTCATTTCAGGAGGCTTTAGCAGAAATGAGTCGCCATAAGATGGGTTTAGTTGTGATCGTGAATGCAAACAATCAAGTGCTTGGTATCTTGACTGACGGTGATTTACGACGCTTGCTCGAAAAGGGTGAAGATACAAAAACTATTCGTCTTGTACAGATCGTGACCGCAAACCCCAGAACTATTCCGCCTGATCTCATTGCTGAAGAAGCCATTGAGATGATGGAGCACCATCGAATTAATCATCTTATCGTTGCAGATGCCAACAAAACCCTCTTGGGTGCTTTAAATCTTCATGACTTATTTGCTGCGAAGGTGATCTAAACATGTCGGTTGCCTTCAATGCCCATACCACCAATCCTATAAAAGCGCACCCGCAAGCTCTCGAGCGGGCTAGCGCAATAAAGATGTTGGTGCTAGATGTTGATGGGGTGCTTACGAATGGTCAGGTCTTTTTTGGGCCCGATGGTAAAGAGATGCTCAAAGGTTTTGATATACAGGATGGCTATGGGATTCAGTTGCTACAAAGTGCTGGCATACCATGTGCTGTGATTACTGGGCGTCACTCAAAAATGGTACTAGCGCGCTGTGATGAGCTCAACATCAAACATGTATTCACGGGCGTAAAAGACAAAAACGCAGTATTAGATGAGCTATTAAAGCGAGTTGCTTTAAAAGCAAGTGACCTTGCGGTTATGGGTGATGACTGGCCTGATTTAGCCATCCTCATGCGTGCTGGTTTTCGAATTGCTCCAGCACAAGCCCATCTGGAAGTTTGTCAAATTGCACACTATATTACCGATGCCAAAGGTGGCTATGGTGCTGTTCGCGAAGCATGCGATGTGATCTTAAAGGCGCGCGGCCAATATGACCAGCTACTGATCTCTGCAAAAGGTCAGTCAGGAACATCATGAAATTCACTAGCAGGCAGATCTATCAGGTTACAGTGCGAGGGCTGTTGCGTACTCTCCCCTTTTTACTGATGGGCTCTCTTACTTTAGCAACCTTTTGGTTGGTTAAGAGAAGTTCTCCACCAGAGGCATTGCTTTTGGCACGAGTTCCTCAACATGTACCTGACTACATCCTAAAGAATGCCTCACTATCCAACCTAAATGAACTTGGGCAAACCAAATATCGAATTCTTGGTAAAAAACTTACCCACTATGAAGATGATGCGTCGATGGATCTAGAGCTTCCCCGAATGCGTGCTTTTCAGGCTCAAGGTTCCGCTCCGGTCACTGTGAAAGCCGATCGTGGTCACATAGACGGAGATCTAACTATTTTGGATCTATTTGGTAATGGAGAAATATTCCGACCCGCTCAAGAGGCTTCTGGCGATCTAAAAGCTTCGCCCCGACTACTGGCCCGCTCAAGTTTTTTTCAGGCCCTCATCAATGAGGATATTGTGCGCACTGATAAACCCTTAGAGCTTCAACAAGGCATGTCGATCATGAACTCGACAGGTGGTGGCACATTTAATAACGTACAACAAAGTGTGACACTAACTGGTCAGGTTCGCGGCCGTATTGAGCCCTCCGAACAACGAGGACGAAATTGAACCCTGCCCTTCGTATCTTGATGCTCTTATTGCCACTTTGGGTAGGTAGCGCCCTGGCCAATAAAGCAGATCAAGATAAGCCCCTTGTTATCAATGCGGATAAAGTAGATGTCGATGATGTCAAGCAAAGCTATCAACTTAATGGCGATGTTTTGCTAATCAAAGGTTCTATGATCGCAAAAGGTGATAAAGGAAGTATTCTGGTTGATCCCCAAGGCTATCAGAATATTGATCTCAAGGGAAAGTTAGAGTCCCCTGCTACGCTGCGTCAGCGTCGCGAGGGCCTGGCCGATGAGTTTATGCAAGGAATTGGTCGAGATGTCTTTTATGATGACAAGAAAGAACAGGTTATTTTGACTGGTAATGCCACTATTAAACGCCTTCTCAATATGCAAATGCTCGATCAATTACAGGGTTGGCAAATTGAATATGAAGACATTAAAGAGAGCTACAAAGTAAGGCCTCAGAAAGTGGATACGAAGGCACAACCGCAATCTCGTGCGATCCTAGCCCCCCGCAAGAAGGTCGTACTTAATTAATATGATTTCACCAAAACCGTCTACTTTACTGGCCGAAGGCTTGCAAAAACGCTATGGCTCTCGAACCGTAGTGCGCGATGTCAGTATTGAAGTTAAAAGTGGTGAAGTAGTTGGTTTGCTAGGGCCCAATGGGGCAGGCAAGACCACATCTTTTTATATGATTGTTGGTTTGGTTCCTCTTGACGGTGGCAGCATTCTGTTAGATGGGGAAAAGATTAGTGGCCTGCCGATTCATCGGCGCGCTCGACTGGGCCTCTCCTATCTTCCACAAGAGGCGTCTGTATTTCGGAAACTAAATGTTGCCGAAAATATTCAGGCTGTTCTTGAGTTGCAGGAGATTGATGGAAGACCGCTTAATAAAAAACAAATCCAGGAGCGCTTAGACGAGCTCTTAGGTGAACTACAGATTACACATTTACGCAATAACCCGGCTCTTTCCCTCTCCGGTGGAGAGCGCCGCAGAGTTGAAATTGCTCGCGCCCTAGCTTCGCATCCCAAATTTATCTTACTGGATGAGCCATTTGCCGGCGTTGACCCAATTGCAGTTGGTGAAATTCAACGTATTGTACGTTTCTTACGGGACCGCCAAATCGGGGTCCTGATTACCGATCACAACGTTCGTGAGACGCTCGGCATTTGTGACCACGCCTACATCATTAGCGAAGGTAGCGTGCTAGCAGAAGGTAAGGCGGATGAAATTATCCAAAATGATGCGGTAAGAAGAGTTTATTTAGGTGAAAACTTCCGCATGTAATCGTTTTGGCATTGAATCAACCAGCCGAAAAGACTAAACCTAGATTGGTGCATTGCGTCAGACTGAAGTAATTTTTTCAGTGAGATAGCTCTTTATATTCTAAAAACCATACTGGGATTGGCTCAGTGGTTTATGGTTGATCAAAAAACTTCCTTAATGAAGGGGGTATTGATTTTTTCCTATTGGTTTTATAAGAAATCGCTGATACCCTAGAGTTGCATGAAACCTCAGTATCTCGTGTAAGCAATCAAATTTCTAAGTTTGAGATTGTTCGAACCCAAGTACTTCCTTAGTCAATGCATTAATTTTTTCTAAAGAGTCCAGGGTGAGCGTTAACACGAAGCACTGTAGCGAAGTATCGGGAGTTGCTACGCATCCCTACCATGCATTTGCGTAGACCTTAATCATGGAGGTTTGTCATGCATTTAAGAATTAATAGTCGTCATCTTGAAGTTACTCCAGCAATCCGCACACATTTAGAATTCCGTCTTGAGCGCATTCGTAAGCATTTTGATCATGTGATCGATGCATCTGCATTTCTGATGGTGGATAAGGCCAAAGAGAAGAGCCTGCGCCAGACCGCTGAACTTACTCTGCACCTAAAAGGCAAGGAACTCTTTGCCCAGGCTCACCATGAGGACCTGTACCACGCAGTGGATGCGGTGATTGATAAACTAGACCGACAATTGGTCAAGCACAAAGAAATTATCCAAGATCACCACCATGATAAAAATAAGGTGCAAAGTATTTCTCAATAGAGACCTATAATCTAAGGTCATGAGCGTACTCACTGACCTTTTTACTGCTGATGGCATTAATCTCAATGGTTTGGCTAAATCCAAAGTCGAAGCCTTTGAGATTGCCAGTCAGTACTTTGCTAAAAAACTCGATATCCCCGCTGAAACCGTATTAGGATTTCTGGAAGCTCGGGAAGCATTAGGAAGCACCGGTTTAGGTGAGGGTGTCGCAATTCCCCATGGTCGCATTAAGGGGCTTAAACAGCCGGCTGCTGCCTTCTTTCGCTTAAGTAGTCCCATTGAGTTCAATGCCCCTGACGGTCAAGCTGTCTCTTTAATCATTTTTTTATTGGTTCCAGAAAAAGCAACTCAAGAACATCTTGAAATTCTCTCAGCGATTGCTCAGTTGCTTTCAGATGCACAAGTTCGCGAACAATTACTCACAGAGCCAGATCCACAAAAAGTCCAACAACTCATTTGCCATTGGGAGGCATAAAAATTGAGTCAACAGCTTTTACTCGAAGGGATAACAGCACAACAAATCTTTGATGACAATATAGCTGACTTAAAACTGTCTTGGATTAGTGGGCTTGAAGGTGCAGATCGCACATTTGATTCACAAGCTGTGAAAGCAGCGGCAGCCTCTTCTGATCTGGTGGGCCACTTAAATATGATTCATCCCAGCCGAATTCAAATCTTCGGACTCCAGGAAGTGGATTACCACGCCAAACTTTCAAGCAGTGAGCGACAAGCACAAATGAGCTCACTAATTACTAGCAATCCTCCATGCATCATCGTTGCCGATGGCTGTAAACCGGATGAAGAGTTACAGCTGTATTGTCAACGGTCATCGACCCCTTTATTCTCAACGGGCACTTCGGCAGCAGAGGTGATTGACCATCTTCGGTTTTATCTAACCAAGATCGGGGCTCCGTGCAGCACCATGCATGGTGTGTTTATGGATATATTAGGTCTTGGAGTTTTAATTACTGGTGAATCTGGTCTTGGTAAAAGTGAGCTAGGTCTAGAGTTAATTTCTAGAGGTCATGGCTTGGTGGCAGATGATGCCGTCGATTTCACACGCCTCGGACCAGACTATATTGAAGGTCGTTGCCCAGAAATTCTGCGTGATCTTTTGGAGGTTCGTGGCTTGGGTCTATTGGATATTCGGACGATATTTGGTGAAACGGCTGTTCGGCGAAAACTTAAATTGCGCCTTATTGTTCAGCTTGTACGTCGTAACGATGGTGAATTTGAACGACTGCCGATTGAATCACAGTTCATTAATGTGCTTGATGTTCCAATTCGCACTGTAAAGATTCAGGTGGCAGCTGGACGAAATCTGGCCGTACTGGTTGAGGCAGCTGTCCGCAACACCATACTTCAACTTCGTGGCATTGATACTCTAAAAGATTTCATTGAGCGTCAACGCAATCAAATGAGCTTGGATAGCGAAAATAATAAGAACCAGGGTCGTTTACTCTAAGATGCGAATCCAACTGATTACCGGCATTTCTGGTTCAGGTAAATCTGTTGCCCTACGAGCCTATGAGGATGCAGGTTATGACTGTATTGATAATCTTCCCGTTTCCCTCATCGAACAATTGGTCGCAACATTAGAATCGGAAAATTGCAAGCAAATTGCAATTGCCATTGATGCACGTCGCGGTGAATCTATTTCACAAGTACCAGCGCTCTTGCAAAAATTACGCGCACATCATGAGGTTAATATCCTTTTCTTAAATGCAGATACCAATACATTGGTACAACGTTTTTCTGAAACGCGTCGCCGCCACCCGCTCTCGAATCCAAATGAATCCACTACCTTGATTGATGTGATCGAGCAAGAGCGAACATTACTTGCCCCATTAGCCGATCAGGCCCAACAGATTGATACTGGTCATATTCCTGCGCACACTTTACGCAGCTGGATTTCCGATCATCTGAAAGAGAAGCCAATAGGTCTTGCAGTCATTTTTGAATCCTTTGCCTTTAAAAAAGGGGTGCCTAGCGAAGCCGATATTGTGTTTGATCTGCGTTGCCTACCGAATCCCCACTATGAACCACTGTTACGCGATCTCAGTGGAAAAGATGCGCCTGTTGCTGAGTATCTCAGCCGGTTCCCAGAAGTTGCACAAATGATGGAGGACATTAAATCCTATTTAGAAAAGTGGTTACTGCGCTATTTACATGATGGGCGTAGTTATTTAACTGTCGCCATTGGGTGTACCGGTGGTCAACACCGATCAGTGTATTTGGTTCAACAACTCAAAAAGTATTTTTCTGAAAATCATATGTTTAACGATATTTATTATCTAGAGCGTCATCGTGAGCTTGATTCTAAAAAAACACGGATTGGCTGAGGTAAGCCAATTTCGGCTATGTTTGCTCGTTTAATCCAGATCAGATTAGGATGGCTTATTGTCCATTTTTGATTTAAGGATACAAGGTAGGGATACATCTGCAAACGACGATGGCTAAATACATGCTGAATTACTGAACTGGTCTGTACTGACATAATTTGCTTGAAGTCAATATCAAGGGCTTTGTCGCCCAGCAGTGTTTTACTTAGTATTTTTCGAGCATTGCGCACAGTCATTAAGGCGATATCTTTACTTTGCGGCTCCCATGGTAATTCGATTAAGGAATATAAGCCGCCCCAAATCGCTTTTGGCGCTCTTCGTTCCAGCAAAATAAATTCTCCGCTCTGTATTAAAAAGATAGAGGTCTGAAAGCTTGGAGAAGCAGACTTTTTTTTCTTTGCTGGAATCTTATCTACGCGATTAGTTTGGTAAGCAAGGCAGTTATTCATCATGGGGCATCGCGCCTCATCACTAATACACCTTGCTTGCTTTGGAGTGCACCATGTGGCCCCAAAGTCCATCAATGCCTGTGTATAGATTGGCATTTTTATTGATACTTTTGGTAATTGTGCTTGCGCCCTTACCCAAAGTTGCTTAATTGTTTCTCGATCTTGAAGATCACCCTCTATTCCATGAAAACGACTAAGAACCCGCTTAACATTCGCATCCAAGATCGGGGCATGGACATCATAGGCGAATGCTACGATCGCTCCAGCAGTTGATCGCCCAATACCAGGTAAGCTTTCAAGCGCATCGAGATCCCGAGGAAATTTTCCTGAATGCTCACTCATAATTTTTTGAGCACAACGATGAAGATTGCGCGCTCGTGAGTAGTAGCCTAAACCACTCCATAAGGCCATCACATCATCGATTGGTGCGTTGGCTAAGGAGCTCAAGGTTGGAAAGCGCTTCATAAAAAGTAGATAACGCTCACTGACTGTGCTTACTTGAGTTTGTTGCAACATGATTTCTGAAACCCATATCGCATACGGGTCGCGCTTGTTCTGCCAAGGCATGCCAACTCGCCCATGCTTTGCGTGCCAAGAAATTAATGCGTTTGCAAAGATAAATGCCATCGATTAACGCTTTTGACAGACTGGGCAAAAATATGTGGAGCGTTGCCCTTGCACAATTTGCTGTATCGGTGTTTTGCACACACGACAGGGTTCGCCTGCTCGGTCATAGACTTTAGTTTGCATCATGAAATAGCCTGGCTCTCCGTGTGCATCCACAAAATCACGCAAGCTACTTCCACCCGCTTTAATCGCTTTACTTAAAACATTTCGAACAGAATCAGCTAGACGAGCGCATTGGATTTTCGTTAACTTCCCAGCCGGGAGTCGCGGATGAATGCCCGCTTCAAATAATGATTCAGAGCAATAAATATTCCCGACACCTACAACCGCCTGACCAGCTAAGAGAAAAGATTTTATGGCGATGGTTCGTTTTCGAGAGAATTGATACAGGCGGATAGCCCCCAATTCACCCGCAAACTCTGAAGCAAGGGGTTCTGGTCCTAATTTCTTTATTAATGGGTGTTCCTCTAAAGGCCCCTTTGAAAAAGGATGCCACAGGACAGCGCCAAACTTACGGGGATCATGAAGCCGCAGTCCAATGCGACCAAAGTGGATTAAGACGCGGTCATGCGGTTTAAGAGGATCGGTCATTGGTAAGACTCGCAATACCCCAGTCATTCCCAGATGGATCAATAAATAGCCAGAATCCATCTTGAGCAATAGATACTTTCCTCTTCGCTCAATCGTATCTAAACGTTGTCCAATTAATACCTTTGGCAATGATTTAGGGACTGGCCAACGCAAACGACCATCCACAATCTTTACCCCGGTTACCGACCGCCCCTCAATATGGGCTTGGATTCCTAAACGAGTGACTTCTACCTCTGGCAGTTCTGGCATAAATGAATTGTAGTTTCGGGGATTAGAATGTGCTTATGTACCTCAATTTCATGCAAAAACAAGCAAACAGGCTTGGTTTACTCTGCCTTTTTATGCTGTTGTTTGCCTTCTTGAGTAGTCAGCATGCGTATGCCCAAAAGCCACCCAAGGGCGCGACTAGTGAACAAGTATTTGAGATATTGGCCTCAGAAATCGCCCTGCAACGCGGCGAGGCTGGCTTGGCTTACCAAACCTATTTAAGCCTTGCTCGACAAACCGGTGAAGCGGATCTTGCGCAACGAGCAATGGAAATTGCGATTGCAGCCAATGCTCCTGATTTGGCACTAGCGGCTGCTCAAACCTGGGATGAGCTTTCTAAACCATCCCAAACTAGACCTAAAGAGGTCTTAGTAACCCTATTGATGCTCAATCAACGTTGGTCAGAGTCTGTAAAGCCTGCGGTGGCTCTTCTCAATCAACAGCCCTTGAGTGAGCGCGAGAAAACACTCAAGCAGTGGCAAGGCTTAATTGGTAGAGCCATGGACGAGAGCGCCGCGATGCTGGCCTATTACAAGATTATTTCAGCCTTAGTCCCACTGCCCAGTAGCCCCGATGTTTTGTATAGCTATGCATTAGCTGCCGAGAAAGCTGGTCAGTTTGAGGTCATGGAAAAAACCTTACGGATCATTCTCAAAAAAGATCCTAATAATATTAATTCTTTAAATGCCCTCGGTTACTCCTTGGCCGATCGCAACATAAAACTCACTGAAGCCTATGACCTCATCTTGAAGGCTCACAAACTTTCTCCCGACGATGCTTTCATTCTTGATAGCTTGGGATGGGTCAACTTTCGTTTGGATAAAACATCGCTTGCCCTAACGCAACTTCAGGATGCATTTCGCATGAAGCCTGAGGCAGATATCGCCGCTCACCTTGGTGAAGTGTTGTGGGTCTTAGGTCGACCCCTGGAAGCAGAGGCAGCTTGGCGCCAAGGAGAACTAATTGATGCAAATAATGCAACCCTCAAAGAGACTATAAGACGCCTCAAGCCAGACTGGATTATGTCCCTGGACAAATTAGCCAGTCAATGGGACGGACGCTTTGCTGTAAAGATGAATGATCGCCCCACTAACAATACACAAGGTGGAAGCGGTAGCTTTACGCTCAGCAAAACCGGTTTTAGTGATACCCTTGAGATCCGAAGCCCTATGGGTGGAGCGATTGCCAAGATTGTGATTAATCCAGGGGAAGCCATTTTGGAGCGCGATGGGAAAAAGGTAATGGCAATTGATGCTGATACCCTCATTCAAAATACGCTTGGACTGCCCTTGCCTGCCCGCGGTTTATCGAATTGGCTCAATGGTCAAGTTCGTCCTGGTAGTACGGCTCGATTAGTACGCGACGAACGCGGTCAAGTCAAAAATATTACCCAAGATGGCTGGGATCTAGCCTACAAGTGGAGTGATGCTCAAAAAATTGAGCGTCTTAATATGACTCGTAACACGAATACCGGCACTATTGATGTACGTTTGATATTTGATCAAGTGAATGACTAAAAAAATTGAGCTGTACGCTCCAGCCAAAATTAATTTATTTCTTCATATCATTGGCCAGCGAGACGACGGCTACCATCAGTTGCAATCTGTATTTCAGCTCATCGACTGGTATGACACTGTGTCTCTTGAGCTTATTGAAGCCGATGAAATTGTTAGGCCAGTTGGGGCAGATGGGGTTAATGCAGAAAACGATTTAGTTGTTCGTGCGGCGCGTATATTAAAAAAGTATGCATCTTACCCATATGGCGTAAAGATTCATCTAGAAAAAAATATTCCCATGGGTGCTGGTTTAGGTGGCGGCTCGTCTGACGCCGCATCAGTTTTGATTGGTTTAAATCATCTCTGGGGCTTAGGCCTTCGTCAATCCGAGCTTACTCATCTAGGCTTGCAATTGGGTGCTGATATCCCTTTCTTTTTATTTGGACAAAACGCATTTGTTGAGGGCATTGGTGAGCAATTAAACAGGCTTGATCTACCCGAGGAACAATTTTTAGTGATTTTCCCAGGGCAATCGGTTGCCACCAAAGACGTTTTCCGAGATGACACATTGACCCGCAATCATGCTCCGATTACAATCTCAGACTTTCTTGCTAGCTCTTGGAAGGATCCCAAATTTGGGAATGATCTTCAACCAGTGGCAAGCAAGATCTGCCCTGAAGTAAACCGAGCATTAGATTGGATCGCACAACAAGCTCCGGATTCTGTAAAACGAATGACGGGATCGGGTAGCTGTGTGTTTGCCGCTATCCCAAAAACGATTAGCGCACCTGAGGTCGATCGCATGCTGCAAAAACTTCCTTCTGGGTGGGTAGGTCGGCTTGTTCGGGGATTAAAACAAAATCCCGCTTACAATTCGGTTTAATCAGTATGACGCTACAGGGGAGTCGCCAAGTTGGTCAAGGCACCGGATTTTGATTCCGGCATGCGAGGGTTCGAGTCCTTCCTCCCCTGCCATCGTTATGATTGATAACTAACATTTAGCCAAGACCATGACCTCTGACGCGCTCACTATTTTTACTGGCAACGCCAATCCCGCCTTAGCCGAGGCAGTAGCCAAACAAATGAAGTTGCAGCTTGGCAAAGCCTTTGTAGGGCGCTTTTCAGATGGCGAGATTCAGGTTGAAATTCAAGAGAATGTGCGCGGCAAGAACGTTGTTGTAATCCAGTCAACCTGCGTTCCTACAAACGATAATCTGATGGAGCTGATGATCATGATTGATGCCCTGAAACGGGCCTCAGCAAACCGTATAACAGCCGTTATTCCCTATTTTGGCTATGCCAGACAGGATCGGAGGCCTCGATCGGCCCGCGTTGCTATATCGGCCCGCATTGTGGCCAATATGCTGCAATCTGTTGCTGGGGTTGAAAGGGTTCTAACCATGGATTTACATGCTGATCAGATCCAAGGGTTTTTCGATATCCCTGTAGACAATATTTATGCCTCACCGGTTCTTTTAGGAGATTTGCGGGCTAAGAATCAGGCTGATTTGACCGTGGTATCTCCCGATATTGGGGGGGTTGTTCGTGCCCGCGCCTTTGCTAAACAGCTAAGCTGCGATTTGGCCATTATTGACAAGCGCCGCCCAAAGCCAAATGTTTCTGAGGTAATGCATTTAATCGGTGAGGTCGAAAACCGTCATTGCGTCATCATGGACGACATTATTGATACCGGGGGAACCCTGTGCAAGGCTGCCGAGGTCTTGAAAGAACGGGGCGCTAAGAGCGTAACCGCCTATTGCACTCACCCTGTCTTATCCGGTGGCGCTGCCGCCAGAATCGCTAAATCTGAAATTGATGAGTTAGTGATCACTGACACCATTCCACTCAATTCAGATGCATTAGCAGTCAATAAAATCAGGCAGTTAAGTATTGCCCCCCTTCTGGCAGAAACCATTTCCCGCATCACAAAAGGTGACTCTGTGATGTCGCTTTTTGCTGACTAAGCTCTCTGTAGAGGTTCTTTTAGAGGTTTTTTAGCCCTTTCGGGCTATAATTTAAGGCTTTCCGTTTGGTCGCGAACGGAGATTTAACATTCTTAGGAGTCATCATGAAAGTAGTTGCATTTGAAAGAAGCGTACAGGGCACTGGTGCGAGCCGCCGCCTGCGCAATTCTGGGAAAACCCCCGGAATTATCTATGGCGGAAAGCAAGAATCTCCCTGCGCAATCGAGTTGGACCATAACGCCCTATTTCACGCTTTGCGTAAAGAGGCCTTCCATTCCTCCATTCTGGACATCGAACTCAACGGTAAGGCACAAAAGGCCTTATTGCGTGACTATCAGATGCATCCCTTCAAGCCTCTCGTATTACACGTCGATTTCCAACGTGTTTCTGCGACAGAAAAAATTCATATGCGCGTTCCGTTGCACTTTAAAGGCGCAGAGGAATCTGAAGCTGTTAAGTTTGGTGGTGCGGTAGTTAGCCATATTGCCAATGAATTAGAAATTACGTGTTTACCGGCTGACCTGCCCGAGTTCTTGGAGGTTGACCTTAGCAAGATTGCTGTTGGTCAATCGATCCATGCAAAAGAGGTATCTTTGCCAAAAGGCGTTGCCCTAGTGTTGCATATTGAACAAGAAAATCCTGTTATTGCCAATGCCCGTATCCCAACCGTTAAGGCCGAACCAGAGCCAAGCGCAGCACCTACAGCACCTGTGGCTGATGCCGCTGCTGGAGATAAGGAAGCAAAAGATAAAGAAGCAAAGAGCTAATCTCTCTTATTCTGATGTCTTGAAGAACCCGCCCTGTGCGGGTTTTTTATTGGTCAATCCGACTCGTTTATAGTTTGATGATTGCTATAAATAATGATCTGCATTCTCATATGATTCGCTTAATCGTTGGTCTTGGTAACCCTGGTGCAAAGCACGAATCGGATCGTCATAATGCCGGATTTTGGTTTATTGATCGCTTAGCGAGTCAACACAAACAGCTCCTTCAGCCTGAAAAACGCTTTCTTGGCAAAGCAGCAAAGATTCGGGTGGAAGGGCAGGATATTCACTTATTAACACCCGATACCTATATGAACTTAAGCGGGGAATCGGTTGGGCCGCTGTGTCGCTTTCATAAAATTACACCCCAAGAGGTCTTGGTTGTTCATGACGAGCTCGATCTAAAACCAGGTATGGCTCGGCTCAAACAGGGTGGTGGCAATGGTGGTCATAATGGTCTCAAAGATATTCAGTCCCATTTATCAAGCCCACAATTTTGGCGCCTACGCTTTGGGATCGGCCATCCCCGTGATCTTCCTGGCGATAAAGCAAAGATGGATGTGGCTGATTATGTATTAAAGAAGCCTAGCAGCGAGGAACAAAGTAAGATTGATCAAGCAATCGATAAAGCCTTAAGAACACTTCCTTTATTTATAAAAGGTGATGTTCAAAATGCGATGCAGGCTATCCACGGGCCCGACTAATTAAACCGCGGCCTTTTTAATCTTGGTCAGCGTGTGATATTTACTCATTAGCTGTTCTTGAGTTTCTGAATAATTTGGATTTAATGGAATGCAGTCTACTGGGCAGACCTGACGACATTGGGGTACATCGAAATGCCCAACACACTCGGTGCATTTATTTGGATCAATCTCATAGATTTCAAGACCCATGTAAATGGCATCATTGGGGCACTCTGGCTCACAGACATCGCAATTAATGCACTCATCTGTAATCATTAAAGACATGGTTTAAACCTTTAGTGTACGAACTAAACCAGAATAGCTTATTTTGTCTTGGTTTGTGCGTTCTTTTGATGTAACCATTTTTCTACTGAGGGAAACACAAATTTACTGACGTCACCGCCCATTAATGCAATCTCACGCACAAATGTTCCTGAAATAAATTGGTACTGATCCGATGGCGTTAAGAACAAGGTTTCTACATCGGGTAACAAGTATCGGTTCATTCCTGCCATCTGAAACTCATACTCAAAATCAGAAACTGCACGTAAGCCCCGCACAATCACGCGCGCATTGTGCTCTCTTGCAAAATCTTTCAGCAGTCCGCAGAACCCAGCAATTTCTACATTGGGATAGTGCCCCAATACCTCTTTTGCAATTTCAATACGCTCTTCTAAGGTAAAAATCGGCTTTTTACTTCGACTATCAGCAACACCGACAATAAGCTTCGTAAAAATACTAGAAGCGCGACGTACGAGATCTTCGTGTCCACGAGTAAACGGGTCAAAAGTTCCTGGGTAAACGGCAATGGTCATAAGACACCCTTAATAATCTGAATACATAAGAGTTTAGCCCGAAGTGCGCCTAAATAATGCTGCTTTTGTTTGTGTTGTCTGCATTTGTCTTGAACAGGTCCAATTAGGTATTAATAACTCTAACTCTAAAAGATCTTGAGTAATCGGACATTCAATATAAATTCCGCCCCCAGAGTAGTCATCGCAAATACGTGCAGCTTCCACGACTGCCTGCTTTAAGAGCGCAGGCTGGTTAAAGGGTGGGTCAAGAAAAATCAAATGATAGGCTGCGGTGTTCGCTTGGCCCATATGGATAATCCCATCTCCCTGCATGACCTTTAAATTTCCTTGAATTGGGGAAGATAACAAAAGTTGATATTGGGATTGCAGCTGCGCAACGATCTTTTTATCTTTTTCGATTAGAACGACTTCTTTTGCATCGCGTGACGCTGACTCAAAACCAAGAGCACCTGATCCAGCAAAAGCATCAAGAACTTTAAGGCCACTTAGGTCTTGACCTAACCAGTTAAAAAGAGTTTCTCGAACACGATCAGAGCTAGGGCGCAAACCCTCTTGAGATAGGACTGAAATTTGTCGACTACGCCAGACCCCACCAATAATACGAATCCGATTGGGATGGCCCGACAATTACTGCGCCCCTCCAACCAGAATGCTAATCATGCGCCCCATATCTAAATTGCGCTGAAACGCTGCACGTACATCCTCTTTTTTTACTGCAGCCACTTGCTGAGTCCAAACATCCAAAGTATTAAGTGGCAATTGATTCCAAGTAATGGCAGACAAGTTATCCAATAATTTACGATTACTATCTAAACGTAGTGGAAATCCATTCATTAAATTTGACTTGGCCGCTGCCAACTCTGAATCACTAGGCCCCTCTTTAATAAAGCGAGCGATTGTTTCTTGTAAAACTACTAGGGCTTGATTGGCTTGATCGTTGCGCGTCTGCAAGCCCGCCTCAAAACTACCAGTTTCACGACCAGGCTGAAAATAGCTAAACACACTATAGGCATAACCTCGCTTATCACGAACCTCTCCAACCAATCTAGAGACAAAACCACCACCCCCTAATACATAATTACCAACCAGGAGTGGAAAATAGTCAGGATTACTCCGCGTAATAGAACTCATTCCTAATGCAATATGAGTTTGCTGCGTCTGAAACGGAATACGAATTAGTCGATCGGCCTCAGGTGCAAGCGGTGAAGGAATAAAAGGGGGTAATGCCGGGATTGCTGGGCCCTGCTGTGGGAGCTGAGCGATTAATTTCTCAGCCACTTGTTTAGCTGTTTTTACATCTAAATCACCCACCATATTGATAATCATGCGATCTTGTCGATAGAAATTTCGATGGAATCTTTTTAGATCATCTGCGTCAATGGAAGCAATCGATAGCAAGCTGGGTGACTCCGCTAAGGGATAATCCCGGAATAACTCCTTACGAAAGCGCTTTTGCATTACTACTTCAGGCTTTGTATCCCCTTCTGCAATTGCCGAGGAAATCCGTTGTTTCTCCCGAGCAACAATCTGTACATCAAAAATTGGTTTTGAGATAGCAGCACTTAATAAATCAAGAACAGAATTAAATACATCTGGCTTACTCAAAGACCTAGCTCGCACAATAGTACGCTCGCCACTTGCGGATGCGCTAATGCTTGCTCCTAGATCAGCAATAGCATCAGCTTGCATTGCCTCATTTAAAAGGCTGCCGTTCCATTCAATTCCTCGGGTTAATAGAGCTGCGGTTAAGCCCGCTAGGCCACTTTTTCCCTTTGGGTCGTAACGACTACCAGCATCGACACTAATCTCAATATCAATCATTGGAATTGTGGTGGCCTGAACTAAATAAGCTTTACTGCCATTACTTAATGCGATCTCTTGAATGGGTAAGACGGCATATGCCTTACCCCATATACCGCACCCCAGTGCGATAAAAATAAGGAGGTAACGCTTAATATAAATCTGAACGATATGCATCATATTTTCTCAATGCCGCAAATTGCTAGGAAGGGAGGGAATAGGTTTCGGATTTGCCGATACGGTTCTTGCTTGTGGTTCTAGGGTGACAATCGTTAGACCGTCACCAATGAAATATCGCTTAACCGCTGCCTTGATTTGCTCTGACTGGATTTGCTGAATGCGCTCAATGATTCGATCCAAATCTTTCCATGAGCCATGGGCAATCTCAGCACTACCAATTTCCATTGCTTGAGCAAAAATAGAGTCACGCTTATAGATTTGAGAGGCTAAAAGTTGAGCCTTAATCCTTTTTAGCTCTGCCTCTGTGATCCCATTCATGGCAATCTCTTGTATAGTTTGTAAGATACCTTTTTCCAGATCAGAAACTGACTGTCCTTTAGCCACAGTTGCACTAATCATAAAAAGCTCTGGTCCGCGGCTAATGAGGTCGTAGCTCGCACCCGCATTATTTGCCAGACGCTTACTACGAACTAACTCGCGATTGAGTCGGGAGTTATCATGGCCACTGAGCGCTGCAGACAAGACCTCAAGCGCATAGGGATCAGCATCATCCATTTTCTTTGGGTCTAATTTAGGAACTTTCCACCCCATCATTATTTGTTGGCTATCGGCCAGCGCTTTGAGATTAGCGCGTTTTTCTCCTTTTTGTTCGGGCTCTACTTGCGGCTTACGTTCTGGTAATTGCTTTGCAGAAATCGGTCCATAGTATTTTTCTACAAGCGCTCTCACCTCTAAGGATTTCACATCGCCCACGACCACAACAATTGCATTGTTAGGGGCATACCAATCCCGATACCACTGCCTCGCATCATTGGGCTTCATGTTTTGTAAATCGTTCATCCAGCCAATAATGGGATGGCGATAAGGAGAGCTTGTAAAGGCGGTGGCCATCATCAATTCCCGCATCAAGCCATTTGGGCTGTCATCGGTACGTAGACGTCTCTCCTCCATCACAACCTGAATTTCCTTTAAGAACTCTTCATCTGAAAACTTCAGATTTGCCATACGATCAGCCTCTAGTCGCATGACATCGGCAAGTTTTGATTTTTCAATCTGTTGAAAATATCCCGTGAAATCACGGGCAGTGAATGCGTTCTCACGCCCCCCGACTGCTGCGACCATTCTGGAAAAATCTCCCGATTTAACCTTTTCTGTTCCCTTAAACATCATGTGTTCAAGCACGTGCGCGACGCCGGTCTTGCCATTAAGCTCGTCCATCGATCCTGCGCGATACCAAACCATATGAGCCACTGTGGGTGCACGACGATCCTCTTTCACTACTAAACGTAAGCCGTTTTTAAATTGATACTCGTGTGTATCTATCTTATTGGCCCACGCCCCTAGCGGTAAGCATGCACTGACGCATAAGCCCAACAGGATCAGAATCCTCAGGGTGGATAAGCAAACGAATCTAGGTGTGTTTAGAGTGACTATCATCTCATTGTTGACGTGGTCTTGAACTTGTTAAGATCTACCTAAAGGATTGTATCGATAATGTTTGGTTTACGTAAAACGCTTGGTTCCCTATTTGGTCTTCATCCAATTGATGAGTCCTGGTTTGAGCAATTAGAAGAAACCCTTCTAAAGGCAGATGTTGGGATTGCGACCACCAACGTACTTATTGCTAGCCTTCGTAAACTAGCTAAATCCCATTCGATCCAAAATGCTGAGGATTTAAAAGGGTTATTGGTTCAGGAAATTAGCCGTCTTTTAGCTCCTCTTGAAAATCCTCAAAACCCTCTTTTATTAAGCCAGTCAAACCACAAACCTGAAATCTGGCTAATCGTTGGGGTTAATGGTGCAGGTAAAACAACCTCTATCGGCAAACTTTGTCATCACTTTCAAGTGCAAGGTAAATCTGTTTTATTGGCTGCTGGCGATACCTTCAGAGCTGCGGCGCGCAATCAACTCAAGGAATGGGGGGAGCGCAACCAAGTCCAAGTCTTAAGCCAAGAAAGTGGTGACGCGGCAGCCGTTGCGCATGACGCTATACACGCTGCGATTTCTCGCCAAATCGATGTTCTGTTTATTGATACGGCTGGGCGCTTAGCGACCCAAGGAAATCTGATGGAAGAGCTCAAAAAGGTAAAACGGGTGATCTCCAAGGTGGTTCCAGATGCGCCCCATCAAATTGTCCTCGTTCTGGATGGCAATACTGGTCAGAATGGCATTGCACAAGTTATAGCATTTAGGAATGCCATTGGTCTTCAGGGGATTATTGTCACCAAATTGGATGGTACTGCTAAGGGTGGCGTTATTTGTGCGCTTAGCAAAGCCCTTGAGACCCCCCCAGAAACGGGCACCACCGCCTTCAAAACCTTTGTCTATGCCCTGGGTAAAGGGGAGGGTCTGTCTGATCTAGAGCCCTTTAATGCAAAAGCATATGCTAAAGAGCTTGTAGAATAACCATATTAATCAAGGTCTTATAAATTGATAGTGAGATTAGCACTCTCCTTATAGGAGTGCTAAAATAACATATTGCAATCAAACTAATCAATAAATCGATGACTTTGAATACAGCCTTAAAACCTATTAATCGCAATACTTCGGCAGGCGGTCTGGCTATGCCTTTGCCTGCGCTTGGCGTTGGAACGATTGACGCCTATTTAGCGCATATCAACCGCTTACCAATGCTGAGCGCTGCTCAAGAATTTACTCTTGCGCAGGAGTATCGTCGTTCTGAAAATTTAGATGCGGCTCGTCAACTGGTTCTCTCACATTTGCGCCTAGTGGCTTCTGTTGCACGTCAATACCTTGGCTACGGAATTCCTCATGCCGACCTCATTCAAGAGGGTAATATTGGTTTAATGAAAGCAGTGAAGCGCTATGATCCCAATCAAGGCGTGCGCTTAGTCTCCTATGCGATTCATTGGATCAAAGCGGAGATTCATGAGTACATCCTAAAAAACTGGCGTTTAGTTAAAGTGGCGACTACAAAAGCGCAACGTAAACTCTTCTTTAATTTACGAAGCAACAAACTTTCTGCAAATGCTCTTACTGATTCTGAAATTGAGTCACTTGCTAAGGCTCTTGATGTACGCGGTGCTGATGTCAAAGAAATGGAAATGCGCCTTGCAGGTGGCGACATCTCTATTGATGGCGACGATCAGGATGAAGACCAATTTGCACGCATTCAGTGGCTTGCGGATGAGCGCCATGAGCCCAGCGCTAGACTTGCTCAAAATGATCAATTTGCATTGCAGGGCCCCAAGCTACTGCAAGCTTTAAATACCCTAGATGTTCGCAGTCGGGAGATTGTGCAATCTCGTTGGCTCAATATGGATGCAGATGGCCAAGGCTGCAAAACCTTGCAAGACCTTGCACAAGAATATGGCATCTCTGCAGAACGGGTTCGTCAAATTGAAGTAGCTGCATTCAAGAAATTACGGCTCGCTCTCAAAGACGAAGAATCCTTACTACATTAATTACTTTAGAAGTATTTTTAAATCATGGGCAATGGGCTCTGCCCCCTGCCCATGCTTTATATAAAGGCGAAGGTTTCCAGCAGGATCAAACACATAACTACCTGCTGTATGGTCAATCGTATAGTTTTTAGGATTGCTGCCAGGCACTTTGCTGTAGTAAGCCTTAAAGTCTTTTGTTATCTTCATTAACGCAGCTTCATCTGCAGGTCTCAAACCAATAAAACGGGGATCAAATGCGGGCGGGTACTGCGCCATTAACTCAGCGGTATCCCGTTCTGGATCGACCGTAATAAAAATAACCTGCACGCGATCGGCAAGCGGCCCCAAATCCTTCATGACACCCTGCATCTCAATCAAAGTTGATGGGCAAACATCAGGGCAATGGGTATATCCAAAGAATAGGACAACAGCCTTGCCCTTGAAGTCGGCTAGTGTTTTATCTTTGCCTTGAGAGTCAAGCAACACAAAGTTGTTTCCAAACAACTTGCTGCCGGTAATATCAACATTTTTAAAACTGGGCTGTGAGCAAGCCGCCAATAAAGTAAGCATTGCTAATGTAAGTAGTTTCTTCATAGAACTAAAGATAGTGATCAATCAAGATTGCAGCAAATAATAGTGCTAAATAGCTAATGGAGTATTTAAAGGTCTTACGCGCCAACTGATCGCTATAGTTTTGATAAAGACGAATCGCATAGTAAATAAATATACCGCTCAAAATAATCGCTGATACCAAATAAAAAATACCGCTCATTCCATAGATATATGGCAGGATCGATGCGGCTAACAAAATTAAGGTGTAAAGCAAAATATTTAAAAGAGTAAATTTCTCACCATGCGTCACGGGTAACATTGGTAATCCTGCTTGTACATAATCTTCACGACGGTACAGAGCAAGTGCCCAAAAATGAGGTGGCGTCCATACAAAAATAATCAGCACGAGTAGCCAAGCTTCGGCTGAGAGTTGATTGGTCACAGCAACCCAGCCCAAGGCGGGGGGCATCGCTCCTGAAAGGCCGCCAATTACAATGTTTTGTGGAGTTGCGGGCTTTAGGTACCAGGTATAGATAACCGCATAGCCAACAAAGGTGGCAAAGGTAAGCCACATCGTTAAGGGGTTGGTATAAAACCATAGAACGACCATACCAGCGCCACCAAGCCCGCATGAAAAAATAA
Source organism: Polynucleobacter sp. UK-FUSCHL-C3 (assembly GCF_040409815.1). Lineage (NCBI taxonomy): Bacteria > Pseudomonadati > Pseudomonadota > Betaproteobacteria > Burkholderiales > Burkholderiaceae > Polynucleobacter > Polynucleobacter sp. UK-FUSCHL-C3. The sequence goes on from NZ_CP099959.1 coordinate 1,783,165, forward strand.
TAATTTGGAAGGGGGTAATTTCTCCGGTAGCAGATGGGCGCCATGCTGTACGCCGCATCTTCGCATCAACAGCTTGCTCAATTAAGCAGTTCACTGCAAACGCAGCACCTGCTAGCAACCATATACCGATGGAACCTCCAATCAGGATGGGCCACGGAACCATGCCCGGGGTTGCCAAAAACATACCGATAATGGCACAAAAGACTGCAAGTTGAGTAACCCGTGGTTTTGTTAAAACCCAATACTGACGCCAACGGGGCATTGGTGGGCGCTCAAAAGACGAAGTGCTCACGATGACCTCTGCCCCTCTACATCACGACCCGAGAAAAAAGAACAGTCACTTCCTGCACTCAGTCGTACTAAGCAAAATAAGATAGCCGCTGCTCCACCGGTATGGAGAAGGGCAGCAACTAAAGGCCACTGGAATACAACATTTGATATGCCCGTAATTATTTGTAAGGCTAACAAACCGAGAATAGCCTTGCCCCAAAAAGAAATATTTGATTGGCTATGGCGTAATGCTTTGATTGCAAGCAAGAGCAAAACAATGGATGCAAAAATGGCTCCAACACGATGAGTCCAGTGTATGGTTACCAAAGCCGTCATCGGAATCACCTCACCTGATTTTGCTTGACCAAGCTCACGCCATAAATAAAATGCGTTTTGCCAATCCATGGTGGGATACCATGCGCCCATACAGGTTGGGAAATCAGGACAAGCCAATACCGCATAGTTTGTGCTAACCCACGCCCCCAAAAATATTTGAATAAGTAAAGTAATCGTAGCGAATGCAATCCATGTAATCGGTAATGATTTACCTTGAGCCTTTGAAGATATTGTTTTGCTATCGTTACGCTGAGCAAACCAAACCATACTAGAAAATAAAATTAGGGCCAAGATCAAATGCATACTCACAATAATGGGTTGCAACTTCAAGGTTACCGTCCAAGCACCGAAGGCGCCCTGTAAGCACACCAAGACCAGCAGAAATAGACTGCCTTGAATGGCTAATCTGCGTTGCGCCCCTATTTGCTTAAAGGCTAAAACTACTTGAGCAATGATTAATACCCCTACACTCATTGCTAAATAGCGATGGATCATTTCTACCCAAGCCTTAAATACGGTTACAGGTCCTGTGGGCATCGCTACCTCAGCGGCGCGGATCTCCTCCATCGCCCTCCAGGGATTTGAGGTGCCATAACAACCTGGCCAATCCGGACAGCCCAGACCTGAATCACTCAAACGCGTAAATGCGCCAAATAAAATGAGGTCGAAGGTTAAAAAGACGACTGCCCAATTTAGTTTCTGAAAAATATCTAAGCCTTTTCTACGCGCCAGATAAGCCAAAGGTAAGCCGGCAAAGACAAAGGCAATCCCAGCAAGCTCTAAAACTAATAGAGCCGATTCGGAAATCATATTTTTTCACCTTTGCGATTTAGCTTCAGTAGACGATCTAAATCTTTACGCATTCTGACAAAATCTTTTGACTCTGCTTTATCGGGGAACACCATCATCTTTTCGCCACTGGGATCTATCAACTGAATCCCGCTCCCTAGATTCTGCTGATTTAACCAGGTCAACCAGACTGTGCTATTTTTTGGATCTGGGGCAGGAACAATGATAAATCCAGCAGTTTCTGGATCGTAGGCCTGTTTGATATCAGGATCTACGGGCAAGCGATCGCTGACCACCCAAACAAGCTGTACGCGGTTCTTCTCTTTCCCCAATGCAAGACGTACTTGTCTCATCAGATATAAGAGCTCTACACAAGCATCATTCCCTTTGCGACACTCGCTGGCGGGGCGTGCTACTAAAAGAGTCCACTTTCCGCTAAAGGAAATATCCAGCCAGCTGGGATTAATTGCCTGGGGAGGCTGTATCAGAGTCCCATAGTTTGTTTTTCCACCCTCAGGCTTAAAAACATAATAGGCTAAGTAGGATGCAATGACTGGAGCAGCACAGGCCAATAAAAGCAAGATCATCTGGATTCGACCCCGTCGCGTTCTTGCGTCTACCGCTTGCCGATCCACTTGACTGGCTGGTATTAGTAAATCTTGATCATTCACTGGCGTCTTGTCCCATTAAAACGATTTATCTTTATTGCGGTAACGCATAAAACCGGTTGTAAACCAAAACACGAGGGCCGCTGCTGCTAAAGCAAACCATTGAAAAGCATAAGCATAATGGCGATCAACTCCAACCGTTGCCGGTGGCCAATTTCGTAATAAGCCATCATTACGATCTGGGTCATTTTGTCGTATCACAAATGGGAGCTGCGGGTACTTTAACTGCTTTTCTTCATATGCAAGATCAAGATTTTGTTGAATGCGTGGACGATCTTTGGAGTTTGGTTGGTCACCCAACTCCAATACCTTTCCAGCACCCGCAAATGCCACTCCCTCTATCGTGACCCTGCCTGTAGGCGTATTAATACTTGGTAATATGAGTCGATCCTGACTGTTCCGAGGAGCCCACCCACGGTTTACCCAGATGACCTGAGTGGCCGGTCCGTCCAAGAGAAATGGCATCAATACATAGAAGCCGGAATGCGCCTGACTTAGGCTACCGTGGTTTGGTTTAGGGCGATTATCTAACCATACAATCTCGTTGGATAAAAACTGACCGCGCGCCTGGACAGCCCGAAACTCGACTTCTGATAAAGTCCATGCCTTGGCATTTAGATCAATCCGTTCTTTAGCGGCCATCGTAGCAATTTGATTAGCCAACACTATTTTTTGCTCCGCCCGACTCAATTGCCAGCGCCCAGCAAGGAGGCCAATCGCAATCACTACGATTGCCGCCACAGTCGCCACTCTACGCTCTACAATGAAGACAGAAAAAAAACTCAAGGGCTCGGTACCGTAATGAAATGGATAATTGTTTTGGTCCTGCTGCTTGTTATTGGCAGCCTAGGATCAGCGTTGTACTTCATGATGAAAGATAAGGGCAAGAGCTCCAGGATGGTTCATTCTTTAATGCTACGAATCGGCTTATCCATTGCCTTATTTATAGGCATTTGGATCGCCTACTACTTTGGCCTAATCCAATCCACCGGTCTAAAGGTTGCCCAATAAAAACGGTGGCCGAAGCTACCGTTAATGACTCACATCCAGTAAATGACGATGTAAAGGCCCAGCCAAACAACGTCAACAAAGTGCCAATACCACGCAGCACCCTCAAAACCAAAATGATTATCGGCTGAGAAATCTCCACGGATTAAACGACGCAAGATAATAGCCAGCATCAGACCACCTAGAAATACATGGAATCCATGAAAACCGGTCAACATAAAAAATGTGGAGCCGTAGATACCAGAGCTTAACTTGAGATTTAAATCCGAATAAGCATGAATGTACTCATAAGCCTGAAAACCTAAGAAGATCACTCCCAGAAGTACTGTAGCAAATAAGCCATAAATTGCCTGTTGGCGATGCCCTTCACGTAATGCGTGATGTGCATAGGTGACAGTCACCCCAGAGCTCAGTAGCAGCAAGGTATTAATTGTGGGGATCGGCCAAGGCCCGATCGTACTGAATTTCTCGACGAGGCCTGTTGGGCCAAGTGTGGGCCAAGCCGCTACAAAGTCTGGCCACAATATCTTATTGTCCACATCGCCCAACCAAGGAACTGTAATGCTGCGTGCGTAGAACAGGGCTGAGAAAAAGGCTGCGAAGAACATGATCTCAGAGAATATGAACCAGCTCATCGACCAACGGTATGAGATGTCAACGTTAACACCGTTCTTTCCCGTATTGCCTTCAGAAATTGCATCTCCAAACCAGCCGTACAGCACAACCAAGATATAAATGACTGCGCCCAAAACCAAAGGGCCGCCCCACGATAGGTTATTAACCCATGCAGACATACCACCACCAAAGCCAAGCAAGCCGATGCTTGCTAATACAGGGTACTTCGAGGGACTTGGAACAAAATAATAAGGAGTGGAGTTCGAAAACATCGTGCTCTTTCTAGCTTAAAAATTAATTTGATACAACTAACTGAACAATCAACAAAAGAATTGCCATAAAAATTATGGCGCCCAACACACCAGCAATAATGATGTGAACAAAACTAAGACTAGCAACATCGTTTTGTAGTTCTGAGTTCTTGCGTACGCCCAAAAAGGCCCATAAAACAGCACGGATCGATTGAAGAAGATTTAATTTCTTTTTCACGATCCACTCGCTTTTGATGGCTGCGTCAGTGCAACTGGTTTTGCTATGCCCGTTTCAAAAAAAGTATATGAAAGCGTAATTGTCTTCACATCTTTAGGCAAATTAGGGTCAACAATAAAGACCACTGGCATTTGGCGGATTTGATGGGGGTTAAGAGCCTGCTCTTGAAAACAGAAACATTCAATCTTTGTGAAAAATTCGGTAGCTGCCTTTGGGGCATAACTGGGAATTGCCTGAGCGGCGATAGCACGGTCTTTAGTATTAACAACCTCATACACAATTTCATGTAGCTCGCCGGGATGTACTTCAAGAAAATTCTTGACTGGCTTAAACGCAAAAGGTCCACGGCTATTTGAGTCAAACTCAATCGTGATCTTACGCGAGTAATCGACCTGCGTGTTTCCGGGCTTGCTTGCGCCATGCGCCCGAACACCATAATTATTTTTGCTCGTAATCACATTGATACCAGTGACTTCACACAGTGCTTTATACAAAGGCACCAAGGCATACCCAAAACCAAACATCAAGACAGCTAGCAAAAGGAGCTTGAGTAAGATTTGTTTATTAAGGGAGCCGAGGTTACTAGCCATAGATCAACCAAATATCCAGTACTTCACGACAATTCCCAAGAAAAACGCCAACGCAATTGATAACAACACCGCCGCGAGGCGGCGGTTGGTCATCATTGAATTGGATCGTTGGGTCACTAACAACTCCGTTTAACTAACTTTGGGTGGTTGTTCAAAGGTGTGAAATGGTGCTGGCGATGGAATCGACCACTCCAAAGTATTGGCAGTTTCCCAAGGGCTATCTGACGCCTTCTTACCATGGCCACGATAGGCGGGCAAAATGACAAACAGTAAAAAATAAACCTGCATCAAACCAAACCCCAAACCACCAATCGAGGCAATTAAATTGAAATCGGCAAACTGTGTTGGGTAGTCTGCATACCGACGTGGCATGCCAGCTAAGCCCAAGAAGTGCATGGGGAAGAAGGTTAAATTAAAGAAAAACATAGAGCCCCAGAAATGTACTTTTCCACGGAACTCATCTGCCATGCGACCAGTCCATTTTGGGCACCAGTAATAAAAGCCTGCAAACATTGCAAATAGAGATCCTGCTACTAATACGTAGTGGAAATGGGCAACAACGTAATAGGTATCTTGCAATCCAATATCAATTGGTGCCATGGCAAGTACTAGTCCAGTAAATCCACCAATTGTGAACACAAAGATAAAACCAATCGCCCACAGCATGGGGGTCTCAAAAGTCATTGAACCTTTCCACATGGTGGCTACCCAGTTAAATATCTTGACTCCCGTTGGTACGGCGATCAACATCGTGGCGTACATGAAGAAAAGTTGGCCAGTCACAGGCATACCAGTAGCAAACATATGATGCGCCCAAACAATGAAGGATAAGATGGCAATCGACGATGTCGCATAAACCATTGAGGCATAACCAAACAGTCTCTTTCTTGCAAAGACAGGTACAACCTCACTGATGATGCCAAAGGCTGGCAAAATCATGATGTACACCTCGGGATGGCCGAAGAACCAGAAAATATGTTGGTACATTACTGGGTCGCCACCACCGGCAGCTGAGAAAAAGCTGGTACCAAAATGACGATCGGTGAGAACCATGGTGATGGCGCCCGCTAGTACGGGCATCACGGCAATTAATAAATAGGCTGTAATTAACCAAGTCCAGCAGAACATTGGCATCTTCATGAGAGACATGCCGGGTGCGCGCATGTTCAAAATGGTCACGATGATATTAATCGAGCCCATGATGGAAGAAGCACCTAACAAATGGAGAGCAAAAATAGCCATGTCCATGCCAGGGCCCATTTGTAAGGTAAGAGGCGCATACAGTGTCCAGCCACCCGATGGTGCTCCACCTGGAACCAAGAAGGAACCAAAAAGCAATAAAGCAGCAACTGGCAAAATCCAGAAACTAAAGTTATTCATGCGTGCGAATGCCATATCCGAGGCACCAATTTGCAATGGGACCATCCAGTTTGCAAAGCCAACGAAGGCTGGCATGATGGCGCCAAAGACCATCACCAAACCATGCATAGTTGTTAATTGATTAAAGAATTCTGGACGCAGGTATTGCAGGCCAGGTTGGAATAACTCCAAACGGATACCCAAGGCCATTACACCGCCAGCTAATAAACTCACAAAGGAGAAGATGAGATACATCGTCCCAATATCTTTGTGATTGGTAGCAAATAACCAACGTCTCCAGCCATGCGGATGGTCATGTGCATGATCGTGAGCGTGATCGTGGGTTGTGGATATGCTGCTCATACTTTGCTCCAGTTCAATATCAATCGATAAAAATAGTTCATTAAATTACTTTGCAGCACGTGCGGTTGCAAATTCTTGGGTCTGAATCACGTCACCTGTTTTGTTACCCCATGCATTACGGGTATAAGTCATGACCGCCGCTAATTCACCATCAGAAATCACGCCGCCCCATTTAGGCATGGCACCTTTTCCATTAATTAAGATGTTGTAATTTGCAGCCTTTGGCCCCATCACTAACTTACTACCATCTAAGGCTGGGAAGGCTCCCGCACCCTTACCATTTGCTTGATGGCAAGCAGCACAGTTGCTAGCGTATACCTTAGCACCACGATCCATCTGCTCAGCAAGGGTATATACCTTACTTGGATCATCCGCTGTGGCAGCCATTTCTTTTTTCTTCTGAGCTACCCATTGGGTGTATTCCTCATCAGAGACAACCTTGACCACGATTGGCATAAACGCATGTTGCGCACCACAAAGCTCAGAACATTGGCCACGATATGTGCCAACCCTATCAGCCTTAAACCAAGTATCTCGAACAAATCCTGGAATAGCATCTTGCTTCACACCAAAAGCTGGAACTGCCCACGCATGAATAACATCGTTAGCTGTGGTGATCATCCTAATTTTTTTATTTACAGGCACCACCATTTCATTATCAACCTCCATCAAATATGTTGGGCTCTTTGGCGCCAAGTTATTGATGGCTTCACGTGAGGTAGACAAGGTTGATAAAAAGCTAATTCCTTCGCCTTCACCTTTAATGTAGTCATAGCCCCACTTCCACTGGTATCCAGTGGTTTTAATTGTGATGTCTGCATTAGTTGTGTCTTTCATAGCCACCACTGTTTTTGTAGCGGGTAAGGCCATACCAATCACAATGAGCAAAGGAATTACAGTCCAAATAATTTCAACCGATGTACTCTCATGAAATGAGGCTGGCTGGGCTCCCTTTGATTTGCGGTGTTTGAAGATGGAATAAAACATCACGCCAAATACGCCAACAAAAATGACGACACAAATAATCATCATGAACCAATGCAGCCAATGGATCTCTTCCATTATTTTGGTTGCTGGTGCTGTGAAATTTAATTGATTGACCTTTGGGCCTCCTGGCATATCTTGCGCTGCAACACCAAAACTCCAAATGCTGAATCCAAGAAATAGCCACGTTTTTGCAAAGAATTTACTAATGTTCATTTTTTTCTCAAAATTTACCGAGGCACCCGAGATTAAGTGAAGTGCCATTATTGCCATTAATCACAGTTTAGACACTCGATTATAGGATGATTTGCCTGACAGGCTTCATTTTGGAAAGGGGCTCGGGATAAACCCTTTCTACAGATAATTAAATGTGTGTACTTACTTATAAAAGAGATTTGTAACTATTTACGTTTAATTGCATCTGGGCGAATATATGCTGTTTTCCCATCCGATTTACTCAGATTCTTACCAAGAACCCATGCGTGTCCATAAACAATTTCTAGGGTCATTCTTTTTGCTCTCAGTGCCCCGCTCAGGGCATCTGGGGGCGTGCCAGGCTGAACGAGCCCAATAGCAAGGGCATCCCTTAGATAATTAGTTTCCGATTCATATTCCAAATACAAATACTCCATGTCCATCACGGGATCAGAGAAGCCTTTTTGAACAAGTGCATCCCCAATGTCATGCATATCCAATGCCCCCGGCAAACTCTTTATATAAGGGCTTGCTTTAAGTGATGCGCGTAGTTCTTTTCCAGTATCTGGTCCCAAATAGCTAAAACACAGTAAGCCATCCTCACATATTTGCCGATATGCTATCTCAAGCAAATCGTGTGGTCTTTCGAACTGCTGAAACTCTAGGGCGCTGACAATCAGCCCATAGTGATTTTCTAGATCACTCGGCCTTTGGCCAAAGAGCCTCCCCCGACCAAACAAAGCCCCCAAGGCACGATGCATACGAAGCCACATTACCTGATTAAGGCTTAAATGAGGGTCAGCAACGGTATCAATTTTTGCCTTTGGAAATCGTCTTGAGAATTGCCCAATACGAAGACCCGGAAAATCAGGTCCGATCAAGATTGCCTTGGGCTGTAATTTAATAGGCTCTAATTTTTCGAGCATCCGTTGGTAAATTTCAGCCTGTAGCCATGAGAGAGACGTGGACATGGGCTCAGTATACTCAGCGCCCCATGCATTTATTTACCCCCTTTGTTGAGTTTCTGCTTCCAACTTTGTGTATGGCATGTGAACAGGTGCAAACTAAATTGCTCTGTGCTAATTGCCTAGCAAAAATTACACTGAATATGCTAAATGGACCGCCGCATTGTCCTACTTGCGGCATACCTATTGCAACACCCGAGTCACCATGTTTTAGCTGTGTAGAACATAGCCCAGCCTATGACGAGACTTTTTATATAGACTCGTACGCTGGTGTCTTACAAACTGCTCTTCATGCCTATAAGTACCAAAGGCGACTTGCCTGTGCAGCAGGCTTCTCCTATCTTTGGAACCATTGTGCCGCTAAGGTCACCCTACAAAGTTCGGCCGACTATCTTCTACCAGTCCCTCTTGGGGTTCGCAAATTAACAAAACGAGGGTTTAATCAAAGCTGGGAGATTGCGAAACGTATTCAGCTACCTAAAACCGTTCGCAAGATACCCAATGCCTTAGGTCGCATCGACGATGAGACATCGCAAGCGCAGCGGAATCGAGAGATGCGCAAAGAGATGGCACAGGACTTGTTCTACCTAAACACAGATTGGTCCGGGCGCTTTAAGAACCAAAGAATTATTGTTTTTGATGATGTAATGACCACTGGGGCAACGATGAATGCAATCGCATCCTTATTAAAAAATCATGGCGCTAAACATGTAAGTGCTTGGGTTGTGTTGCGAACTCTACCCAAGAGTGCTCCATTTGCAATATGATCGCAGCATGTTTAATGTTGTTTTATTTGAACCCGAGATTCCGCCAAACACGGGGAATATTATTCGCCTCTGTGCCAATACTGGAGCAAGACTTCATCTAATTGAACCGCTTGGCTTTCCACTCGAACACGCCAAGTTAAGGAGGGCGGGGCTTGACTATCACGAGTTTGCAAACATTATGGTTTATCAAAGCTGGACTGATTTTCTAGAGAAGAGTAAAGCAAATCTATCGCGTGTATTTGCCTTAACAACGAAAGGGCAGTCATCCCTGTTAACCAGCAAATTTCTTAAAGATGATTATTTTGTCTTTGGCTCAGAAACAAAAGGGGTTAGTGCTGAGGTAAGAGCGGCTATTCCTAAAGACAATCATTTACGACTGCCCATGCTACCTGCAAGTCGAAGTCTCAATCTTGCAAACTCGGTTGCGATTGTGGTCTATGAGGCGTGGAGGCAACACCAATTTACTGGAGGTCTTTAAGACTCGGCCTTGGGTTCGCGTCCCATGAGAGCCTGCACGCCTTGCTCAACGGTTAATTTGCCATTTAAAACCTCCACAACGGTGGCACAAATTGGCATTTCTACCTGAAGGCGCTTTGCTAAATCAGTCACTGCTTTAGCGCACAAGACACCCTCTGCCACATGGCCTAATGCGTGTAAAACGTGTTCTAGATCTTGGCCTGCTGCCAAGGACAAGCCAACGCGCCGATTACGTGATAAATCACCGGTTGCGGTCAAAATTAAATCGCCTAAACCAGTTAAGCCCATGCAGGTCTCACTCTTACCGCCGGCTGCCTTGGTTAAACGCATCATTTCTGCTAAGCCACGTGTTAGTAATGCAGCCCGTGCATTCATTCCCAAGCCTAGTCCATCACCAATTCCTGCGGCAATCGCAAGGACATTCTTAATCGCGCCGCCTAGTTCCACTCCAATTAAATCATCGCTGGCATATACACGAATATTTCCATGATGAAATACCTGCTGGACTAATTCACAGAACTCTTTTTGATGGCTAGCGACCGTTAGCGCACACGGCAAACCTTCACCGACCTCTCGCGCAAAGCTCGGCCCTGACAAAACTCCAAAAGCATGCGTATGGCTTGGATGCTTTGCTAGCTCACGCTGTAATACTTGATGCGGCAATAAGGCAGTATTGGGCTCTAGTCCTTTGCATAGGTACAAAATATTGAGCGGATGTTTCGCTTGTATCAATACATCCCCTAAGATTTGGGACAACCCAGACATTGGTGTAGCAATAACCAATAGGTCGCCTAAGCGCAATCTGCCCAGAGCTTTTTGAAAATCAGCCTCTAGTAGAAGTTCCGTAGGGAGCGAAATACCGGGTAAATATTGTTTGTTCTCTGCATCGATTTGCAGTGCCTGCATCTGTTGTGGGTCACGCGCCCATAAACAGACCGAATAAGGGGCATGATGGCGGGCTGCAGATAGGGCGATTGCCGTACCCCATGCTCCACCACCAAGAACCGTGATATTCATTAGTTGGGCAGGATAATCTTGCTTTCTGCGTCACCAGAACCCGCTTGAGCACCTTGCGCGGCTTCGGCTTGCGCCAAGCGATTCTCATACATGCCATGAAAGTTAATATCCGAGAGATGAATGGGTTGAAAGCCTGCGCGACTAATAATATCGGCAACGTTGGAGCGCAAATATGGGAAGATTATTGTTGGGCATGTAATACCAAGCATCGGGTCAATCTGCTCTGGTGGAATATTTTTGAACTCAAAAATACCTGCTTGTTTTGCCTCAACCAAGAACATAACCTTACCATCTACCCTCGCTGTAACTGTGCTCAGTAGCGCAACCTCAAATAACTCATCGGTCAAACGATCTACTGCAATATCAAGCTCTACCTGAATTTGTGGTTCGCTTGCGACCAATAAAATGCCTGGTGCATTAGGCTGTTCTAAAGATAAATCTTTTAAATAAATGCGTTGAATCACAAAGGAGGGGTCATTAGTACCCGTTGCAGAATTAGGTGCAGCATCACTCATGTTAAATCTCTTTCTCTAGATAAGATGGGAGTAAGAACTAAAAATTATCCTAGCAGGGGATCAAGCCCGCCTGCGCGATCTAATGCTGCAAGATCGTCATAACCGCCAATGTGGTGATCGCCAATATAGATCTGTGGAACTGTTCTGCGACCCGTACGGGTCATCATTTCTTCACGCCGACTGGGGTCGACATCAATCAACACTTTCTGAAGATTCAGTACACCTTTTTTTTGTAAGAGCTTTTCTGCCATTACGCAGTATGGGCAGACACGGGTGCTATACATCAATACTTCAGGCATAAGGACTCCGTCTACTTGATCAAAGGCAAACCAGAGGTATGCCAGGCACCGATTCCACCGTCTAAAACGCCCACCTCAGCAAATCCTAATTTTCGTAATTCTTTGGCAGCCTTTTGGGAATGCGCTGATCCACGACCAATCAATACTACTGGCAATTTCTGATCTAATTTCAAAGCCTTCAGGCCGGCATCAAGGCTCTCCAAGGCTAGATTTTTAGCATTGGGCAAATGGCCTGCCTTAAAATCCTCCTCCGAGCGCAAATCAATCACATTTGCTTTGCGACGGTTTATCCAAATCGTCGCATCGGTAGGGCTTAGACCCTTGCCAGTCATTAGGGTTGATAATGTCGGCATGAATAGAGCCATACCTGAAATGATCATTAAGGCGGCGAGTACTAAATTGTCTGTTTGAGCTAAGAAGTCCATTGCTAGATTATAGAATGCATCTATGAAACAACTCATCCTTGTGCGCCATGGCCAATCTGCGTGGAACCTTGAAAATCGGTTTACGGGCTGGGCCGATATCGATTTAACCCCCACCGGCGTTGAGCAGTCCCTGAATGCCGGAAAGCTTTTAAGGGAGGCGGGTTACGAATTTGATATCGCCTATACCTCGGTTCTCAAAAGAGCAATTCGGACCCTCTGGCATATCCAAGACTCCATGGATCTAATGTGGGTGCCGGTGGTACATAGCTGGCGGCTTAACGAACGGCATTATGGCGGTCTTACCGGTCTTAATAAGGCAGAGACTGCAGCTCAATTTGGGGATGAGCAGGTCCATATCTGGCGCCGCTCTTATGAAATTCCACCCCCACCGCTAAACCAAGAACAGCGCGCAGAAATTGCCAAAGACCCCCGCTATTTCAAGCTAAACGAGCAAGACATCCCCCAAGGGGAATGCCTAAAAGATACCGTGCAGCGCGTTTTGCCCCTATGGAATGAATCCATTGCTCCAGCCCTAAAGATAGGTAAAAGGGTTATCTTGGTTGCTCATGGTAATAGTATTCGCGCTTTGATCAAGCATCTAGACCAAGTCTCCGATGAGGCCATCATGGGCATTAACATCCCCAATGGCAGTCCCTTGATATATGAGCTAGACGATGAACTAAAACCGCAACAACATTTCTATTTAGAGGCAAAATAGGGGCATGCGCCAGCTATTTAGAAATATTGCCCTCATAGGAATCGGATTAGTCGCCGGGATTGCCGCGACCATTCAACTCTCTGCTACTGCTCAACAGGGCACTAATACCCTTCCTTTAGATGAGCTCCGGACACTCTCGAATGTCTTTGGGCAAATTAAACGCGAGTATGTAGAGCCCATTGAGGATAAGCAATTGTTAACTGATGCGGTCAAGGGCATGGTCAGCAGTCTTGATCCACACTCCGCCTATTTGGATAAAAAAGATTTTTCTGAGATGCAAGAGCAAACTGCTGGCAAGTTTGCGGGTCTCGGTATTGAGATTACCTCGGAAGACGGTTTGGTCAAGGTGCTTAATCCGATTGAAGGATCGCCCGCTGCAAAGGCAGGCCTCCAAGCAGGTGATCTAATCACGCGCTTAGACGATAAGCCTGTCCGTGGCATGTCTTTAGATAAAGCAGTGCGCACTATGCGCGGCACTCCAGGTACTAAAATTACCCTCACGATTTTCCGCAAGAGTGAAGAACGCACCTTCCCGGTGACGATTACACGTGCAGAAATTAAAGTGCAATCGATCAAAGCAAAAATTGTGGATAACAATATTGCATGGGTTCGTATTACGAGCTTCCAAGAACGCACCATTCCTGATCTTGCTAAAAAATTAGCTGAGCTTGCCAATAAAGATCCAAAGCTAAAAGGCTTAGTGCTCGATCTGCGTAATAATGGCGGCGGTCTGTTGCAAGGCGCTGTTGGAGTGGCGGCGGCCTTCTTGCCCCCAGGTGCAGTCATTGTTTCTACAAAAGGACAGGCTCCTGACTCCAAACAGGTATTTAATGCAGTGCCTGCCATGTATAAGCTTAATGAGTCCGGCGACCCTCTCGATGAGGTTCCACCTCTCTTCAAAAAAATACCGATGGTCGTTCTGGTGAACGCTTATTCTGCATCCGCTTCTGAGATCGTTGCAGGCGCTCTGCAAGACTTCAAGCGCGCCACCATCATTGGTAAGACCACCTTTGGTAAGGGCTCTGTGCAAACCGTTAGACCGCTTAGCAATGACTCTGCACTCAAAATTACGACAGCCTATTACTACACGCCCAATGGTCGATCGATTCAGGCGTTTGGAATTAAACCGGATATTCCGGTTGATCAGAATAAAGATGGCGATCCTGACGATGTGTTAATCACTCGTGAAATCGATAGTGAAAAACATTTACGCAATAAGCAATCTTCAGAAGAAGCATTAATTAAAGACCGTGAGAAGCGCCGCCTTCAAGAGCTGCAGCTAATTGAAGAGCGCAACGCCAAGAAGACGCCTGAAGAACGAGAAAAAGATAAAAGTAAGCGCCCTCCTGAGTTTGGAAGCAACGATGATTTTATGTTGCAACAGGCTGTTGCTTTTCTGAGCGGTCAAACTGTGAAGCGCTCAGCATCCAAGCTTGAATAGTTCTCTTTGCTCATGAATGACGAGCAATTACTACGATACTCTAGGCACCTTCTGCTCGAAGAGATTGATATTGCGGGTCAAGAGCAATTACTCAATAGCCATGTTTTAGTGATTGGTGCAGGCGGCTTAGGCTCTGCATGTGCTCCCTATTTAGTTGCAGCAGGAGTGGGTCAAATTACCCTAGTGGATCACGATCGGGTTGAGCTTACTAACTTACAGCGTCAGATCATGCATCAAAACAACAGTGTTGGCATGACTAAGGTTGGGTCTGGAAAACGATTTCTAAATAGCCTTAATCCTGGGATCATCATTAATGCCATCAAACAAAAAGCCGATGAAGCATTACTTGAAGAGCTTGTCATAAAGGCATCGGTGGTGATTGATTGCACCGATAATTTTGCGACCCGTCATCTCATTAATCGAGCCGCCTTCAAACATAAGAAAGTGCTGGTCTTAGGAGCGGCAATTGGATTTGACGCTCAAGTCAGTGTATTTGATTTTAGGCAACCGAGCTCACCCTGTTATGCCTGTGTTTTCCCACCAGACCCCAATTTTGCTGAAACTAATTGCGCCAGTATGGGCGTCTTCTCTCCACTAGTTGGAATTATTGGCTCGCTCCAGGCCGCACAAGCCTTACAAATCTTGATTGGTTTTGGTGAGCCTCTCCTGGGGCGACTACTCATTTGGAATGCCCGTAATTCGCAAATCGATGAAATCAAGATACGACGAAATCCCGACTGCCCGGTATGCGGGGCTCACCGTCAATAAGTGTTAGTGGATTGAATCTAGGCGATTAATTATTTTGCTTTGTTCTACAGGATCAAAAGAGGCTAAGAGCTCATCAATATGCTTTTTCAGCTTTCGTGTATCCGCTTGCAAAATCTCACGCTTAACTAATAGTAGTTGACTAAAGTGCATTGAGAAATCAGTAAGCCCCATTGCCAATAAAAGCTTAGTTAGCGCTGGATCTCCTGCCATCTCCCCGCATACTGCAATTGGCACGTTCGCCTTTTGGGCCTGCCGAATGACCGAAGCAATCAAATTTAGTACCGCTGGATTTAATGGATCGTATAGATGAGCGACCGCATGATCAGCTCGATCGATTGCCAAGGTGTACTGAATTAAGTCATTAGTACCAATCGATAAATAATCAAAATGTTTTACAAAGAGAGGCATCATCAAAGCAGCCGCTGGTACCTCAATCATGGCGCCCACTTCAATATTTGGATTAAAAGCCTGACTACGTTCGCGAAGCTGTTGTTTTGCTTTATCGATCAAGCGAAGACTTTCATAAATCTCTTGAGCGTGCGCTAACATTGGCAATAAGAGTCGTACCTTACCGTGAGCCGATGCCCGCAAAATAGCGCGCAGTTGGGTTAAAAAAATCTCAGGCTCTGATAATGACCACCGAATTGCTCTTAAACCTAACGGTGACGTGCCCGTACTCCCGGTCTCCGCTCCGGACAAGGATTTATCAGAGCCAATATCAATCGTTCGAATATTTACGGGCAAGCCAAACATAGCCTCAACAGCACGCGTATATTCTTGATATTGCTTTTCTTCATCGGGCAGGCCGTGCTGTTGGTTCATAAATAAGAACTCTGAACGGAATAAGCCGATGCCCACAGAGCCCAATTCAATTGCGTGTCTAGTATCTTCGGGTAACTCGATATTGGCAAAGAGTTCAATATCAACACCATCTTTTGTTTTGGTCGGACTATATTTGAGCTCTTGTAATTTTTGGGTCTTACGATATTGTTCAGATTGCAAAGTGCGGTATTCACTTAGCAGAGCCTCATCGGGCGCCACAATCACAATCCCCGCATTACCATCAATAATTAACCAATCACCGTGCTCGATAATGTCACTCGCATGGCGGATGCCGACCAGTGCCGGAATCTCTAAACTGCGTGCCACAATTGCAGTGTGTGAGGTCTTCCCCCCTAAATCCGTTACAAATCCGCTTAAGTCGTTCTCCTTAAAACGCAACATATCGTGAGGTGCAATGTCATGAGCCACCACAATTGTTCCATCGTCAAAGTCACCGGAGATTAAACCTTCACCCCCGATCACTGTTTGACGATTTTGCGAATGGATTGCCTTTATAACGCGTTCTGCAACCTGCCGAATATCATTGCCTCGCTCTTTAAGATACGGATCCTCAATCTCCGAAAATTGCTCGAGCAGATCATTTAACTCTGTAGTTAAGGCCCACGCAGCATTTAAACGCTTTTGACGAATCAACTCGAGTGGCTTTTGTGCCAAGGTTGGGTCTGACAAAATCATTTGATGAACATCTAAAAATGCAGCCATCTCTTGAGGGGCATCTTTTGGCAATGTAGTCTTTAGAGCACTCAACTCATTACTGACCCGCTCAAATGCTTGCAATAGTTTATTTGCCTCGAGCTCTTCGGTTCCTGGCTCAACTAAATAATGGCTAACCTCGAGTGCCGCCCGCGAAATCAGTACTGCTTTACCAATAGCAATCCCTTTTGAAACTGATACGCCATGGAGAGCAAAACTCATACCTACTCACCCTCGCCAAAACGGTCATTGATTAGAGCGCAAAGATCTGCGATAGCTTTATCCTCTTGCTCGCCAATGGTTTCTAGCGTTACGACACTTCCAATTCCGGCGGCCAACATCATCACCCCCATAATGCTTTTAGCATTAATGCGGCGCCCGTTCTTGCTCAGAAATACTTCACAAGGATATTCACTCGCCAATTGAGAAAGCTTGGCCGAGGCGCGTGCATGCAAACCTAATTTATTGATGATCTCAATATCGACCTTTGGCATTATGGATCCCCAACCTTTTCATTTACAGAGGTATCTACATGAGTAACTGGTGTCCCCAGCCGAACAATACCGTTTTGTCCCCCTTGCATCGCCTTAAGGGCAACGGATTCCAAGCCATCGCCTCGATAGGAAATTGCTCGCATTAGCATTGGCAAATTGATACCGGCTAAGACCAAAATCTTGCAATCTAATAAACCCGGTTTTGTTAAACGGGACGCCACATTAGCGGGAGTGGCGCCCATTAAATCCGTTAAGACCAAAATGCCAGCCGCACTTTTGACTTGCGTTGCCGCTGTCATTACCCTCTCTTCACTCATGCGCACATCTTCGTGAGGTGGAATATCGACTGCTGCAACCCGAACTGGCAGTTCACCATAAGTGTGCTCAATAAACCCCAGCATGGAACTTGCAATCGGCGTATGCGCCACAATTAAGATACCGGGCATGGTTACGCTAACTCCTTTTCAAGTCGTGTTAACCATTTTTTTGCAACATCGTAATCGGTTTGTTGAGCGATTTCTACAAAACAAGTTGGGCTAGTTACATTAATCTCTGTTAAATATCCCCCAATCATGTCTAGGCCCACCAAAAATAATCCGCGCTGCGCTAATATGGGTGCAAGATGATTTGCTATCTCTTCTTCACGGGCTGTCAGCGCCATGGCTAAACCCTTGCCGCCCACTGCTAGATTGCCACGTATCTCCGTTCCTTGCGGAATTCTGGCTAATGCATAAGGCATTACCTCGCCACCAATTAAGAGAACCCGCTTGTCTCCGGCTGTAATTTCTGGGAGAAATCGCTGCGCCATTAAAGTGCGCGAACCGTTTTCACCCAGAGTCTCAACAATACTTCCTAGATTTAGACCATTGGAGCCCACCCGAAATACGCCCATGCCACCCATGCCATCTAATGGCTTAATAACAATATCGTGATGTAGCCCATGAAAATCCCGTATCGCATGAATATCCCGCGTTACCAAGGTGGGAGGAATAAATTGAGGGAACTCAGTAATGGATAACTTTTCTGAATGATTACGAACAGCATCTGGATTATTAAACACCCGCGCACCCTGCAGCACTGCTGCTGACAATATCCAAGTGCTTGTTAAATACTCGACCGTGAACGGTGGATCTTGGCGCATCAAGACCGCAGTAAAGTAGTCTAAAGAGTGTTCTTCAACTTCGCCTAATCGATACCAAATCAGATCGCTCGTTATTGTTAGAGGCTGGGCTCGCGCCCTGGCTTTGCCTTGACCCCACAATAAATCATGGCTTTGTGTATACCAAATTTCATGCCCGGCACTTTGAGCGACACGCATCATGGCTAAGGTGGTATCTTTTTCTACCTTAAAAGAATCAAGCGGGTCGGTAATAAAAAGAAGTTTCATGGCAATGGCCAATACTAGGCAGCCTCTGCGTCTGGATCGGTTCGCTCCAGCTCAAGTGAGGCAGCTAGCAGGGCCAAGCGGGCCACCACGCCATATAAATAGAAACGATTAGGTGCAGCACTTCCGGGCTTTGCCCGCATGTCTGGCATTGCATTTTGTTCAAATGCCAATGGCACAAAATGCATACCGGGGGCATTCAAGTTCTCATCCGGGCCGCGATCTGTATGAACGCGATAGAAACCGCCCACCACATAGCGATCAATCATATAAACCACGGGTTCAGCGACTGCTTCATTCACCTTCTCAAAGGTATACACACCTTCTTGTACGATCACATCACTAACCTCTAGACCTTCTTTAACCACGCTCATTTTGTTACGATCGCGTCGATTTAAATTCTTCAGATCATTTGCATCATGGGCAATCATGACCCCCATGCCATAGGTTCCAGCATCGGGTTTCACAACAACATAAGGCTTGTCTTTTATTCCGTACTCGCGATACTTCTTAGCAGTTTTCTTGAGTACTTGATCAACCGCTGCCATTAATTGTTCTTCACCCTTCTGCTCATGAAAGTTCATTCCTGAACAGCGAGCAAAATAGGGGTTAATCATCCACGGATCAATATTGATTAATTTGGCAAATTTCTTGGCAAGCTCTTCATAGGCCAAGAAATGATTGGACTTACGTCGTATTGGCCAGCCAGCATGCAAACCGGGCAATAAATATTGCTCATGGACATTTTCTAAAATGGGTGGAATGCCTGCTGATAAATCATTATTGAGCAGGATTGAGCAAGGATCAAAGTCTTTTAAGCCCAAACGCGTTTTGCGCAAACCTAAACGGGTCAGAGGCTCTAAAACTAAACGTCCCCCCTCTGGTAAATCAATCGCAGTCGGTTTCTTAATTTCATCCGATAAAGTGCCCAAGCGAACATTAAGACCAGCTTGTCGCAGAATCGATGACAAACAAGCGATGTTTTGCAAATAGAAAGTATTGCGGGTATGGCGTTCGGGGATTAGTAATAGGTTTTTAGCTTCGGGGCAGATCTTCTCAATCGCAGCCATGGCAGCTTGAACTGCCAGAGGGAGCATCTCCGGAGAAAGGTTATTAAAGCCGCCCGGGAAGAGATTGGTATCAACGGGGGATAATTTAAAGCCAGAGTTACGCAAATCAACCGAGCAATAAAAGGGCGGGGTATGTTCCTGCCACTCCAGCCTAAACCAGCGCTCTATTGTCGGAGTTGCCTCGAGTACTTTGGACTCAAGCTCTAGAAGGGGGCCACTAAGGGCGGTAATAAGATGCGGGACCATATCCGCATTGTAAGTTTTTTTGAAAGAAAGACGCGGAATCTCTCGATTCCGCGCTTAAAAACTAGGCAACCAACCAGTGTCGCCTAGTGAGGGGTAAAAATAAACAGACTAAATCATGCTTGCAACGCTTAAATCTCTAATTAGTCTGGGTTTGCCGGAATCACCAAAAACCAACAAACCCATTCCCTTTTAAGACTCGTAGGCAGACTCACCATGCGAGGTAATATCTAAACCTTCGCGCTCTGCTTCTTCCTTGACACGCAAACCAAATACTAGGTCAGCGATCTTGAAGGCAATAAATGCTACAACGCCAGACCAGATCAATGTCAAAACGACACCTTGAGCTTGGACGACCACTTGGCTTGCAATGGAGTAATCCTTTGCTACTGCATTTGCAACGTAGTCATATATGCCAGCACCACCAAGGGCAGGATCAGCAAATACACCGGTGAGCAGAGCGCCAGTAATACCACCAATTCCGTGAACACCAAAGACATCCAAACTATCATCAGCACCTAACATGCGCTTGAGGCCTGATACGCCCCACAAGCAAAGTACGCCAGCTACAAAACCGATAATGATGGCACCCATTGGGCCAACAAAACCAGCTGCGGGTGTAATTGCAACTAAACCTGCTACGCAACCCGAAGCGGCACCTAACATTGATGGCTTACCTTTGGTGATCCACTCACCCAATGTCCAACCCAGCACCGCAGCAGCTGTTGCAAGTAAAGTGGTAACAAATGCAAGTGCAGCGCTACCATTAGCCTCTAATGCAGATCCGGCATTAAATCCAAACCAGCCGAACCACAAGAGTGAGGCACCCACCATGGTGTAAACCAAGTTATGAGGCTTCATTGCTTCCTTGCCGTAGCCAATGCGCTTTCCAATAACATAGGAACCCACTAAACCGGCAATAGCAGCATTGATATGAACTACAGTACCACCTGCAAAGTCGAGGATGCCTTTTTGCCATAACCAACCAGCACCATTAGTAACTGCCTCTAGTGAAGCTGCATCTTTGATGCCATCTGGACCAGCCCAGAACCAAACCATATGTGCAATGGGTAAATAGCTGAAGGTAAACCAAATGATCATGAACAAGAGAACAGCAGCAAACTTAGCACGCTCTGCAAATGCGCCAATGATTAAACAACATGTAATACATGCAAAGGTTGCTTGGAATGCCATAAACATCAGCTCAGGAATAACAACACCCTTACTAAAGGTTGCCGCATTACTCTCTGGTGTTAGCCCCGCCAGGAACAATCGATCCAGGCCTCCAAAGAAAGCACTGCCTTCTGTGAATGCAAAGCTATACCCATAAACCGCCCAAAGCACTGCGATTAGTGAGAACACCACCATACATTGCATCAAGATCGATAGAACGTTCTTGCTACGTGTAAGGCCGCCATAAAACAATGCTAAGCCTGGCAATGTCATCAACATCACTAATGCTGTTGAGACCATCATCCAAGTTGTATCAGCCTTGTTAGGCGTTGGTGCTGGCTCAGCAGGTACTGCGGCAGCTGCGGGAGCAGCAGCAGGTGCTGTAACAGCAGGCTTCTTGTCATCTGCAGCGTATGCAGGGGCAACTAGAGCACCGGTAGTAGTGGTGACTGCAAGCGCCATGACTCCCGCCGCAATAACTCGTTTCATCCAATTAAACATGTTTGACCCCTATTAAAGTGCTGAGGTACCGGTTTCACCGGTACGAATACGAACGACATGTTCGATTGAAGAGACAAAAATCTTGCCATCGCCAATCTTCCCTGTGCGCGCTGATTTCTCAATCGCCTCAATGGCGCGATCCAGAATGCCATCTTCTACCGCAGCTTCAATACGAACCTTAGGTAAAAAATCGACGACATACTCAGCGCCACGATAGAGCTCGGTGTGACCCTTTTGTCGACCAAAGCCTTTCACTTCTGAGACGGTGATACCCGAAACCCCAACTTCTGAGAGAGCCTCGCGCACCTCGTCAAGCTTGAAAGGCTTGATGATTGCGGTAATCATTTTCATGTATATCTCCTAGATAGTGAGAGGAATTAGAAGGTTTTGGTGAGGGAGATTAGGCCGCCACTTTTTCCTGAGCCACTTTGAGCGGTTTGGGTTGTGGTTGTTGACCACAAATATGCTGTGCCAACTTTTGGATTGGACGTAGAAACATAAGAAATGTTGCCTATTAATCCGCCTCCAAAATCTTTTGTAATTCCAAGCTTATAGTCTGTATATGAAAAATCATATTTAATGCCACCAGAAGTTTGTGTGTTGCTAATATATTGATATCCGACGTGGGCATTCAGGGTTAGACCCATTACCCCTGTATCGTAATTTAATGTTAAATCTGGGTAATAAGATCCCTTGCTGTTGTAATACCCAAAAATATTTGTAATTGAATATGACACTTTTGCAAAGCCACTTACCGGTCCATACGCAAAGTTTTGTGCCAAATACAACTCTGTTGTATTTGGATTAGTTCCACAAGTTGCTCTACTTGTTGTTCCACAATTGGTAGTATTTTGAACTGCTTGACGAATGCCATTTGATGGATAATAGTATTGAAGGATACCAATGTCAGATGCAAAACCTGCACCAAGGAATTCTTTTTTAAAACCCGCATAGAAATCCATTTCTACTGGAGCAGAAACAACACCTCCTGTATTGCTCCCTGTGGGATACGAATCACCGATCCATGAAATAGATGAGTTCCAATTGCCAATATAAAAGCCACTTTCATGAGCGTAATCAAAGCCGCCTTGAATAGCTGGTTTGTAATTTGATTGGGTCATACCGCGATAACGATAGTCATTGACCACAGTAACGTTGGCTGTAATAGGACTTGTTGCGGGCGCTGGGGCGGGTGCCGGAGCTGGGGCAGACTGTGCCAATGCGCCGCCTGCTAATGCTGAAATGGCTAGTGCCAATGTGGTTTTCTTAAAAATGCTCATAAAAACTCCTATTTTTCTGGTTGAATGAAAAAATCACTACATAGGGTCTTTTGCAATAAGTGTGCCAGCTATGTAAATATTCATTTAAATCAATTACTTAAGTACTTTATTGAGGATTAGGGTTGGTCTATTAATGATTCAATTTAGGGAAAATCAGTGTTTTATTGGGCTTTTGCACCAAATTAATGCAATACATTCAAGAGTTTTTTGCACAAAATCAGTGCAATCGACCTTTATTCCCCATTGCCCCTACAATTTACGGATGCAAAAACCCAGTCAAGTATTCGAGCAAATGCAGACCATTGCGGTCGATATGCAAAACAAAATTGGTGAGGCCATTCGGAACTCGCCGGCCAAAGACATTGAAAAGAATGTGCGAGCGATGATGAGTCAAGGATTCCAGAGAATGGATTTAGTGACCCGCGAAGAGTTTGATATTCAATCTCGTGTCTTAGCCAAAACGCGTGAGAAGTTAGAGGCCCTTGAGGCTAAAGTTGCAGATCTAGAGAAGAAGTCTTAATTTGCTGTATTAAGGTTTTTCATCATCATATAAAACAGTCATCGGAAAATAGCGTGGGGCGATGAGAAACCAAATAAATCCTAAGATCTGAATTACCAGAAAAACTGCAAGGGCCAGATCATAAGCGCTGGCTTTATTCCAACCCTGTGCAATTCCGAAGTCGAGCATATGCCCAATACCCCACTGCACAATAAATGCGCCGACAAATAGTGTGAGGTTATAGGTAGTGCTTACTCGTCCTGAGTAATGCTTAGGAAAATATAAAACAATAATACTTTGAGCCAAAACAAAAGATGCGCAGGTAACCGCAAACAGATACCACCAAATCCAAACGAACGATGTTTGCCAAAAATATGAGCACGCTTGCATGATCATCGAGATGCCAACCATCCATGTCATGTAGCGCATCGTATCGATTCCAACGCGAGCTAACTTTGGTAAAACCCACGCATTAAAGAGATAGGCGAGCAGTAAAACAACATTGAACCCAAATACGATTTGTGCTGCAGTTTTTGGTGGGTAGTCCATCACCTCGATTAACCATGGGCCAAACCATAGTGTTTGAATCGCAATAAAGCCACCATAACAATATGTACCCAAAGGCAAAATGCGCCAGAAAAATGCATTGGTCAAGATTGGTTTATAGCTTTGCCACGATAAATTTGTAGATGATCGATACGCCTGCCTCTCAACGGAGGCGGACTTTCTAACTGGCAAACCAAAATACAAAATCAGAATAGCTAAAAACGTTAGGCCAGCCATCACTAAAAATACGCCACGCCAACCGATGTAAGGGGTCACTAAGTGGACAGGCCATGTACTGGCTAGAGCACCGCTGGTCCCAAATACCAGCATCGCAGACGCTAATTGCCCCTGTTGTGCTGGCGCATACCAAGCCCGAAAGCCCGAAAATGACGCCATTAAACATGCTGAGACGCCCATGCCAATTAGCACTCGGGCCATCACCAGCGTTGTGAAATCCTCAGCGATGGCAAATATCAGTGCGCCGACGACCGCCAGGGTCATCACCCATATCTCTGTAATGCGGGAGCCAAAGCGATCCAGGGCCAGCCCAAGCGGAATTTGAGTAGCGCCAAAACCGATAAAGTAGGCGGAGGAAAGAAGACCCAAATCGGCATTGCTCAGCCCAAGGTCATCAACAAGATTAGGAGCAATCACTACATTAATGGTTCTAAATGCATAGGACATAAAGTAGGCAAATGCAAAACACAGAAATACACGCAAGGCAAATGTGCTCTCCAGTGGCAAAGCTAAGTGCTGGTCGGGCTGTCGATACCAGTGCGAGTAATGCGCTTTACTCATTTTCTTAATTTGGCCGGAACTCATCAAAAAAGATATTGATATTCTCTTGCTCTAAGGAGGGCATGGGATTTGAAGGTGTTTGAGCCCGCACTACACTAACTTGATACAAATAAAGCCCTCCGTCTGCCATGGGTCGTATCAACCACCGAATCCGCATCACTCGTTTAGCTTGAGGTAAATCTAAAAAATAATCCTGACTTGCTTGTTTCTGATGACCAATAGCGCCTATTTTGGAGCTACTTTCTTTCACCTGATTAAATTCTGATGGGGTGGTTTGGTTGGGTGATAAAGTCTGCTGTAAAAGAACCGACTTTAGTAGCTGCTCAATTGCCGAAACTTGATTTGCGAGAGCCACAGGGATTTCAGTGGTCATCACGGCAAAGATATCGTCATCCGCTTTAACGAACTCAAGAGACTGTTTAAGTTTGTTGTCTTGATAGCTCAAGCTACGATCGATTAATTGAGGCTTTCTAGGGAAAAGGGCAGCGTAGCCAAGAGACTCATTTTTAACGGTCCGCCAATCTAATTTAGGACTGCACGCCAACAAAGTAAATGCAAAGCAGAAACAAAGGACTAGGGTACGAAGCTGTTGATAGGGCCTAAACAACACCAGCCTCATGCGCTTGTTGATCAGCATGGTAGCTAGAGCGCACCATTGCACCAACGGCTGCATGACTAAAGCCCATTTGATAAGCCTTCTCTTCGAAATCTTGAAAGACATCTGGATGAACGTAGCGCAGCACAGGGAGGTGGTGATTGGAGGGGGATAGATACTGACCAATCGTTAACATATCAATATCATGCTCACGCATATCGCGCATCACATCCAAAATTTCTGCATCGGTCTCACCTAAACCCACCATCAGACCACTTTTTGTTGGTATGTGAGGAAAGCGCCCCTTAAAATCTTTTAGCAACTTTAAGGAATGAGCATAATCCGATCCTGGTCGAGCTTGTTTATAAAGACGCGGGACGGTTTCTAGATTGTGATTCATCACATCGGGAAGACCCAATGGATCACTCGCAAAAACGTCAAGCGCTTTCTCTAAACGCCCCCGAAAATCGGGAACCAATACCTCAACCCTGGTTGCGGGAGAAAGTTTCTTGGTCTGAGTAATACAGTCTACAAAATGTTGTGCGCCACCATCACGCAAATCATCACGGTCTACGCTCGTGATCACGACATATGAAAGTTTTAAAGCAGCAATCGTCTTGGCTAAGTTAACAGGCTCATTCTGATCCAAGGGATCTGGCCTGCCATGTCCAACATCACAGAAAGGGCATCGCCTTGTGCACTTATCGCCCATGATCATAAAAGTTGCCGTACCCTTACCAAAGCACTCACCAATATTAGGGCAACTCGCTTCTTCACATACTGTGACCAACTGGTTTTCGCGCAAGATCTTTTTAATCTCTGTAAATCGGGAACTGCTGGAGGCAGCCTTAACCCGAATCCAATCAGGCTTTTTAAGAATCTCTGCCAGAGGAACTATTTTGATTGGAATGCGAGCGGTCTTGTCGGCCGACTTTTGTTTTTGCAGCGGATCGTATTCTTTTTTTGGATTACTCATAACACTGGTGCAAGATGCAATTGCCTTTTTAAATGGTCTACTAAGCGCGCGGCGACTAAGTCGATATTCTCGCTGATTCCAAGAGTTTTCATATCAACGGTCTGCAAACCCTCATATCCACAAGGGTGGATTGCCCCAAAAGGGCCTAAATCCATCACCACATTGAGAGCTAGTCCATGATAACTGCATTGCTTGGTGATCTTTAGGCCAAGCGCCGCGATCTTTGCACCCTCATATAAGGTGGGTTGGTTTTGCTTGGCAATATAAATTCCTGGCGCTCCTGGCTTGCGCTCAGCCATCACCCCATATCCAGCTAAGGCATCAATCACAGATTGTTCAATAGCGCTAACTAATTCTTTCACAAAAAGCGTCTTGCGCTTTAAATCCAGAAGGAGATAAATAACAATTTGACCTGGACCGTGATAGGTAATCTCGCCACCGCGATCAACCTCAAGTAATGGGATGTGCGCAATTGGTTGATGAAGATTGGCTGGGTTGCCCGCAAGGCCCAAAGTAAATACAGGAGGATGTTGCAGAACCCAAAGCTCATCGGGAGTATCAGGTAAGCGCTCTTTGGTAAAGCGCTGCATTGCCTCATAGGTCTCCTGATAGTCAACAAGTCCCAAATTTTTGATCAATACTGGACTTATTTGCATCGTATGCCTAGAGATCCACTTAAAGTACCACGCTCACTAAGGGGTGCGTTGAGAGCGTTCGATAAATTTCATCTAATTGCTCGCGGCTATGAACATGGACTGTAATCGTGAGGCCTAAATAATTTGCGTCACGCGATGGGCGCTGCTCTATGGTTCCTTCTTGAAAACCCGAATCAAATTGTTTTGCAATATGCACTACTGCTGGTAAAAACTCTGGGGTGGCCTTTCCCATCACCTTAATCGGAAAATCGCAAGGGTACTGAATGAGTGATTCGGGGGCTTCTTTTGAGTTCATGAATAGATTATTACGAAACTTGGCCTAACCAATGCGACAAAATAATGTTTCGAATACAGTGTAATTTGCGATGGAAAAAATGGTCCGCGCCTGGGACGACATGAACCGTTAACTCCTGAGGTCTAGCCCAATCAAATACCGCCAACAATGGAATGGTCTCATCGTTCTCACCATGAATAACGATAGTATCAGTAGGTACAGAATCCGCTAACTTCCATTTACCAGCAGCACTACCAACCATCACAAATCGCTCGACGGGCTTACCGAGCTCGCCAAGTTGATGTACTAAATGACTACCAACATAACTTCCGAACGAGAACCCGGCCAATACGAGTGGCAGTTGATTAGTTTTAGTGATCCATGCTTGCTCACTAGCCTGATTTAAATGAGATAACCATGATTGTGGGGTTCGCATCCAATCGCTGATCATCAAAAGATCGTCTAGCTCTCCCCGGCCCTCATCATGGGTGCCTGCTGATAAGCCCACCCCTCTGAAGTTAGGCCGCACACTGACATAGCCGAGCTGATTAAATGTTCTTGCCAAGGTTTGTACGACCTTGTTATCCATCGTGCCGCCCAACAAAGGGTGTGGGTGTGCAATTAAAGCTAAGCCGCGTACAGCAAAATGTGGGTCTTGTTTGAGTTCATCGGGTAAGTCGACTGATAACTGAATCAGGCCCGCTGGGCCCGGAACAGTAATCAAGTGAGTGCGGCTATTCATAGATGCATAGAGCATTTAGCATGCTCAAATATGGCTAGATCAATAAGCGCTCAACGGGCTTACCCTGCACTAGATGAGATTGAATAATTTCTTCTATATCTTCAGTATCAATCATGGAATACCAAGTGCCCTGTGGATAGACCACCATCACTGGGCCATTGGCGCAATGATCTAGGCAACCTGCCTTATTGACACGAACCTTACCGCTGCCATTTAAGCCTAATTCTTTAACGCGTTTCTTAGTAAAGTCAAAAAGGGCTTGGGAGTTATGACGAATGCAACAATCATCTCCGTTGCTGCGATCATTCAAACAGAAAAATAGGTGATATTGATAGCTCATAACAAAATTATATCGATGGAATGTAATTCGGGTAACTTTCTAGCGTTTAATGCCCCTAGCGTAGTGAGCCAGCCATATCAAGGCTACTGGCAACCATAGCCAAGAAAGCCATTGCATCAAATCGTTGAAGTGCACTAAGCGACTTTGATTTAAGCGGGGTAGGCTAATTGCAAAATATGGATTATCCGGAAAATAGTTGACCAGTGCCATAAGACCAATAAAGGCAGTGATACAGGTAATTAGGCGGATGCGTGCGGATAAGTCTAGGCCTATTAATATAAATAGGCTCCCCAATACCATACCCCAGATAGCGCCCACACTGAGCCATACAAAACCATACTCAGCACCAAACTGTAAGGCCGTAAATAAGGATTTGATGAGAATGGTCACCAGCAAGAGCACCATAAGGAGTTTGTACTTGGATACATTGGGCCGCAAAGCCAAAGAGAAGAACAGTCCGACTCCTAGCCAACTCAGACCCGTGATGAGCCCCTCCTGAATCGTGTGATTAATCACTTGTGTACCCCAATTTGGAGAAAGATCGGGTCCTAAACTTAAGAAGCCCATTCCCAACCATGAGCTTTGTGGATAAATCTGTGCAAAGGGAAACAAAATAAATAGGGTGACACTTAACCATCGCGTTCCAAACCAATAATCAAATCGCTTTCGTACTGCGCTACCCGACAACCAGCTCGGTCCCAAAGGGACTGCAATGAGCGCCCCAATAAATGCTCCCAACATATTTGCGAACCAATCCATTTGAGTCGGCACACGGGTAGGTAGCCAAGTTTGTGCGCTCTCGATAGACGCCGATACTAAGCCGCTATATATCAAGGCAATGGCCACAGCCGCTAAGCCCTGCCATCGCGGATAAACCGCAAACACCAATACGAAGCCCAAGGGTATATAACCCAATACATTGGCGGTCATATCAAATGATGTGATGTACTTCGGTAAAGGGCCATACCACCACGCAAAGAGGTCTAAACCGAAATTAAGATCAAAATTAAACGGGTTTAGGCAACCATAGAAAATTAACAAGGTATAGACGATCGCAATAGCACGCGCCAGAGGCATTGCTTGTAAAGGCCAATTCAGGCGATGTGGCTCTCGCACTTAATCGTCACCCTTTTTAACAGGGTCTTTTCTGAGCTTATTGAACATAAGTACCCATTCTATCTAGACCTTTCTACAATATACAAATGAACTGGAACTGTATCCTCGAGCGCGTTAGTCAAACCGAGTCTACGAATGAAGATTTAATGGCCCGCTGGCGAGCAGGGGAGCTCATTGATCCAGTCTCCCGTCTAGCACGCCATCAAACGAAAGGTAAGGGCAGGGCGGGTAGGCGCTGGTTTGCTAACCCGCAAAGTTCTCTATGCTTCTCCCTGGCCTATCCCTTTGCACACGACAGTCAAGGTCTTCATGGCTTAAGTTTAGTTTGCGGCTTGGCTGCGATCAAAGGAATTGCAAATAGTTTGCAATTGCCCGAAGAAAAATTGCATAGCCTGGGCGTTGGTCTTAAATGGCCTAATGATCTACTGATTCATGGAAAGAAGCTGGGGGGGCTATTAATTGAAGGTGGCAAACTTGCCTCATCAAGCCCCACTGAAAAAACATGGATGATCATTGGGGTTGGCATCAATCTAGAGCACTCTACTGAGATCGAACAGTCTAGTCAGATCCCAATTGCCGCTCTGGCACAATGCAACACGAAGCAGGTAAGAATAGAAGCTGATTTAGTGTGGCTCAACTTGCTTGATGCCCTAGGGAACTATTTAGATGTATTTAACCGAGAGGGTTTTGCCCCCTTTCAATCGGAATGGAAAAATTGGGATGCTTATCAAAATCAAGCGGTTGAGATTACCGAGTTTGGTAAGACCCAATACTCTGGGATTGCACTAGGGGTCAGTCAGGAGGGGGCACTTCTATTGGAAGAGCATCCTGGAAGCCCTGCAAAAGTGATTTATGCTGGTGATCTATCCCTTAAAAAACGATCATGAGCAATCTTCTTCTCTTTGATATTGGCAACTCTCGACTCAAGTGGTCTTGTGTTGAAAATGATCGTGACCCTAGCGAGCGTCAGAAGAAGGTGTGGGCTTATTCTGGGGCAATTGATACCAAACTACTAGACTCAGAAGAGCATCGCGCAGAACTTGCACACTATATTAAAAGTACTATCCCACAACCAGAACGGATTGGTATCTGTTGTGTGGCTGCAGAATCCTATTACGAGTCACTACAAAATCTCTTGGCGGACTGGAAAGGAATTCCAACAGACCGTCTACTCGGTAACTCTGAATACCCTCAGTTACGCACCCAATATCAACAAACTCAAACTCTAGGTGCAGACCGTTGGGCGGCCATCATTGCAGCACGCCAACTATCTAGTGATAACACCTTGATTGTGAGTGCAGGAACCGCAAGCACGATTGACTTTTTGGGAAGCAATGGAATGCACTATGGTGGCTGGATCCTTCCGGGCGTTTCATTAATGCGAAATAGCTTGATTAAAAATACCGCAAGGCTAGATATTCCGGAGGATGGAATAAAGAGCTCTGGAATCGGCCTGAATACTTCCAGCGCTATTGAGGAAGGTTGTTTGCTCGCGCAAGCTGGGGCATTAATGGGCGCCCTAGAGTTTGCAAAAAATAGGAATCAGCCTATATCTCGTATTTGGATTGACGGCGGACATGCAGATACTCTCTTGATACGACTTCATCAAAACAATATCAAGGCAGAAAGGGTACAGGGACTAGTATTGCGTGGTCTTTGGGCTTGGGTCAAAACCAAAAAGTAGTGACGGCGGCCTAAGAGCGTATTTTTCCCAATAGGCTGGTAGTTGAGCGATCGTAAATAAATGGAATGGCGAAGGCTTTACCACCCCATGATTTCACTACCTTTGTTTCCTCGAGCGTTTCAATGGCGTAATCGCCACCTTTGACATACACATCGGGACGAACTCGTTTAATTAACTCAACGGGGGTTTGTTCTGAAAACAAGATCACTAGATCTACGCTTTCTAGGGCAGCCAGCAAGGCCATTCGATCCCCTTCTGAATTTATCGGTCGGTCATCTCCTTTGCCTAGCAATTTGACCGATGCATCCGAATTCACACCCACTACTAGGCTAGCGCCATGCTCGCGTGCTTGTGCCAAATAACTAGCATGGCCACGGTGAAGAATATCAAACACTCCGTTTGTAAATACTAGAGGGCGGGGAAGAGCCAATAGCTTCTGGCTTAGATTACTGGCCTCTGTGGAACAAACCTTTGACTCAAAGGCTGGTGGCTTCAAACTTAGCTGGGTCATTCTGAGATTCTAGATGATCTATCCGAGAACCTGTCAGTAAAATGCCTCGAAACTCAAAAATCCCTCAGCAAACATAAGATTCTAGAAGGCGTTAGACTTTAAGCTTCTCCCCTATCGAAGACGGTTTACCTTATGAAATGGCTTTTTTTTCTTCCTCTGATGGTACTTAATCTAATGCTCAATCCAAGCGATGCCAATGCAAATCCAGCCAGCGCCACCTGCGCCCCAGCACTTTCGCATACCTTTTTAAGGCTACAAGATGAGGTGCCTCAAAACCTATGTCAATACCAGGGTAAGGTAATTATGGTTGTTAATACAGCTAGTTTTTGTGGATTTACTAGTCAATACGAAGGCCTAGAAAAAGTTTACGCCCGTTATAAAGATAAGGGGTTTGTGATTTTGGGTTTTCCATCAAATGATTTTGGTCAGCAAGAACCTGGAAGCAATAAAGAGATCGCCGAGTTCTGTAAGAACACCTATGATGTGAAATTTCCAATGTTTGCCAAAAGCTCTGTTAGCGGTAAGGATGCAAATCCACTATTTAAGATGTTGATTAGCAAAACCGGTACAAGCCCAAAATGGAACTTCTATAAATACTTAATTGATCGTAACGGTAATATTGTCGAGTCATACAATAGCTTGTCCAAACCGGATGGCAAATCGATTACATCCGAAATTGAAAAGTTGCTAAAGGGTAAGTCTTCGTGAGTCATCTGAATCAAAACCATTCATCGATGAAGAAGATTGCTGTAATTGGTGCTGGCATTTCTGGGCTGGGTTGTGCCTACTCTTTGCAAAAGAATGCGGACGTTCATGTGACTTTATTTGAAGGCGGCCAACATATTGGCGGACACAGTAATACAGTGGATATTGAGGTACAAACAGCACGTGGCAGGATTCCTTGTAGTGTTGATACAGGCTTCTTAGTATTTAATCGCAAAACCTATCCCCGTCTCACGCGTTTATTTGAAGAACTAAAGGTTCCGCTTGCGCTTTCCGAGATGTCGTTTTCGGTCTCTATTGATCAATCTCTAGAGTGGTCTGGAGATAGTCTCAACACCCTCTTTGGACAACGTCTCAATCTCGCCCGTCCCGCCTTTTGGGGAATGATTAAAGATATTGTGCGCTTTAATCAATTAGCAACGCAATTGGCTTTGCAACAACAAAGTTCTGGTCATGGTACAGACCCTGCAAAATTACAATCGATTGGTTCATTTTTAGATCAGCACGGATTTAAGACGGCATTTCGGGAGTGGTATTTCTTACCCATGATTGGTGCGATTTGGTCTTGCCCTACTGCACAAATGCTCGAGTTTCCTATTGAGACCATGATTCGGTTTTGTCACAATCACGGTCTAATCCAAGTTCAAAATAGGCCTCAGTGGCTCACCGTCAAAGGCGGTTCAAAGCAGTACGTTAAACGCATCTTAGACTCCATGCATCCTGATCGTTTTAAGTTAATCAACGAAGCAGTTCTTAAGGTTAATGTACCGAGTGCAAAAGATATTGATCGTCGTGTTGAACTCATCAGCGCCAAGGGCGTTCATTATTTTGATGAGCTTGTCATGGCTTGTCACAGCAATCAAAGTCTAGAACTTTTGCATGGTATTGATGCGTTTGATCAATCCCTTCTTGAAGCGATCCCTTATCAAGAAAATAAGGCAATCTTGCACCACGATTCCACTGTTCTTCCTAAAACGAGACGCTGCTGGGCTGCCTGGAACTACAAAACTGCAGGGTCACAGCTTGGTGATCATGAGGTGAGTGTGGACTACCTCATTAATAAATTACAACCATTACCTTTTAGTCTTGATGAGCAAGCAATTATTGTGAGTCTTAATCCACTTACCGCACCTAAACCGGAAACGATTTTTGCTGAGATCTCGTATGCGCATCCTCTTTTTAATAGTGCTGCCATAAACGCTCAGAAGAGCTTACCCTTGATTCAGGGTAAATCTGGTATTTGGTATTGTGGGGCATGGACTGGGTATGGCTTTCATGAGGATGGCTTACGATCTGGGGAGCTGGTGGCGGCTGATCTGATTGCCTCACTCCATTCGCCCCTAACAAGACCGCCCTTACAATCAACCAACTAATGCATAAGCCCTTCATCAACTATGGTCAAGTAAAGCACTCTCGTTTACGTCCTGCTCAGAATCGCTTTAGTTACGATGTGTTTACTCTCAAGATTCCGATGCGTGAACGCAAGCGAAATCCAGCACTACTGGAACAGTTTGGTATCGGTGATAATCACTGGGCCTTCTACTCTTTTTATGATCAAGACCATGGCAAGGGTGAGAAGGATAGCTTGGAATGGGTAGAAGATTTGTTTGCCAAAGAAGGTATCCATATCCCTGATGGAGAAATTTGGTTACAAACCTTTCCACGGATCTTGGGTTATGTCTTTAACCCAGTGAGTTTTTGGATCTATACACGTGCAGACCATTCGGTATGTGCAGTTTTAGCAGAAGTTAACAACACATTTGGCGAACGTCACTGCTATTTATTACGAAAAGAAAATGGTGAACCCCTGTATTCTGGAGAAACCCTCATCAGTAAAAAAGAGTTTCATGTTTCTCCTTTTTGCGATGTCTCCGGTGAATATCGCTTTCGCTTTTTATTTTCCAAAGATAGTGAAAGTAAATCAAATTCTGTTTGTCGCATTGAGTTACATCTTGATCAAAAGCCCCTGATTTACACCAGCATTAGTGGTCAAGACCACATACTCTCGAAGATAGCCCTACGACGTGCCAAATTCCAATACCCCATGATGACTTTTGGAGTTATTGCTCGGATTCATTGGCAAGCGCTCAAACTTTGGCTAAAAGGGGTACCATTTCATTCCAAACCTGATGTTCCAAAGATGGAAATTAGCTCATGATGCGCCCTGGCCAGTCTTTATTAGCGAAGTTGAACTTCTCACGCTCTAATGAGCCGGACGTGGGTGCCGTCATCCCGTTTGCTGCTAGAACGATTGAGCGACTCTTACAGGAGCTGTCCGCTGGCTACCTAACCTTGTATTTCCCAAATGGCGAGAGGAGGGTGTTTGGTAAACCCCAGGATCCCCTCCAGGCTGAAATCCGCTTTCATCGTTGGAGTGCATTTAAAGATATCCTCAGGCATGGTGATATTGGTTTTGCTGAAGGCTATATTCGGGGAGATTGGGATAGCCCAAACCTCGAACAGCTCTTAGACCTAGCAGTTCAAAATCGCAATGTCTTAGAGCAGGCTATCTATGGCAATTGGTTTGGGTCCTTGGTCTATCGGATACGACACTATTTGAATCGCAACAGTAAAGTGGGTAGTCGTAAAAATATTCATGCCCACTATGATTTGGGTAATGCCTTCTATACCCTGTGGCTAGATCCCAGCATGACCTACTCTAGCGCATGGTTTAATGCACAGGAAAAGTCTCTTCTTGAGGATGCTCAAGCTGCTAAATATCAAGCCATCCTCAAATCCTTAGATCTAGCGCCAAATAGTGAATTACTGGAGATTGGTTGTGGCTGGGGAGGTTTTATGGAAACAGCAGCACATGCTGGTCACCGTATTACAGGCTTAACACTGTCGACCGAACAGCAAGCATATGCCTCCAAACGACTTGCGCGACACCGGCCTAACTATCATCAAGTACGAATGCAGGATTATCGAGATTGTAAAGATCAGTTTGATGGGATTGCTTCGATTGAGATGTTCGAGGCCGTCGGTGAGCAGTATTGGCCGAGTTACTTTGAGGCCTTGGCACGTTGCTTAAAACAAGATGGCAAGGCCTGTATTCAGACGATTGTGATTAATGAGAATTTATTTGATCGATATCGCAAAAGTACTGACTTTATTCAGCAGTATATTTTTCCTGGAGGTATGCTGCCATCTCGGGAAGCATTCCAACATCATGCCAATAATGCAGGCCTTCAAATTGAGATGGAATTTGCATTTGGTCAGGACTATGCCAAAACTCTGTGCATGTGGTTTGACAACTTCAATCAGAAGATCTCTGAAATCAAAGAACTTGGTTTTGATGAAGCTTTTATACGGTTATGGAATTTTTATCTGCTTTACTGTGCGGCGGGCTTTAAAGAAAAGAATATCGATGTGGTCCAGTTCACCCTCAGCCATCAAAAAAGTAGGGGCGCTCCATGAAACAGGCGTCCATTCCAGACTTCACGGATCAGTGCGTTTGGGTCATTGGCGCCTCAAGTGGTATTGGCGAAGCGTGTGCACGCGCATTATTAAAGCGTGGGGCAAAATTAGCCTTGTCTAGTCGACGTATTGAGCGCCTAGAGGCCATTGCGCAATCTGCGGATCCCTCTCATTCACTTGTTGTGCCGGTTGATGTCATCGACCCATCATCGATTGCCCGCGCCTATCAGACGATTAAGACGCAATGGGGTGGCATTGATCTATTACTTTTTGTGTCTGGCATCTATATTCCCTTGCGAGCAGATGACTTCAATATGGAAGATGCTCAAA
The DNA here is from genome assembly GCF_040409815.1 of Polynucleobacter sp. UK-FUSCHL-C3. Lineage (NCBI taxonomy): Bacteria > Pseudomonadati > Pseudomonadota > Betaproteobacteria > Burkholderiales > Burkholderiaceae > Polynucleobacter > Polynucleobacter sp. UK-FUSCHL-C3. The sequence goes on from NZ_CP099959.1 coordinate 1,819,111, forward strand.
AAACAGTTGACTCCAATATTCTGGGTCCAATGCGGGCTGTAGCTACCGTGCTTCCAGATATGCTTCAAGTAGGGCGTGGGCATCTTGCCATTGTAGGCAGCGTTGCAGGCTACAGCGGCCTACCAAAAGCTCTGGCCTATGGGCCCACAAAAGCAGCCATGATTAATTTCTGCGAAACCCTTTTTTATGATCTTCAGCCCAAAGGGATTGGGGTGCATATGATCTCGCCTGGCTTTGTTGCCACCGAGGCTACTGCTAAAAATGACTTTGAGATGCCCGCTCTTATTTCGGCGGAAGAGGCTGCCATTGAGATCTTAGAAGGTATAGGGCGTGGTGAATTTGATATTCATTTTCCTAAACGCTTCTCAGGATTCCTGAAATTTCTCCGAATCCTGCCGTACCCTATATATTTTTGGATCGTACGTAAGTTCGTCAAAATCTAACTTGTCTTGACTTACTTATAACCATCTTTCCGAACTTTGCTTACTAAAAAGTCCATTACATTGACGGCCTTGGCTCTAGTTCCTGCGATCGAAGGTGACGTAATGTACTTACCCTGAACAGCGACCGTCGGCACCCCATCAATACGATAAGAATTTCCCAACTGATTGGCAGCCCTAGCTTTTGATAAGACGGCGAACGAACGATAAGTAGCTAAGAATGCATTTCGATCCACTCCTTGGGCCGCCACCCAATCTGCAATCTCATTTTCATTAAGCAGACGCTTGTTCTCACGATGCATCGCAAACATAATTTTGTCATTTAAAGTATCGCCTTTGCCCATGGACTCCAGTGCATAGAAGAGCTGGCTATGAGGCATTAGCTCCTCTCGAAAGGCGATGGGGACTTTCTTGAACACAACGTCTTTATTCTGTCGCTTTATCCAGCCCTTAAGCTCTGGCTCAAACTCATAACAATGTGGGCAGCCGTACCAAAAGAATTCGATAACCTCGACCTTACCCTTGGTATCAATAGGTTGGGTGATTGTTAACACACGATAATCAAATCCCTCTTCTACTTTCACGGGCGCCTGTGCAACGGCCCCGTGCTGTAAACCAAAAAGTATCAAAAAAATGGAGAGGTATTTAAACATATGGATCATGATTTATTAACTCGAATAACGGTCGGTTTAATGCCAATAATGGTTAACTTACTTCTAGTCGGTGCAGTGTCTTCAATGCTAGTAAAAGGACCGATTCGTACTCTCCAAACTGTAACCCCCTCAACAGAACTTTCACTGAGTTGAGTCTGTATACCTTGCATCGCCAAATTAGCCTTTTGAGCGTCAGCATCTGCGCGCTGATTAAAGACGCCTGTTTGTACATAAAACTGTGTATCGCCTCTAGCCTCTGGCTTAGGATCAAGGGTCTTTCCTGAAGCGATATCAGCAATTGGATCGCGCACCCCAGGCCCAGCATTCTTTCCTTGTAAAGGCTTATTAAGATCGACCTGAGGTGGGGCGACCGAGGTCTCCTCCTCCTCTTCTCTTTCTGCCTTTTGAGGGACGGGTTTCATAAACGATGGTGCGCTTGGCGCACGAACTCCAGGTCTTTCTTGGGGCTGAGATTTTGTTAAATACCAAGCAACTAATAGTGCCAGGCCAACGCCGACCAATAGGCCAATGACCACGCCCATGATGATGCCACCCGATTGCGACGAACGCAGTAAATGAGAATTAATGCTCTGTGTGGCCGTATTTTGATGTTCGTATGGCTTCATAATCTCTATCTTACCCGCTTCAAGATGGAAAAACTAAACACTCCATTGCACTCAATAGATCACATCTTGCTTGGGGCTGAAACCCCTAAAACTTTTAAGCCATTTTCTAAAACCTGACGACAGGCTGATAATAAAGCTAGGCGGGCCAATTTTAGATCAAGCTCATCGACTAAAACACGGTCTGCATTATAAAAAGTATGGAGATCTCCTGCTAAATCCCGCAAATAAAACGCTACGGCATGCGGAGCTAAATCTTGGGCAGCGTTTGCTAAGACCTCTGGATACTCTGCTAAGCGACGTAAGAGATGATCCGCTGCTTTGCTATCCAAAAGATCTAAATTAGCAGCGCTGAGATTATTTTGCTCCCCACCCCACTGCTGCAAAATCGAGCAAATGCGAGCGTGCGCGTATTGCACATAGAAAACGGGATTTTCGTCATTTTGCTGAAGCGCTAAGTTCACATCAAAAACAAATTCTGTATCGGCCTTTCGTGAGATCAAGAAAAACCGAACCGCATCACGTCCACGCTGTAATGCCAGCTCTCGCTCTGTTACTGACATTTGCGCATGAACGCCACCAGACCACTCAATCAAATCTCTGAGGGTTACGTAGGAGCCAGCGCGCTTAGACAGCTTTACTTCTGCACCATCTTTAACGACTGTCACCATCTTATGTAAAACATAATCTGGATATGTGGTTGGAATCGCCCAATGACGTTTCTGAGCTACCCCCTGAATACCAGAGCGAACACGTGCAATCGTACCGTGATGATCGCTACCTTGTACATTGATTACCTTCTCAAAACCACGACTCCATTTATTAATGTGATAAGCAACATCGGGTACAAAATAGGTATAGCTACCATCTGATTTACGCATGACACGGTCTTTGTCATCACCGTCTAAAGTGGTCTTCAGCCAAAGCGCTCCATCAGCCTCATAGGTTTTGTCAACACTTGCCAGATCCTCAATCACCTTCTGCACACTTCCATCAGAATACAAAGAGGATTCAAGATAAAACTCATCAAAACGAACCCCAAAAGTCTTTAAGTCAATGTCTTGCTCTTTACGTAAATAGGCCACTGCAAATTTTCGGATAGCCTCTAGATCATTCTCGTCTTTTTGCTCTGATTGATACGACTGTGCAATCTCGGCAATATATTCACCGTTATAAGCATCTTTAGGCCAATCCGAACTGACGGGACTTAAGCCCTTTAGGCGAGACTGTACCGAAATTGCAAGATTATGAATCTGCACCCCAGCATCGTTGTAATAAAACTCCCGATGCACTTTAATTTCTTGGCTATCCATTAGATTAGCTAAAGCATCACCTAAAGCAGCCTGACGTCCATGCCCGACGTGCAAGGGTCCCGTTGGGTTAGCTGAGACAAACTCAATCATGGCACGAGTCGGCATCGATGCATCTTGCACCCCAGAGCGATCGCGCCGCCCAAATCGATTACGATCATTCAGAATCATTTGTACAACTGCCGACTTTGCATGTTGGCTTAAGCGAAAGTTAATGAAGCCAGGGCCAGCGATGTCCGAACTGGAGATTAAGTTTTGATATTCTGGACTTGACTCCAAACGAGCCACAATCAGCTGCGCTAATTCACGGGGATTTGCTTTCCATGCTTTGGCAATCTGTAATGCGATATTACATGCCACATCACCATGATCTACTGCTTTTGGTCTCTCCAAGTGAGGGATCGGAAATTCTCCGGCGGCAAGGCCGCGCTCTTGCGCAATGGCATTTAATGCATTGGCAAGTAGGTGTACGAGTTGGTTTTTTTGAACTAACAACATAGAGATGAGAGTTTATCAGTGATGGTATGCTGAGGCTATGATTCATCAATTTCGATCTAAGAATTGCGCTCCGGTCATCATGCTAGATGATCTCACTGAACGGATCTTTGCAGTGATGCAACGCCCTTATGAAGAAAAAGGAATTCTGTTGCCAGAGCAAATTCCTACTTTCATTGAGCGACTCGACCAAGCCATTCAATTAGAACGAACTGCTCAGCCGAAAAATACTGATCCATCTGAAAAGTCTGAAGGCCTAAAAAAGGACCCCCTGGGTCGACGTGCGTTTCCCTTTATAGAACTTCTCAGACAAGCTCAAAAGAATAATGAACCGGTTGTTTGGGGAGTTAATTAGTCGAGGAGGGTTGCTAAAGAGCGTCTTACCTCTTCAGGGGACTGCCCTGCTCGCCTCGCAAAGTCACCTACCTGATCGGAGGCAACTTTGCCCACATTGAAATACATGGCATTAGGGTTGGCAATATAAAAGCCACTCACGCTTGACGCAGGATTCATTGCTAGAGATTCGGTGAGGGTCATCCCAATCTCATCAGCTTTCATTGCATGAAACATGGCAAACTTAACTTGATGGTCCGGGCAGGCTGGGTAACCAGGTGCTGGCCGAATTCCTTGATATTTCTCATCAATGAGTTCTTCGGTAGTCAACTGCTCGCCAGGAGCGTAGCCCCATAAATCTGTTCGAACACGCCAATGCATTAACTCTGCAAAAGCCTCTGCTAAACGATCTGCTAATGCTTTGAGCATGATCGCACTGTAATCATCGTGCTTCGCCAAGAACTGCGCCACCTTTTCTTCGACTCCGTGGCCGGTAGTCAGGGCAAAGCAGCCAACATAATCTTGGATACCACTCGCTTGATTAGCTACGTAATCTGCCAAACACCGATTAGGGCGCTTTACTCCATCCACTACAGGTCGCTCTGACTGTTGACGCAGATTGTGCCAAATCAAAAATGGTTTACTGCGACTCTCATCGGGATATAGCAAGATATCGTCACCCTGACTATTCGCAGGAAATAAGCCAACAATTGCATCCGCTTGCAACCACTGTCCTTTAATTAATTTCTCTAACATTGCTTGAGCATCGGCATAAACTTTACGGGCTTCATCACCAACAATTTCGTCATCTAGAATTGCCGGAAACTTGCCAGCCAAATCCCAAGTCTGAAAGAAAGGAGTCCAATCAATAAACTTCGCAATTTCTGCCAAAGAAAAGTTTTTAAATACACGCCTACCAATAAATTTAGGCTTGCTGGGCTTATAGGTACTCCAGTCCAATTGCTCATAATTATCTCTAGCAGCTTGTAGGCTAACTAGTGGAACACTTTTACGATTGGCATGCTGATGCCGAATCCGCTCGTAATCAGCAAGCATCTCATCAATAAATTTCTTTGCGCCCTCATCCGATAACAAATTCGAAGCCACCGATACAGAGCGAGAGGCATCTGGTACATAAACAACTGGGCCGTCATAGTGAGGCGCAATCTTTACTGCCGTGTGAACTCGCGAAGTGGTCGCCCCACCAATTAATAAGGGAATTTTTTTCTGTCGGAAATAATCATCGCGTTGCATTTCTTGAGCAACATAGGTCATTTCTTCTAAAGAGGGTGTAATCAAACCAGAGAGGCCGACAATATCAGCCTTTTCATCTTTTGCTTTTTTCAATATCTGATCACATGGAACCATCACACCCATATTTACTACTTCAAAATTATTGCATTGCAAAACGACAGTAACAATGTTCTTACCAATATCATGCACATCGCCTTTTACGGTCGCAATCACAATCTTGCCTTTAGCTTTACTCTCGCCACCAGCGGCAACCAATTGCTTCTTTTCTTCCTCAATGTAGGGAATTAAATGGGCAACTGCTTGCTTCATCACCCGCGCACTTTTAACAACCTGTGGCAAAAACATTTTTCCAGCGCCAAAAAGGTCGCCAACTACATTCATGCCATCCATCAGCGGGCCTTCAATCACCTCGATTGGCCGCCCCCCTCTACCCATAATCTCAGCGCGCAATTCCTCGGTATCATCCACGATAAAATTGGTTACACCATGCACTAGGGCATGGGTTAAACGCTCCCGAACAGGCTCTTCACGCCACACTAAATTCTCTTCCTGCTTAATGCCGCCGCCTTTATATTGATCGGCTATAGCCAACAAACGCTCGGTGGGACTTTGCCCATCTTTTTCTTTAAAGCGATTCAGCACCACGTCTTCCACGCGTTCGCGCAACTCAGGATCTAAATCGGCATAGACTCCCAATTGACCTGCATTAACGATGCCCATATCCATGCCAGCTGAAATGGCGTGATACAAAAATACCGTATGGATTGCTTCACGTACGCGATCATTTCCTCTAAATGAGAAGCTCACATTCGAGACGCCACCACTAATCTTTGCGCCTGGTAAATTTTCTTTAATCCAGCGGGTTGCATTAATGAAGTCGACTGCATAATTATCGTGCTCTTCAATACCCGTAGCGATTGCAAAAATATTCGGATCAAAAATAATATCCTCGGCAGGAAAATCCAATTCATTCACCAAAATCGCATAAGATCGTTTACAAATTTCTGTTTTGCGCTGATACGTATCGGCTTGACCTTTTTCATCAAAAGCCATGACAACAGTCGCGGCACCATAGCGCTTAATTAATTTAGCCTGGTGCTTAAATTGCTCCTCACCCTCTTTTAAAGAGATAGAGTTAACAATAGGTTTGCCTTGGATACACTTAAGCCCCGCTTCAATCACCGTCCACTTCGAAGAATCAACCATGATGGGGACGCGTGCAATGTCAGGTTCAGATGCAATCAAGTTCAGAAAGCGCACCATCGCCGCCTCTGAATCCAACATGGCTTCATCCATATTGATATCAATCATCTGTGCACCACTCTCGACCTGCTGTCTAGCAACGGCTAATGCTTCATCAAACTGATTATTCAGAATCATGCGCGAGAAAGCTTTTGATCCCGTGACATTAGTGCGCTCGCCGATATTGACAAAGCCAATTTGGGGAGAGATGTTGCAGGGCTCAAGGCCGGATAAGCGCATTGGAATAACGGGTAATTGACTCATATTTCCGCTGTCGCCTCCGAATAGAAGGGGCGAGGCTGACGCTTTGTCATTGCTTGTGCAATCGCTCGAATATGCTCCGGGGTAGTGCCGCAGCAACCACCAACTAGATTAACCAAGTGATCGCGGGCAAATTCATCGACTAGAGTCGAGGTAACCTCTGGGGTCTCATCAAAACCGGTATCACTCATCGGATTAGGTAAACCTGCATTGGGATAACATGAAATAGCAACATCACAAACACGTGCTAGCTCCGCAATGTAGGGTCGCATTAATGCAGCTCCAAGTGCGCAGTTCAAACCAAAAGTGAGCGGCTTAATATGTCGCAAGCTATTCCAAAATGCTTCAACTGTTTGTCCGGAAAGAATTCTGCCTGAAGCATCTGTCACGGTTCCAGAAATCATTACTGGTAGACGCTCTCCCGAGTCTTCAAAAAATTCATCGAGTGCAAAAAGGGCTGCTTTTGCATTGAGGGTATCAAAAATTGTTTCTACTAAAAAAAGGTCTGAGCCGCCTTCAAATAATGCTTCTGCCTGTTCGCGATAGGCTTTACGTAAAGCATCAAAATGCACATTGCGGGCGCCTGGATCATTCACATCCGGAGAGATACTTGCTGTCTTAGGTGTTGGTCCAATCGCACCGGCTACAAAACGAGGTTTATCCGGGGTGCTAAATTGATCGCATGCTGCACGAGCTAACTTAGCCGCTGCAAGATTCATCTCACGAGCAAGCTCCGGCATTTTGTAGTCTTCCTGCGCTATCGAGGTAGCGCCAAAGGTGTTGGTCTCAATAATGTCTGCACCAGCTGCTAGATACTCATCGTGGATCTGTCGAATGGCTTCGGGCTGCGTTAAGACCAAGAGCTCATTATTTCCTTTTAAATCGATTGGATGATTAGCAAAGCGCTGGCTATGTTTTAAGCCTCGATAATCCGCTTCGCTAAACTTTTTCTGCTGAATCATGGTGCCCATCGCGCCATCCAGAATCAAAATGCGCTGCCTTAGGAGCGAAGGCAAGGCTGCCCCTCGGGTATAGGGCTTCCCCGACTTGGATTGCTTAGTTTGGGTTTGCATTACTGCAGAAGTGGTATTAATCTTCATCAACCCGTTATTTTATCGATAATGTGACTATTTAGCCTGTTAGGAGAATTTATGTTTAGCGCTATCCCGGATTTCAATCAAAGCCTAGAGATGTTCAAAACCATGTGGGATCAAAATAATACGGCGAATGCAGGCTCCCCTTTTATGCCCGGCATGAGCTCGGGCATGTCTAGCTTTAATGGTGGTATGCCTACTTTTGATATTGAAGAACTGGATAAGCGCATTAAAGACCTCAAAAGTGTGGAGTCTTGGCTTTCCCTCAACCTGAATATCCTGAAATCCACCATACAAACCTTGGAGGTTCAAAGAGCGACCCTCTTAGCAATCAAATCCTTTGGGGATGCCATGACAAACCCGCCAAGCTCTAGCTCTGAGGCTAAGACAAGCTCTACAAAGGCGAAGCCGCGCAAAAGCGCCAAATCCCGTCCTCGCAAAGCGAGCGCCGCAGCTTCTTCTGATGCCACAGATAATTCAGGTGGGCAATAGCTTCTCCCATCGCAAAACTAAGTTGGTGATTATCAAGCTTTCGTCGAAATAGAACAGGAATAATCTCAAAGGCATGTTTAGGGGTTTGGCAAGCCTCAAGGGTTTCGGATAAACGGGCGCGATGATGCTCATGCAACTGCTCAATCCGAGTATGTAAGCCCTTAAAGGGCTTTCCATGTGATGGCAGCACGAGGGTATCTACCGGTAAAGATAGCCATTGCTCTAATGAGCGTAGATATAAACCCAAGGGGTCAGCATCAGGATCGGCATCATACACACTCACATTCGTTGAGATCCGAGGCAACACCATATCCCCAGAAATAAAAATATTGAGTTTTGTGCAATAAAAAGTAGCGTGCTCAGGAGCATGACCATAGCCCATGGATACCTTCCATCGATGATCTCCAATTTGGACCTCATCGCCCTCCATGATACGGCGATAACGACGCGGTACCTGTGGCACTAGCCGACTGTAATAATCAGAACGGCTTCGAATGCGCTCTAGGTCTTCGGTACCTACTAAACCATGACGAGCGTAATGATCTGCTGCACCACCACTGCCGCTACTGGCGCCGACAGCAACTCCGCCCTCCTTACTACTTAACCACTGTGCCATGAGAAAGTCACTCATGGAAACCCATAGCGGGGCCTTCCATCGCTCACATAAAAAATGTGCAAGGCCAATGTGGTCTGGATGCATATGAGTAACCAAGACACGCAAAATCGGCAATCCGTATAGATGTTTTGCAAAAATAGACTCCCAATGAGTTTTAGTCTCGTCATTGGTAATCCCACAATCAATCACCGTCCAGCCCTCTTGATCGGCAATTCGGTCTTTTAACAACCATAAGTTGATGTGATCAAGAGCAAAGGGTAAAGGCATCCGGATCCAATAGATCCCTGGGGCAATCTCCATGGTGTGGCCTGCTTCCACTAAGGTCTCCCCATATGGATAAATCAGCGGACTTGCAGGCTGAGAGGGTGGGTTAGTTTGGGTCATTTGAGTCCAGTTTAAATGCTAGATACACTCTTATTATGAACAATCCCTTTCCAAAACTATTATCCTCGCAGGTAGCCTTTGATATGGCACAGACCTTGTTAATGGGTTTTCAGCGGCATTACAGTATTTTTAGGGAAGCTGGTAAGTCCGCAAAGGAATCCTTTGAGAAACAAGATTGGCACAACATCCGTCAACTATTACGCGACCGAATCACCTTTTATGATCAGCGAGTCATTGAGACGGCCGAAGCGCTTGAAGAGGAGTTTGATGCCCATGCAATTTCAGATGAGATCTGGCAACAAGTTAAGCTTCATTACATTGGACTACTGTCTAACTTACATCAACCAGAGCTTGCTGAGACCTTTTTTAATTCGGTAACCACCCGTATCTTAGCGAGCAGGTATTTTAATAATAAGTTTATCTTCATACGCCCTACCATCTCCACTGAATATCTTGAGAATGATGAAGCGCCAAGTAAACCATCGTATCGAGCCTACTATCCTGGTGATATTAGTGGGCTTAGAGCAGTCACGCGCAACTTACTGACGAGTTTTGAGTTACAAAATCCCTTTGAGAATCTAGAGCGTGATCTCACTCTCACGACTGAGTTAATTGAAAACTCATTAGCTGATACCAATAGCTCGACCGATTTTCAAATTCATGCTCTCAGTACTTTATTTTTTAGAAATAAAACAGCTTATATTATGGGTCGCATTATTAATGGGGAGAAAATATTCCCTCTTGTTATAGCTTTGATGCATAACCCGAAAGGCCAACTTGTTATTGATGGGGTCTTACTTACTGAAGTACATTTGCGTCTGATATTTAGTTTTACACACAGCTACTTTTTAGTTGATATGGAGGTGCCATCAGCTTATGTCACATTTATGCGTAGCCTCTTACCTCACAAGCCACGTGCAGAAATTTACAATATGGTGGGCTTACAAAAACATGGTAAGAACTTGTTTTATAGAGACTTTCAACATCACTTGATGCACTCTACCGATAGGTTTCGGATCGCCCCTGGAATTCGGGGATTAGTTATGCTGGTATTTGACTTACCTAGCTATCCCTATGTATTTAAGCTAATTAAAGATTATTTCCCACCGCCCAAGGAAACGAGCCGTGAACAAATTATGGCGAAATATCAATTAGTGAAACAGCATGACCGTGTAGGGCGCATGGCCGACTCATTAGAGTTTTCTAATGTAGCATTCCCTTTAGAGCGCTTCACGCCTGAGCTACTTTCTGAAATACAAGAGCAGTGCTCCTCCTTATTAGAACTTAGTATCAATCCCACTGGAGAAAAAGAGCTCATCATCAAGCACCTTTATATTGAAAGACGGATGACCCCGCTCAATATCCGTCTGCAAGAGGGCTCTCCAAGCGAAGTAGAGGACGGGGTAATTCAGTACGGAGAAGCGATTAAGAACTTAATTGCTGCAAATATTTTCCCTGGGGACTTACTCTATAAAAATTTTGGTGTAACGCGCTATGGTCGTGTTGCTTTTTATGATTACGATGAAATTGAGTACCTAACTGATTGTGAGGTACGTCACGTCCCGGCACCACGCAATGAAGACGATGAAATGGCAAGTGAGCCTTGGTATCGCATTGGGCCTAAAGATATCTTCCCTGAAACTTATAAAACCTTTTTGCTAGGAAATGATCGTATTAAACAACTACTGCTGAAGCATCATGCTGATTTATTTGATCCAGCAATGTGGCAAAGCTATAAAGATCGCTTACTTTCTGGAGAGATTCCAGATTTTATTGAGTACGATCACTCTCTTCGTCTAAAAAATATCTTTCCCCAAAAATTTTCTTAAACTTTGTGATCAGTGGGCTCACTAGTGACATAGGTGTATTTAACGATTTACATCCACAATTACGCGGCCACGGATCTTACCGTCAATCAAATCACTGCTAGCCTGGATGGCTTCTTCTAAGGAGATCTCTTTAGCAATCTCCAGTAGTTGTTGCGGTTTGCAAAGTTTTGCTAAATAGTCCCAGGCCTCTATCCGCACTGCCTTTACTTGTGTGACGCTGTTAATGCCATACAGGGTGATACCGCGCAATATAAAAGGGGCAACGCTTGCCGGGAAATCCATCCCTTGAGCCAGACCACATGCTGCTACTGCGCCATTCGCTTTAGTTGCGGCACAAGCATTAGCCAAGGTATGGCTTCCCACTGAGTCGACCACGGCAGCCCAGCGCTCTTTTGCCAAGGGTTTGCCAGGCTGAGAAAGGCTGGCGCGCTCAATTACCTCACTGGCGCCCAAAGACTTTAAATAATTAGTCTCTTCTGGACGACCGCTACTCGCCACCACGGTATACCCCAACTCATGCAATAAGCTAATTGCAAAACTGCCTACTCCTCCGGCTGCACCGGTTACTAATATCTCACCATCGCCCACTCGCACACCATGCTTTTGGAGCGCCATAATGCACAACATAGCGGTATACCCAGCGGTCCCAATGGCCAATGATTGCTTTGCTGTCAATGCTTTAGGAAGGGGTATTAGCCATTCAGATTTAAGTCGCGCCTGCTGAGCTAATCCGCCCCAATGAGATTCGCCCACTCCCCAACCATTTAATAAAACTAGATCGCCCGGCTTAAACTCCGAGCTGCTGCTCTCAATCACTTCTCCTGTAAGATCAATTCCTGGAATCATAGGAAAGCTCCGCACAATCGGACTCTTACCGGTAATGGCTAAACCGTCTTTGTAATTTAGAGTGGAATAATGCACCTTGATGCGAACATCTCCTTCTGGCAAAGCGCTTTCATCTAAATTACTCAATTGAGCATGGTAACCTTGCTCATCTTTATTTATTAAAATGGCTCTAAACATTTTTTTCCTAAATCAGTAAATGAATGGGATAACTAAATCAAATTTTGCAAAAGCGTTTATCCTACTACTTCAAAGTTCATTATGAGGCTTTTACATGAAACGTATTGTATTCATCCTGCTAGCAGCACCTCTTTTTCTAAGCGCATGCGCCTCTTCTGAGCTGAAGATGTCTTTGGGCAATATGCGCCTGATTAATTCTAGCGCTGAGTCCCAACAAGTCATGGATTTTGCTAATAAAATTTGTAAGGATGATTTTTATATTGGAGCGAGTTTCATATCAAAAGCTGGCAAAGACTATCGCTTTAAGTGTGTGAAAGCCGAAGAAAATGAACTGCTTATCCCTATTCCTGGTCTAAAACCCTCAAACTCTAAATAAAAGTAGAAGTCATTGCAAAATCAATTTTCTGCCCAGGAACTCAGACGAGCTTTTTCTTGCTTTGCCACCGGTGTCACGGTCATTACCGGCTTAAATGAAGATGCACAACCAGTTGGAATCACAATAAGCTCATTTAACACGGTATCGCTCAACCCCCCATTGGTACTTTGGAGCATTGGCAGTCAATCGGACTTATGCAATTGTTTCCGTATTGGGCAGAAGCAACTAATTCATGTCCTAGATATTAATCAGAAAGAGTTGGCTCTTGTCTTTGCAAAACAACTTAATAAAAATAGTATTCAAATGGAACACCGGATTGAGCCAAGCGGTTTAATGCGTCTTGCTAATTGTTTGGCTTATTTTGAATGCGAAACTGTTGCTGTTCATGAAGGCGGCGATCATCATATTATCGTGGCGCGTGTTTTGAGTATCGAGCAAGATTCAGATCGCCATCCACTTTTGTTTGCACAAAGTCAATTTAATCAACTTGCTCTTGATCCAGAAGGTAGTATCAAATGATGACACTTTGGGGTAGAAAATCGTCGATTAATGTCCAAAAAGTACTTTGGGTACTCGCGGAACTTGGCTTGGACGAGGGATCTGACTTTAAACAAATTGATGCGGGTCTACATTTTGGTATCAATAAGACCCCGGATTATTTAAAACTAAATCCCAATGGCCTGGTCCCAACCCTAGAAGATGGAGCTCTTGTTCTGTGGGAATCCAATACCATCATGCGCTATCTTGCTAAAAAGTATGACTCCAATAATGCCTTCCCAGATGATCTTGCAAGCCAAGCCTCTTCTGAGAAATGGATGGATTGGCAAATTAGTACTCTATGGCCATCATTGCGCGTTCCATTTCTTGGCCTTACTCGTGTCCCCGAGGAAGAACGTGATTACACTGCCATCAAAAATGCTTTCCAAGAATCTAATCGACTTTTGGGTATTTTTGATGGCGTCCTTGCCAATCAAGCTTTTTGCTCGGGCTCCAAATTTAATCTGGGCGATATTACTATTGCACTATGCGTTAAGCGCTGGATCATGCTGGCAGATCAGTACCCTGATAAAACAGGTCCACGGACAGAGCTGATACACATCAAACGCTGGTACGAAATGATTTGTACGAACACTCATTTTATAAAAGCGATTCAATAGCGATTAAGCTTGCTTAAATTTCTTTTGCTGATGATCGGCGCCGATATACAGATACATGGCTGGCACAACAAATAAAGTAAATAGAGTACCAATCGCAAGCCCAGTAAAAATCACTATCCCCATCGATTGACGTCCGGCTGCGCCAGCCCCTGATGCAATCACCAAGGGAACCACGCCCAGCACCATGGCAGCGGTGGTCATCAAAATAGGGCGCAAGCGTACGCTACTCGCCTCAATAATTGCCTCAAGCTTGCTACGTCCAGCCTCTTGTAATTCGTTTGCGAACTCAACTATCAAAATACCGTGCTTACTAATTAAGCCCATGAGAGTTACTAGGCCTACTTGGGTATATACGTTTAAGGTTGTAAAGCCCAAATTAATAAAGATCAGCGCACCAAATAAGGCAAGTGGTACAGAAACCAAAATAACCAAGGGGTCTCTGAAGCTCTCGAACTGCGCAGCTAGAACTAAAAACACAATTAACACGGCAAAGACCATAGTGATCAAAAAGCCGCCAGATTCTGCCTTGAACTGTCGCGAAGGTCCAGCGTAGTCAACCGAGTAGCCCGAAGGGGCTGCTTCTTTAATCGATTTTTCTAGGAAACTTAATACTTCCTCTTGCGACACAAATGGCGTACTAACACCGCTAATAGTCGCAGAGTTGAGTTGCTGAAACCGATTGATTGACTGTGGCACAACTCGGCTTTCGATACTTGCAATTGTTCTTGCTTGAACCATCGCTCCACTTGGTGTCTTAATGTAGTAATCTAATATTTGATCGGGATTTAATCGATCGGTTTGTTTAACCTGCGGGATCACCCGATACGAACGGCCTGCTACCGAAAAGTAATTCACAAACCCACCGCCCAATGCAGCGGATAGTGCATTACCGACATCTCTTTGAGACATCCCTAAGGCAGCTACTTTCTCGCGATCAATTTGCAAGACATCTTGTGGCTTATCAATCTTCAAATCAGAGTCCACAAAGAAGAACATGCCACTTTGCCTTGCCTTATCTAAGACCTGCTGTGATACCTCATTTAAATTGGTATAGGGCTCGGTGGTATTAATCACTACCTGGACCGGAAATCCCTGCGCACCCGGTAATGCTGGGAACTGAAACGCTGCCACCCGTGTTCCAGCAATACTGCTCCACTTATTTTGCAAGTCTTCTTGAAACTTGGTCGCGCTGCGGCTGCGCTCACCCCAGTCTTTCATGATCACGCCGCCGAAGCTAGATGTTGGGCTCGTAATCTGGAACATCTGCTTATACTCAGGTTCATTACTTGCAATCTGAAATATTTGATCAGCATAGCCTTGCATCTGGTTCACCGTTGAATTTGGTGGTCCAATCGCTGACATCAAAACAATCCCTTGGTCTTCCGTTGGAGCTAACTCTGAACGGGCGGTTGCATAGAGATAAACAACGCCCCCTAAAAGCAAAGCGCCCATCACAATAATGACCTGCCAGGTTGATAAAAGGTCACGAAGTGTTTCTTGATATGAGTGGCGCACTCGCTCGAATACCGCATCAATCTTTTTCACGAAAGGCGACATTTCTTCTTCCTGCGAGAAGATTTGTGAACACATCATGGGCGAAAGGGTCAACGCTACTACGCCAGATACTGCCACTGCTCCTGCCAAGGTAAAAGCAAATTCAGTGAAGAGTGCGCCAGTTAAGCCTCCCTGAAAACCGATGGGGATATAAACTGCAATCAACACAACCGTCATCGCTAAAATAGGATTACCTAATTCTCGGGCTGCAATTAGAGAAGCCTCGAGAGGTGATTTACCCTCCTTCATGTGGCGATCAACGTTCTCAACCACAATAATTGCATCATCTACCACTAATCCAATAGCTAGCACTAAGGCAAGCAAGGTGAGTAAATTAATTGAGTAGCCAAGTGCCTGCATCATAAAAAAAGTGCCAATCAAAGAGAGTGGCATTGCTAGCACTGGGACTGCTACCGCTCGATAGCTACCCAAAAATAAATAAATCACAAGGGTCACAATAACTAATGCCTCTAGAAGAGTTTTGACAACCTCTTCGATCGATGTATTAATAAAGTCAGTAGAGTCAAATACGATTTTGGCATTTAAACCAGAAGGAAGTTGCCTTTGAATATCAGGGAATGTGTTTCGAATGCGCTTTGCTACATCAAGCAAATTAGCATCAGGCGCTACCTTAATGCCAATAAACACAGATTGTTTGCCATTAAAAGCAACATTATTGTTGTAATCTTCTGAGCCTAGAGTTACGGTTGCAACTTGCTCAAGATAAACAATATCAGCACCATTTCGCTTAATGACCAATTTCCGAAATTCATCGAGCGAATGCAAGTCAGTGCTAGCGACCAAGTCAACCGATACCATTTGCCCCTTGGTGCTGCCTACAGGTGATAAATAATTATTAGCAGCAAGTGCTGCATATACCTCGTCTGGAGAAACCCCTAATCCCGCCATCCGATCGCGATCTAGCCATGCCCGTAAAGCAAATTTACGCCCCCCCAGGATCTCCGCATTTTGTACACCGCTAATAGAGTCGAGCTTTGGCTTGACGACCCGCAATAAATAATCGGTAATGCTATTGTTGGCAATCTCATCACTATAAAAGCCCATATACATAGCGGCTGTTGATTGGCCAATTTGCACCGTTAAGATCGGCTGCTGAGCTTGCGGTGGTAGTTGATTGCGAACTGAACTAATTTGCGTATTAATTTGTGTCAACGCTTTGTTTGCGTCATAGTTCAAGCGCAAGGTAGCAGAAATGGTTGATACCCCGCCAATACTGATTGATGACAAATAATCGATGCCCTGAGCTTGGGCAATGGCGCCTTCTAATGGCTGAGTAATAAAGCCAGCAATGGTTTCTGGGTCAGCACCAAAATAAGCTGTCGTAATCGTTACAACCGCATTTTGGGTTTGGGGGTACTGATTAACGGGTAAGGATCCAACAGCTTTTAAGCCCAACAATAAGATTAAGAGACTAACTACGATTGACAACACTGGCCGACGAATAAAAATATCCGTCCATTGATGACGCGTAAAGTCCTGACTCATTGCTCTTGTGGTTTAGGATTTGGCGAGTTAGCCGGCAAGACGCTATTATTTACAATGAGTGGGGTACCATTTTTTAGCTTTAATTGGCCGCTCGTGATCACAGTCATGCCTGATTCTAGGCCTTTCATAATTGCGACTTGATCACCACGCTTGAGCCCTGGTGTCACAAATACTTGCTGCGCCTCCATAATGGGATTGCCTTTTTTATCCTTACGATTAGTTTTAACAGCAATAAAAACTGTACTTCCGTATGGGTTGTAGGTCACAGCGGTTTGTGGCAAGGTTAGAAGCTCAAGCTTATCGCCTAAATTAATGTTTACATTAGCAAACATCCCAGGTAATAACTTTTTATCTGGATTGCTAATCTGCGCTTCAATCTGAATATTGCGTGTATTGAGATCAACTTTAGGGCTAACCGCAGTGATCTTGCCAGAAAATATAGAATCTTTAAATGCATCCGTTTGCAAGTCGATTGTTTGTCCAGCTTTAATAGTTCCTGCTGAGCTTTGCGGTAAAGTAAAGTCAACGTAGATTGGGTCAATAGTTTGCAGGGTCAGTAGTTTATCCCCTGGATTTACATATTGACCTGGATTAATCGTCACAATACCAACACGACCGCTAAATGGGGCCTTTAAATTCTTTTTGGCTACCAATGCAGTTTGCTGATCTACCTGAGCACGCTTGGCTTTCATATCTGCCGTGCTGGTGTCATAGACATTTTTACTAATTGCCTGAATAGCTAACTGAGCCTTATCACGCTCATTAATGACCTTGGCAAGATCAGCCATTGCCTTCATCGCCTCTAGTTGTGCAAGATCCGCTGCGTCATTCAGCTTAATAAGAAGATCGCCCTCCTTAACATCTAAGCCTGACTTGATTGGAACATTTAATACCAGGCCGCCAATTTCAGTGCTTAAATCAACACCCCGAAAAGCGCGGACGTTTCCAACACTAGTCATCTTGGGCTGCCATTCCTGCTTTTCAATAACCATCGTTGTGACGGTAGCTGGGGGTAACCCCAAACCAGACATAAAGTAATTGAACATCAAGGTTTTTAATTGATTAAATCCCACGACCAAGCCAAGGAGCACAAAGACTGAAACAAGCATCACAATCATGCGGCGCTTTAATGTTGGCATCTGCATCAGGGCAGCGTATGTCTTTGTATTTCTAAACCGCTCTCGTGGCCGAGTTGCGTTAGCTATCTTTTTAAGCTGTAGCAAAACAAAGTCGAGATTCTGTTTACTCAAGACTTTATTTTTTATCCAAGCGATGATGGTGTGTATTGCATTCATTGGCGCATCTCTTGCTGACTAGATCCTTGATTATGGAGGTCTTCTTTCTTCTGCGCCTGATAAGCAGGGCCAGTGCGATTCCACCAACCTCCACCGAGGGCCACAAATAAAGCTGCGGTGTTCGCAAATCGATTGGCTTGTGCATCAATCAAACGAAACTTGGTTTGCTGATATTGCCTTTGAGCGATTAACACAGCCAAATAACTTCCTGTACCTAATTTATATTGTTGCTCTAGTAAATTTAGATACTCTAAGGCATTCCGCTCAGCTTCGGATGCCGCTCTTAGGGCAAGGGCATCGCTTTCTAATGCTTGTAATGCATTGGCCACTTCCTGAAAGGCGCTCAGGACGGTTGCCTGATACTGAAAGACGGCAGCTTCGTTAGTGGCAATTGCCCCTCTACGCTGAGCAAGTAATGCGCCCCCTTGAAACAAAGGCTGAAAGACTCCACCGGCAACTGACCAAATTGCGGCATTGGGCCCAAATAGAGCGCCAGTCGTTAATGCCTGTGAACCTGTGGCGCCACTGAGGGTAATTTGTGGCAACAAATTAGCAGTTGCGACACCAACTAAGGCATTAGTAGATTTAATATAGGCTTCTGCAGCCCTTATATCAGGGCGTTGGCGGACCAAATCCGATGGTACGGATAGGGGAATTTTCTCGGGTAGATTTAATTTATTTAAATCAAATTTAGCCAGCACGCCGTTACCCGGAAACTCACCTACCAGTACCGATAACTGATTACGAGTAAAAGACAAGTTTTTATTCAGATTGAGCAAATCAATTTGTGAACTAGCTGCTAGAGAAAGTTGTGAAGTGAGATCAACCCGCGATGCAGTTCCGATCTCGAGTTGTTTTGCAATAATATCCGCCAGATTTTTCTGTGCTTCGTAGATCTCTAGATTGGATTCATACTGGGCGCGTAATGCAGCTTCACGAATCGCCGTAGTCACTATATTTGCTGTCAGATTTAAATAGGCTCCCTCGAGCTGAAATCCAGAAATCTCTGCCTGCGCTTCTGCACTTTGAACTGCACGACGTGCGCCACCAAATACATCAAGGTTATAGTTCACAGAAACCGAGGTGTTGTAAATGTTATAAATACTGGGACTTCCAGAGCCCTGTCCAAATGTGGACGGATTTATTTGCTGGCGTGTTGCACTTCCTCCTAAACCGATACTCGGAAATAGAAAAGATCCAAAAGCTGCATTTGCATTTTCTTGAGCTGCTCTCAGAGTTGCGTCTGCAGCACCTAAATTCGGATTACGTTTTAAAGCTTGCTTAATCAAATTATCAAGCTCGGGAGAGCGATACAAGGCCCACCATTCTGCTGGGATATCTGCTGCAGGTTCTATGCTCTGTTGTGTTCCGCCCACACCTGGTGCTGTTGCTAACTTATTGCTAACCGGCTTTTCTGTAAACGAACTAACCTTAGGTGCGTCTGGTTTCTTAAAATCGGGTCCGACTGCGCATGCACCAAGACCAAGAGAAACAATCAGTGCCAGCCCATTTTTACTGGGATATGACAGACAGAATTTCCAAGAAAAATGTGGGGTAACTAAACGACTTTTCACATCCAATATTTGACCACAAGGATGCTACTTAATGCGGATTTATTCGACCGTGACGCTTTTGGCTAAATTACGTGGTTTATCAACGTCAGTCTCCAAAGCACAGGCGGTGTGATAGGCCAAGAGTTGGAGTGGAATAACGTGCAAGATGGGAGATAAATCTCCATAGTGCTCAGGCAGGCGAATCACCCGTATGCCTTCCTCACTCTTAATGTGAGTGCCTTGGTCTGCAAAAACAAATAGCTGTCCTCCGCGAGCCTTGACTTCTTGCATATTTGACTTGAGCTTTTCGAGAAGCGTATCGTTGGGCGCTACGGTAACCACCGGCATTTTTTCAGTTACCAAGGCTAGTGGCCCGTGCTTAAGTTCGCCAGCAGGATAGGCCTCTGCATGTATATAGGAAATTTCTTTCAGCTTTAAGGCCCCCTCTAAAGCAATGGGAAAATGGATACCTCGTCCTAAAAATAATGCGTTCTCGCATTTTATGAACAATTGACTCCAAGAAATAATTTGTGGCTCTAGCGCTAATACTGCATGAATCGCCTGTGGTAAATGCCGCAGATCATGAAGCATTTTTTTCTCGGCATCGCTCGATACCAATCCTTTGCGCTTTGCAATCGAGCAGGCCAATAAGTACAAAGCAAGTAACTGGGTCGTGAAGGCTTTTGTAGATGCTACACCCACCTCTGTACCAGCATGCGTTAAAAAGTGCCATTGTGTCTCACGCACCATAGCACTAGAAGCAACATTACAAATCGATAAGGTCATGCCGTGACCAAGCTCCTTTGCATGTCGTAAGGCCGCTAATGTATCAGCGGTTTCTCCCGATTGGGAGACAACGACTACTAAAGTTTTTGACCTGGGAATTGACTGACGATAGCGATACTCGCTTGCAATCTCCACTTGGGTTGGAATGCGTGCAATTTCTTCAAGCCAATATTTAGCAACGCAGGCAGAGTAATAACTGGTACCACAGGCTAAAAGTAAAATCTGATCAAACGCTTGCCATTCTTTAGGATCAGCAGCAAACAGGGCTGGTCCAAACTCAGAAATATGAGCAATCGTGTCAGAAGCCGCGCGGGCCTGTTCAAAAATCTCCTTTTGCATGAAATGCTGATAGGGTCCCAATTCAACAGCCTCTCCCTGCACTGGCATTGGCTTGATTTCACGACTTACAATTTTTCCGCCACGATCCCAAACATTGAAATCGCCCTCACTGATTGCCACCAAGTCCCCTTCTTCAAGGTAAATCATGGTTTGTGCTTTTCCTGCTAATGCTAGGGCGTCGGAAGATACGTAATGACCATCATCGCCAATCGCTACAATCAGGGGGGATCCAGCACGAGCTCCAATTAAGCGCTTAGGTTCTGTTTGAGAAATGACTGCGATGGCATAAGCCCCCTTTAACTGCAAAATACTCGCTGCTACAGCCTCTCTTAAGTCAGGCTTAGCTAATTTGACATACTCGCGATGAACTAAGTGCGCAATTACCTCGGTATCAGTCTCAGAACTAAATTGATATCCAGCGGCAATCAGTTGTTCACGTAATGCCTCATAGTTCTCAATAATGCCGTTATGCACCAGCGCAATTAAGTCATTCGAGATATGGGGGTGTGCGTTTTGTGTGTCTGGCTTACCATGGGTGGCCCAACGGGTATGCGCAATCCCAATATGGCCATTAAACTCGGTGGCCTGCTTCGCTAAATCAGCGACTCGTGCAGTTGTTCTAGCTCTCTGCAGTGGATGATTTGTCTTGGTGGCATCTATCACTGCAAAACCGCAAGAGTCATAGCCACGATATTCCAGACGCCGCAAACCCTCGATCAAGGTATCGACCACATTACTCTTGGAGACTGCGCCCACAATTCCGCACATAGATTATTTCTTTACTTTGCTAGATTTGGGCTTGATCTTTATCGGTCTTTGCCAGTCTAACGAGACTTGCTTCGCGCGCGACACAGTTAACTTTCCAGCAGGAGCATCTTTGGTCAGGGTTGTTCCTGCGCCCAAGGTGGCCCCCTTACCAACTTTCACAGGTGCCACTAACTGAGTATCAGATCCAATAAAAACATCATCCTCAATAATCGTTTGATGCTTATTGACACCATCGTAGTTACAGGTAATAGTGCCGGCGCCGATATTGACACGAGCCCCCACAATAGAATCGCCCACATAAGCCAAATGGTTGGCTTTGCTCTGTGCCGAAATCTTCGTGTTTTTAACTTCTACAAAGTTACCAATATGAACTTCGTTCGCCAATATCGTACCCGGTCGAATGCGTGCATAGGGGCCCACTCGTGCTTCAGCACCAATTTGTGCACCATCGATATGTGTGAATGCTCCGACTTGCGTATTGGTAGCAATCTGGGTATCTTTTAGAACGCAATAAGGGCCAATACGAACTCCGGCTGCCAAGTGAACGCGTCCTTCAAACACACAACCCACGTCGATCCATACATCCTGACCACAACTAAGTTCGCCACGGATATCAATACGCTCAGGATCGAATAAGGTAACGCCTGATTCTAATAATGCAGCGGCTCGCTGTCTTTGTATTTGACGCTCTAGCGCAGCCAACTGATCACGACTATTGACTCCTAAGATCTCGTACTCATTTTTTGCTTGTGAGGTTCGGATGGGAACACCATCGCGGACTGCCATTGCAATCACATCCGTTAAGTAATACTCACCTTGGGCATTTTTAGTCTTTAAGCTCTTAAGCCACTTCGATAAAGACTCGCTTGGCAAAACCATGATACCTGTATTAATCTCATGAATTGCTTTAATGCTTGGGCTGGCATCTTTTTCTTCAACGATCGCACTTACTGCGCCATCCTGATCTCGCACAATGCGCCCGTACCCCTTTGGGTTTTCCATATTCTGGGTTAATAAACCGAGGGCCGACTGTTTTGCGCGAACTCCATCGGCTAAGCGAATGAGGCTTTGAAGAGTATCTTTTGTGGTCAATGGCACATCGCCATATAAGACAAGAGTTGGTAAATCTTTATTTAATTTGGTTAGGGTCTGTAAGAGCGCATGGCCTGTACCCTTTTGCTCTTTTTGTAAAACCGTTTTAATTGCCTTAAAACGTGGATTACGGTTCGCTAAATCGCTTAGGAATGCATTGACATACTGTGCGCCATGCCCAATAACTACTACTGGCTGTGCTGCCTTCGTTAAAGAAATAGCGGTTTCTAGTACATGCTCTAAAAGGGGTTTGCCCGCTAGAGGTTGCAATACCTTTGGCAAAGCAGATTTCATGCGCTTGCCTTGCCCAGCTGCCAATATCACTATATTCATAGCCATAAGTATAGGGCTTGAGATGGGTTAATGAGAAAGCGGTTGGTCTAAGAAATTAAAGCTTATCAGCAAATGAAATAGGGAATTGGGCTTGATTCAGCGGGACACACACATCTTCACCCTCATCAATTGCTAAATCTCCCTCAAGGTTTATTCCCAGGGCACTGAGGTTCTTATGGCTCTCTAGTCCTTGGAAATCAAATGCGTTGGGATCCATTAAATGCGAGGGCACAATCTGATGCATTGAGCGGAAAATATTCTCAACTCGGCCAGGAAATTGCTTCTCCCAGTCCCGCAAGAGCTTCTTCATGGCTGCCCTTTGAAGATTGGGCTGACTACCACATAGATCACACGGAATGATGGGGAAGCTCATGGAGGTAGCATAACGCTCAATCAGCTTTTCTGGAACATAGGCAAGCGGACGAATCACAATATGCCGCCCATCATCAGAGCGTAATTTTGGGGGCATACCCTTCAGCTTCCCTGCAAAGAACATATTTAACAAAAGGGTTTCTAAAATATCATCACGATGATGTCCTAAGGCTATCTTGGTAGCCCCGAGCTCATCTGCAACCCGATACAAAATACCGCGCCGTAAACGTGAACACAAGCCACAGGTTGTTTTTCCCTCAGGAATAACTCGTTTTACAATGCTGTACGTATCTTGCTCTTCAATATGAAACGGTACATTTAGTTGCTTTAAATAGTTGGGCAATATCTCCGCCGGAAAATTTGGCTGCTTCTGATCCAAATTAACTGCCACGATCTCAAAGGAGATGGGGGCACGCTCGCGTAGTTTTAATAAGATATCTAGTAAGGTATAACTGTCTTTGCCGCCTGATATACATACCATCACCTTATCACCGTCGGCAATCATCCTAAAGTCACCAATTGCCTCGCCCACCAAACGAGACAATTTTTTATCTAACTTATTCTCTTCAAAAGCTTGTTTACGAGGATCTGCCATAGTCAATAAATAAGATGAGAGTTATTGACTAACCTGTTTAATCTTGAACACCTCAACCCCAACCGCCTCGCAATCGGGATAAACATCTGGTTTTGCGGTACTAACCCTCGCAGCCATTACATTAGGGTGCTCTAAAACTGCCCCAACAATATCGTCGCATAGAGTTTCTTGGAGATGAATGTGTCCTCTCTGGACTCTTTGAGTAATTGTTTTACGAATAAAGTCATAATCCAGAACCTCATCCAATCGATCATGCATGGGGGTATTTTGCTCAAGAGGCACATAAAGATCAACATTAAAAATTACGCGTTGCTCTGCTTTCTTCTCAAAATCATGAACACCAATATTGATATAAACCTCATAGTCTTTTAAAAATAAGCGGCGGCAATTTATTAGACTGGGATGCGATAAAAGGGAGTGCATGGCGACCTTATTGAGTGTTAAACATCACATCACGCTCCGATGACAGCAAATGCTGACCGCCATCGACATAAATGGTTGTGCCTGTGATTGCTTTTGCATTAGCAATAAATAATGCTGCCTGTGCAATATCATCTGCACTGGATGAATACCCCATTGGGGTCATCCGATGTGCGCGTAAGAATTCTGCTTCTGTTTGTTGACCAGATGGCAGTGTTATGCCGGGGGCCAAACCGACCGAGCGCATGATTGGAGCAAAATCAAGCGCCATCATTTCAGTGGCTGTTAACAATGCGCTCTTTGACAATGTATAGGAGAAATAATCCGGATTTAAATTAATCAGCTTTTGATCCAGTAACTGAATCGTTACCGGAACGAGACCATCATTACGAGCGGGCTGCTTTTGGAGATGATGAAACATTTCTTGTGCCAGCAAAACTGGTGCGGCTAGATTGACTTGGATATTACCCATGAGGCTCGGCTGTGTCAGCATATGCATTGCCTGACTGGGTCGATCGTATTCAAAGACAGAGGCGCTATTAATTAAGCAATCGATTCTATTAAATTGATCGATACTTGCTTTAAACAAAACCTTGATCTCTTCGGCCTCTGCCAAGTTGGCCTGAATTGCAATTGCCTCAACTCCCAAGCTCTTAATTTTTGCAAGGGTCTCTAAAGCATCTTGCTTAGAGCTGCCGTAATGTAAAACCACATTCCATCCCGCCTTAGCGAAGTGCAAAGCAATTTCTTTACCCAAGCGTTTAGCCGCTCCGGTAAGCAAAACAGTACGATGCGAGGACGTCTTTGAACCTTCCACGTAAACTCTCTTAGACTAATGAGCTATGGATATTAACCTGACCCAGCCCGAAGAGGAGCATTTGGCCGCGATGATGGCTAAAATTTCCCAGGAAATTAAGCAAAATGGGGGGCATCTGGCCTTTTCTAGGTATATGCATATTGCCCTGTATGAGCCTAATTTGGGCTATTACTCTTCTGACATAGAAAAATTTGGGGTCGCTGGTGATTTCATAACCGCTCCTGAAATTAGTCCTTTTTTTGGACAAACCATCGTAAGTACCATCTTGCCCGTCTTAGAGGCTCTTAAGCAACAGGGCCTTCCTACCCGTGTTTTGGAATTCGGTGCGGGCACCGGCAGTCTTGCAAAATCGATTCTGCTGGAATTGCATTTACGCGAATTTGATCTTGATGAATATCAAATTATCGAACTCTCACCTGACCTTGCTAAACGCCAACAGCTTCTTTTAAAGAATATCTGTCATGAGCATGCGATTCATACGCAGTGCATTTGGTTAAGCTCTATCCCTAATCATATTGAGGGGGTAGTCTTAGCAAATGAGGTGTTAGATGCTATTCCATGCGAGCGAATTTGCATGCATCGCAACATATGGCATCGTCTTGATATTGCAGTCGATACAGATTCTTCTCCAGCATCACTCGTTTCCACCATAGGTGCCGCCTTAAGCCAAGCTGAACTTAATAAGATACCTCCAGTATTACTAAATACTGAAGCATTTGCTGATGGCTATACAACAGAAGTGCATCTACAAGCACAAGCCTGGCTCAGATCGCTTACAGAACAATTGGCTTGCGGCTTATTACTAATCATTGACTATGGCTTTCATGAGCAAGAGTACTACCACCCTCAGCGCCAATCTGGAACCTTGATGGCTCATCATCGCCATCGTGCGCTGACCGATGTGCTGCAATTTCCTGGCATCTCCGATATCACAAACCATATTGAGTGCTCTAGCCTATTGCGAATATTAGAGGAAAGTATCCATGGTGAACTTTTTTTCTCAAGCCAAGCATCCTATTTACTCGATGCAGGCATTATGGAACTTGTATTAGAAAAATCAGATCCGCACGATATAGAGCACTTTCTCCCGATTTCAAATGCGCTACAAAAATTAATATCTGAAGCAGAAATGGGCGAACTCTTTAAGGTGATCGCTTTTGGAAAAAATCTAGAGACACTCAATCTTCAACTAAACCAATTACCTGGCTTTGCAGGCCGCAACCGATTTTATTGATCAAGTGTCCGTGTAATGGCCATTAGACGTGCATGCGCAAGCGCCTGATGTATTTGCGTGCCATGATTGGTGCTTATGCCTTGTTGACTGATCTCTGCTGCAATCTGCCCCCCATCAATCTGCAGAGCAGCCTCCATTAAATTCTGCCATTCCTGAATATCAATACCGAGTGTATCTGCTAAACGAAGTACCTCTATAAAGCGCTTTGGTTTACGCCAAACATCGGAGCGATTAAACAAATCAAGGGCTATCTGCGGATGAATGGGGGAGTGGCGGCACGCTTCAAAATCAGCAGTAAGCAGGCAATACTCTGTAATGTCATTTGGCACTCTCAACCCGCTTGCCCAATCAACAATCTCTGACCGCTTTAGTCGCTTTAAGACAATCGCTAAGCGTTTGTCTAGCTCTGGATATACGGTAACTGCCTGATGTAACTGGGCAAGTATTTCTTTTCTGCTTGACATATGCTGCCACTGCTTAACAAGCGCATTGGGCCAAATTTCCTCAAGCGCATCGCATTGTTCTAAGACTTCTATAAAGCATTCGGGCGCTTGAGATATAAACGCTTTTGCAAGCTCTTGCCAAACTCGCTCCTTGGATAAGGTCTTAAGCTCACCGTTATGCACCATTGATTTCATTAAAACGAGTGTCTCTGGGGCAATATTGAACTTCGGAAAACGGGCGGCAAATCGTGCGACTCGCAATACTCTTAAGGGATCTTCCGAAAACGCATTCGATAGATGACGAAATATGCCTTGCTCTAAATCTGCTTTGCCCTGATATGGATCAATTAAATCTCCGATGAGCTCGCCCGAAGCGTTTACTTCTTGAGCGATGGCATTAATCGTTAAATCGCGTCGCTTAAGATCGTCCTCGAGCCGAATGCTTGGATCTGCATGAAATACAAATCCTTGATGCCCAGGTGCGGTTTTACGCTCTGTTCTGGCAAGGGCATAATCATGCTGGGTTTGTGGGTGCAAAAAGACTGGAAAATGACTGCCGACGGGACGAAAGCCGTTCGCTAGCATTTCCTCAACCGACGATCCGACCACTACATAATCAATGTCATGAACTGGTAAACCGAGCAAGCGATCGCGTACAGCACCGCCAACTTGATAAATCTTCAAGCAATTAAGCTTTCTAAATGCTGTTTAGCAATCCCAAAGTCTTCGCTTAACGAGTCACGACTACCGAGTGCCAATACATTAGGAACGCTCATCGAAGCAATATTATCGCGGGACATTAGCGTAGGTCCGGGCCCAAACTCAAAGGCAATAGCTTGTAGATATCCTACCCAATTGGGCAATGAAATCACTGGGTTCTTTTTGCCTGCTTTACGGATTGCAAATCGCACTAAATCTTCCATGCTAAATACTTCCGGACCGACCAAATCATAAATACCATGGATCGTACGCTGATCCTCTAGGGCCATTACGAATGCTTTCGCAACATCATTGACGCTCACAGGCTGGAAAAGAGCTTGGGTATTGGCCAGAGGAATCACCGGAAAAAGTTTAGCCAAGCCCACAAAGGTATTGATAAATTGATCTTGCTCACCAAAGATGACCGAAGGTCTAAAAATAGTCCAATCAAGTCCGCTTTGCTCGACACACCGCTCGCCATCTCCTTTGCTTCGTTGATACATGGAAGGTCCTTGAGAATGCGCTCCTAAGGCACTCATATGCAGATATCGTTTTAGGCCAAAAACTTTCATCTCCTGCATAAGCATTTCTGGAAGATCAACGTGCGCCTTCTTAAAACCTGGGCCATAAGGATGACCCGTACGGTCATGCAAAATCCCGACTAAATTAATAACTGTGGCCGTTGGCTTTAACTCTGCCAAGAGATCATGAATTGCTTCGCGATGATTAACATCGGTCTCAACAAGAGTAACGCTGGGCAACAAGCGGAGATCACGAATAGCGCTGTAGCGTCTTGACGGTATTAATACCGAGTAACCCTTTTGCTGCAACTGCTGAGCGATGGTTTTTCCAACAAAACCACTACCGCCAATAATTAATACATCGTGCTTCATGGTAGCTCGCTTAATACGGCTGTTTTTGGCTGAATGGTACCAAGACGCTGCTTGATCGTGCTCGACTTTCCATCCATTAAAAGAGAATAATACGTTGCATTAGCCAAGACATTTTTCACGTAGGTGCGGGTCTCATTAAACGGAATGGACTCAACAAAAATTGCGCCCTCCGTTGATTGCGTTAACTTCTCGCGCCACGATTTTGGTCGAGAGGGCCCTGCATTGTATGCAGCAGAAGCGAGTACCCATGATCCATCAAGGTCTTGGAGAACCATATTGAGGTAGTGGCTACCTAGGGTTAAATTTGTTTGGGTATCCTTTAGGCGCTCATTCGTATAAGAGTTCATCCCTATTTTTTTGGCGACATACTTGGCTGTATTAGGCATCACTTGCATAAGTCCCGATGCCCCAACCGAAGAGGAGGCGTTTGTTATAAATCGTGACTCTTGCCGAATCAAACCATATGCCCACGCGAGATTTAAATCAATATTCTTGGCAATTGGACTCAATTGTTCTTTAAATGGGGTGGGGTAACGCAATGCAAAGTCATGCTCCCCTTTTGTGCGATCTGCCGTATTAACGGTCCGGTCGTATAGGTGGATCCGTTTGGCATACTCTGCGGCAGCCAATAATTGCTTATCGCTCATACCGCGCAACTCCCAATTCCACTCACGATTCCCTTCAAAGCGTAAATTCATTGCATAGAACTGTTCACCCCGAACAAAGCCATTGCGCCCTGCCATTCCTTTAATTTCTGCCTCGCTAACTTTTACTTTGGCCGGAATAAAGATTGCTTTACCAAGCTCCTCGCGCGCCAGCTGCCCATAAAAATGATATTGATCCTCTAACTCCTTAAATTGTGCATTAGCTAATTCAGGACTGCCGAGCTCTTTATAGGCCCTACCATACCAATAGGTCCATGCTGGATCGCGTTGTCTTACTGCCGGATTCATTTTCTCAATCGCATCCTTGGTTAACTGCCAATCGTGAGCCCGTAAGGCCGTGCGCACTTTCCACTCTTGGCTTTCGGTTGACAAAAGAGCATCAAAGCCGAGTTGCTGTTGACGCCGATACGCATCAATCGCGTTTCGGTCTAAGCGTTTTGCTAAAAATTGTCCAAGCACGCCCCAGGCCATTGCTTGATCCTCTTTACTGAGCCGAGCGTTCGATTGTAAAAAATCACGGTAGGCCTTACTAGCATCAGCGCGAGCTGAACGCACAAGCGTCGCAAGCAGATCATCGCCCCCAATCCGTTTTCCAATGGTCTCTAAATTCATTTCGGCAGCTGCACGCCCCAAGGCTTTCGCCTGAGAGATTGTCAGCCCTTTAGCTTGTACTAAAAGGGGAACTAGCTCTTGGCATGCTGAACCAAAATTGCGTGGATCGATCATGATTTTTAAAGCATCTTCGCCAATCCGTTTTGGATCTTCCTGTTTCGCAAGTCGTGACTGCAATGCATAGCATTTCACATTGGTGTCGTCATCCAACATGAAGAGTGAATACTCTTTATCAAACTGTGGCCAGTCTTTGCGTTTACCGAGAACGAGCAACCAATCGTTACGTAGTCGATCTGCAATCGCAGTCCCCTCATATGCTCTTAAAAATGCATACACCTCTTCATCGAGTATCGTATCGGCGCGCGCCTCATTACCTTTATCAAATAGTTGTGGCTTGATTCTGAAATACCGTACATAGTCGGTATAGGGATAATTAACCAGCGCTGCTGCCAATTGACCGCTTCGCGTGACATCATTCTTTCGTGCCGCATCGCGTAACTCAATGAACAATTTATCAGCTTCGGACAACTCCTGAGATACGGGCTGATTCTGTTGGGATTTGGAAGCAGTAGGGGCTTTGGCAATGCTGAATTGCCATAGGCCTAGATTCAAGGTTAAAGCGCAGACTAAGAAGCTAAAGCCTCGCCGTACAGTGAGACGGATAGATAAATTAGGGCACATAGTTCTATTTTCACTCGATAATAGAAGCTATGCATACCCCTATTGATCAAGTCCGCCATGATTTATTGCAAAATCGAGTCGATTACAGGCAAAGTACAGCTTTTGAGGGAGCCCATTTAGGTCTTCTGGCTAAGCTAGGCGAGCTTCTACAGAGGCCAGACTCGAACTATCGGTCAATCGCCTTTTGCTGGCCTTTTAAAGAAGAACCAGACCTCAAGGCTCCCCTTCTTCAGTGGCAGCAATCAGCACCTCAACGATCGCTCCTGCTTCCCAAGGTTCGATCAGATAAGCGCTTGGATTTTTATACCTGGTCAGAATCGTGCGCCTTGATTACGAATGCATATGGGATTCTGGAGCCAAATCCTGAGTCTCCGGGAATTGAGTTGGCACAACCGGACTGTATTTTGATCCCCTGCGTGGGTTGGAGTCTTCAAAAAGATTGCCTATGGCGCCTAGGCTATGGGGGTGGCTATTTTGACCGCACCATTGCCACCCTAAAAAATGAGGGGCATACCTTTAAGACGATTGGGGTTGCCTATGATTGGCAAAGGCTTAGCGCAGACCGTTGGGTTCCCCAAGACCATGACCAGGCTCTGGACTACGTGGTTACAAACTCAATGATTTATCCCAAATAAAGCAAATTGATTTTGGATCAGCCTTTACCCAGTTGTAAGTTTTGGGTAATGCGCAGAACTGGCTCAGATTGGTTGAGCGAGTAAAAATGCAGGCCTGGAACACCCGTAACAATTAATTGCTCACAAAGTGTTGTGACTACCTCTTCCCCAAAAGCTTTGATGGATGCCAGATCATCGCCATACGATTGCAATCGCAGACGAATCCAACGAGGGATCTCGGCACCGCAAGCGTCTGAGAAGCGAAGCAATTGAGTACTACTCGTAATCGGCATGATGCCAGCCACAATCGGTACATTCACACCTAATTGATAGGCATCATCGACAAAACGGAAGTAAGCATCGCTATTAAAGAAGTATTGTGTGATTGCAGAATCTGCGCCTGCCTTCACCTTCGAAGCAAAAAACTGCACGTCCTTACTCGGTGACTCAGCCTGGGGATGGGTCTCTGGGTAAGCGGCGACCTCAATATGAAACCAGTCTCCGGTTTCTTGACGAATAAACTCAACCAGCTGATTGGCGTGCTGAAACTCACCATACTGGCCCATACCCGATGGTAAATCGCCCCGCAATGCAACGATGCGCTTGATGCCTAATGCCTGATACTGCTTTAATAGATCGGCGATCAGCGCTTTAGAGCTGCCCACGCATGACAAATGCGGAGCCACTACTTCACCTGTCTCGTGGATTATTCGCACGGTTTGTAGAGTGCCCGCCTGCGTAGATCCGCCTGCGCCAAAGGTCACCGAGTAAAACGCAGGTTGTAAAGCAGCGCTAAAGCGCTCCCGCGTTTGCGCAAGACGCACCTCCCCCTCTGGGGTTTTAGGGGGGAAGAACTCGATGCTTAATTCCATGGACTAGTGGCTACATTCATGATCAAACAGCGTCATTAATAACGATAGGTTTCAGGCTTGAATGGGCCCTCTTTCTTAACGCCGATATAAGAAGCCTGTTGATCATTTAACTCCGTTAACTGTGCATTTAGCTTCTTGAGCTGCAAACGTGCGACTTTTTCATCCAAATGCTTTGGCAGGGTATATACGCCCACTGGATATTTATTCGTACCAGCTGCTCCCCACAACTCAATTTGCGCAATGACTTGGTTTGCAAATGATGAGCTCATTACATAAGAGGGGTGACCGGTGCCACAACCCAAATTCACTAAACGGCCTTTCGCTAAAATAATCAGGCGCTTCTCGGGTAAACCATTTGCTGCGGGGAATATCACATGATCTACTTGGGGCTTAATTTCTTCCCAAGTATATTTTTCAATGCCCGCAATATCGATTTCATTATCAAAATGGCCAATGTTGCAAACGATTGCTTGGTCCTTCATCTTCTTCATGTGATCGTGCGTGATTACATGATAGTTACCCGTAGCAGTTACAAAAATATCGGCTTTATCTGCTGCGTAGTCCATTGTTACGACGCGATACCCTTCCATGGCTGCCTGCAATGCACAAATTGGATCTACCTCAGTAACCCATACTTGAGCAGACAGTGCACGGAGCGCTTGGGCAGAACCCTTACCCACATCACCATAACCTGCGACCACCGCAACCTTGCCGGCAATCATGACGTCCGTAGCGCGCTTAATCGCATCAACTAAAGACTCACGGCAACCATATAAGTTATCGAACTTACTCTTGGTCACAGAATCGTTCACATTAATGGCTGGGAAGCGAAGTTCGCCCTTAGCATGCATTTGATAGAGTCGGTGCACGCCAGTTGTGGTTTCTTCCGTCACTCCATTTACCTTCGCCAAGCGCGTGGAATACCAAGTGGGATCAACGGCTATCTTGCTCTTAATGGCCGCAAATAAAATACGTTCTTCCTCGCTCGTAGGCTGATTAAGAACTGCCTGATCTTTTTCTGCCTTGGTACCAAGATGTAAAAGTAAGGTCGCATCGCCACCATCATCTAAGATCATATTGGTAAAGCCGCCATCGGCCCATTCAAAAATCTTGTGGGTGTAATCCCAATATTGCTCCAAGGTCTCGCCTTTGATCGCAAAGACGGGGGTACCATTTGCTGCAATTGCAGCTGCCGCATGGTCTTGGGTTGAGAAGATATTGCACGAGGCCCAACGCACTTCAGCACCCAAGGCCTCGAGGGTCTCGATCAGAACTGCGGTCTGGATGGTCATGTGCAATGAACCAGTAATACGAGCTCCTCGCAAGGGTTGTTTTGCTGCAAATTCTTCACGAATTGCCATCAGGCCTGGCATTTCCGTTTCAGCAATCTTAATTTCTTTACGACCAAAGTCAGCCAAATTAATATCGGCAATGGCGTAGTCGCTACCTAGTTTGATATCAGAAATAGTGTTCATAAAAGCTCCGGCTAATGATCGTCAAGCGGAGCAAGTTCATGAAACTCGCTAACCAATTGACAATACGGGTTAGCGAGCGCAGTTGCAATGAAGTTACCAAGTAACTCCCCTCCAAGCCTGGGAGGCGCATATAAATCACGGCCCCTTGCAACGCTCCTTGGAGGAATAATCAAATTGTAAACAAGTTTTCTGTTAAATGCCTGCTGCTGCCTTTAGGGCTCCAGCCTTATCCTTGCGCTCCCAAGTAAATTCAGGCTCTTCCCGGCCAAAATGGCCATAGGCAGCTGTCTTTTTATAGATTGGGCGCAACAAGTCCAGCATCTTAACAATACCCTTGGGTCGCAGATCAAAGTGCTCTGATACCAATTTCGCAATTTGCTCATCGGGGATCTTGCCAGTCCCAAACGTGCTTACCATCACCGAAGTGGGGCGCGCCACACCAATTGCGTAGGAAATCTGGATTAAGCACTTACTGGCAAGGCCTGCGGCTACCACATTCTTAGCAACATAACGACCTGCATAGGCTGCCGAGCGGTCCACCTTGGAAGGATCCTTACCCGAGAAAGCACCGCCGCCATGCGGCGCGGCACCGCCGTAGGTATCTACAATAATTTTGCGACCGGTTAAGCCGCAATCACCCTGTGGACCGCCGATTACAAAGCGACCAGTAGGATTTACCAAATATTTAATATCCCCTTTGATTAAGTTCTTTGGCAATACTGGTTTAATGATTTCTTCAATCACGGACTCGCGTAATTTCTCCAAAGGAATATCAGCGGAGTGCTGAGTGGAGAGAACTACGGTATCAATGGAATCAGGCTTACCATTGACGTAGCGCAATGTAACTTGAGACTTTGCGTCAGGGCGTAGCCAATTTAAACGACCATCACGACGTAATTGCGATTGCCGCTCTACTAAACGATGAGACAAATAAATAGGAAGGGGCATTAGTTCGGGGGTCTCATCGCAAGCGTAACCAAACATCAGGCCTTGATCACCAGCCCCTTGGTCTAGGCCATCATCGTGCGCTTTATCAACGCCCTGTGCAATATCAGGGCTTTGTTTGTCATAGGCCACCAAAACGGCACAGCCTTTGTAGTCAATGCCGTAATCGGTGTTGTCATAGCCAATTTCACGCAAGGTATTACGTGCAACTTGAATGTAATCAACGTTTGCATGGGTTGTAATTTCACCAGCCAAGACTACCAATCCGGTATTACAAAGTGTTTCTGCAGCAACGCGTGCTTTGGGATCTTGGGTCAAGATCGCGTCTAAGATTGCATCTGAGATTTGGTCTGAGACCTTATCGGGATGACCCTCAGAAACTGACTCTGAGGTAAAGAAATAATCGTTTGCCATTCTATTCTCCATTTCAAGGGCACTGACAACTCCACGTGCCGGGGAATACAACGGCGACGCTTTAGCAGATTTTTTTAATTCGCCCCGCAAGTTGTCTTTAACTCGGCGAATATATGTATTTTATCTGAATCTTTCAAAAACCACCTCATTTATCTATGCAGTCCTATAAAAATGAGGTGCGCCACTCAATTGAATATCATTACTAAGTGCAAAACACCGTCTTACGCTTCTTCCTTAAAGGGCTTGCCAGCCTCCCGCTTGGGCTAACCCAGTTACTGGGTGGTCTTGGCGGGATATCAGCCTATCTCGGCTCAAGCCATTTTCGGGCTCTCTTTCAGAGTAACTACGGTCATGCCATGAGCCTTAGCGGCATTAAACCAAGCCCCTTGCGAGCTGCGGCATCCTCCGGGATGTTATTTATGGACAGCCTATGGATTTGGCGCAACCCCCAAAAAGCACTGCAGTTGGCCGAGATACAGAACTGGAAAATTGTCGAAGAAGCAATTGGCAAAGGTAGGGGTTTGGTGATGCTAACCCCCCACCTTGGTGGCTTTGAAATCATTCCGCGTATTCTTGCAAAACACTTTCCTGCCACGATTTTGTATCGCCCCGCTCGTCAAGAGTGGCTCAATGAAGTGATTGAAGAGCAACGCGCCTATCCCAATATGCAATTTGTGCCAACCAATCTGAACGGTGTTCGTAAAATGGTCAAGGCCCTACAAGAGGGGGAGGCTATCGGTATTCTTCCTGATCAAGTACCTAGTGGCGGTGATGGTGTGTGGGTAAAGTTTTTTGGTCGATATGCGTACACCACACCATTACCCGCTCGACTTGCTAATCGCAAACAAACACCGGTCATCTTGTTTTCTGCAATCCGCAAATCGATCGGTCAAGGTTGGCTCATAAAGGCGCGCCTATTAGAGCCGTTCTCAGATGATGCGAACACCGCAGCCCTGCAAATGAACCACGCAATTGAAAAAGTTATTCTAGAGGCACCCTTGCAATTTATTTGGTCGTATAACCGCTACAAACACCCCGAAGGCGCCCTGCTACCTCCACAAAGCTAATTTGTATGATGAACTGGTTTCACACCTTTTTTAATTACATCGCTCTAAGCATCTTGCGGCTATTCGCTTTTGTTCCTTACACCTGGACCGTACAGACTGGTTATGCCTTAGGCTCCTTATTTGGACGCTTACCACATCAACGCAAACGAGTGGTGCTAACAAATCTGCGCTTATGTTTTCCAGAGCTAAAAATTAATCAAATTGAGAATCTTGCAATTGAGCACTGGCGTCTGTTTGGGCGCAGTGTCTTAGAGCGTAGTCGAATCTGGCTTGGCTCAGCAGAGCAAATCGTATCGATGATTGAGATCCAGTCTGAAGTTAAATTAGGTGATTGCAAACCACGTATTTTTGTGATCCCGCACTTTGTTGGTCTTGAAGGTGGCTTTATGGCTTTATCCGCAATGGCGGCAGAAAAAAGCTGGCCTCGAGGGGCGGGCCTTTATCAAAATATGAAGAACCCATTCTTCAATCAAAAAATTATTGAGTGGCGCAATCGCTTTGGCGGTAAGTCTATTGCTAGACAAAGCCGCCTATTGGAGCTGATTCGAGAAATTAAATCAGGTAATTTTATTTTTATTGCTCCAGATATTGACCTAGGCCCTAAAGACTCTGTATTTGTTCCTTTCTTTGGGATTCAGGCCAATACCATTACTGCAATCTCACGCTTAGCCAGGGCCTGCAATGCTGAGGTCTGCCTGATGATCACGACCTTAAATGCTGACCGTAGTAAGTACATCTGCCGCATTCAGCGTGCTCTTGAGAACTTTCCAAGCGATGATCCTGTGGCCGATACAGCACGTCTTAATCGCTGCTTTGAGGATGAGATTCGTAAACGGCCAGCTGAGTATTACTGGGTACACAAGCGCTTTAAATATCGTCCGCCTGGAGAGGCAAACTTGTATGATTAGGCTTTGATTGCAATTATCCAACTATGCGCAAACTACGTTTTACCAAAATGCATGGTGCTGGCAATGACTTCATTGTGATTGATGGCACAACGCACGATCTTAGTCAACTCGATTCCTCACTCTGGCACAGACTTGCTCATCGCCAATTGGGCGTTGGCGCCGATCAGATCTTGTTGGTTGAAAAAAGTAGTAAGCCAGGGGTTGACTTTAAGTACCGCATTTTTAATGCGGATGGCGGCGAGGTTGAGCAATGTGGAAATGGCTCGCGTTGCTTTGTACGCTTTGTTCACGAACAGGGACTTAGCACCAAGAATGAGATTCAAGTGGAAGTGGCTCATACTGTTCTCACGCTCAAGCGACTTCACGATGATCAAGTTGAGGTTGATATGGGTCAGCCAATTTTTAATCCTACTGATATTCCGTTTGACCCCTCGGGGCTGACCAATAAGCAAGAAATGCATGAGACTTTATATGCGCTGCCACTTTCCCAAAATAGTGGCGCTCATGCTGATTGGATTGCTGTGGTATCTATGGGCAATCCTCATGCGGTCCAAATTGTTGAGGATCTTGATAGCGCTCCCGTATTAATTGATGGGCCGTTGATTGAATCGCATCCAGCTTTTCAAAAGCGCGTTAATGCAGGCTTTATGCAAATAATTAATCGCCATGAAATTAAATTACGTGTTTATGAACGCGGTGCTGGTGAAACCCTGTCGTGCGGTACCGGTGCCTGTGCGGCTGTTGTCTCAGGGATTCGGCGTGGCTTACTTGACTCCCCAGTCCGTGTTCAGACACGCGGCGGAGAACTTCAGATAGCGTGGAATGGTTTTGGTGCTCAAGTGGCGCCTTCTGTGATGATGACCGGTCCGGCACAAACCGTCTACCACGGTGAGATTGATTTAGATACTCTCTAAAAGATATCTTCTAAGCTAAACCCCATAACGAGCGCGGTAGTCTTGAACTGCCGGTAGGTATTGCTGAAGATTAGGGTCCTTTGATTGCTGTAAATATGCCATCAAACTCTTAAGATCTGCAATAGCGATCACAGGTAAGCCAAATTCTTGATAAACGCTTTGTACCGCAGAGTATTCACCTACGTCGACCGCATTACCAGATTTCTCCATTCGATCGAGTGCTATTAAAACAGCACAGGGCATAGCTCCAGCAGCCCTAATCAGATCAACCGACTCGCGAACCGAGGTTCCCGCTGAAATTACATCATCAATAATGACCACACGTCCTGCCAATGGTGCCCCGACAGTATTACCGCCCTCACCATGATCCTTCGCTTCCTTGCGGTTATATGCAAAGCTTGTGTTCTGATTTTGTTCAGCCAAAGCAATCGCGGTACTAGCCGCCAAGGTAATGCCTTTATAAGCTGGGCCGTACAACATATCAAAACTTATACCCGATTGAATGAGAGCACGGGCATAGAACTCTCCCAAACGCCCGAGGCGAGCTCCATCATAAAAAAGTCCGGCATTGAAGAAATAAGGCGATAGCCGCCCCGCCTTCGTTTTAAACTCTCCAAATGACAAAACCTTTGCTTCCAGTGCAAAGCGGATAAAGTCAAACTGCTCTTGCTCAGGATTTAAATTCATAGGTCTTTATGTTACGCATCATTTCCGCCAATCTCAATGGAATTCGCTCCGCCGCCAAAAAAGGTTTTATGGGGTGGCTAAACGATCAATCTGCTGATTTTATCTGCGTACAAGAACTTAAAGCACAACAGGCCGACCTTGGCCCTGAAATCCTTTCTCCGCCAGGCCTGCATGCTTACTTTCATCATGCCCAAAAAAAAGGGTACAGCGGTTCGGGCATCTTCACACCCCATCCGGTCAAGCATGTGCAATTGGGATTTGGCAATCCTGAGTTTGATGCGGAGGGTCGCTATGTTGAAGTGCAGATAGGGCAGCTCTCTGTGATCTCTGTGTATATGCCCTCAGGCTCGAGCTCCCTAGAGCGCCAAGAGGCTAAGTTTCGTTTCTTGGATGCTTTCTTGCCGCATCTAATCCAACTCAAAAAGAGTGGGCGCCAAATTCTGTTGTGTGGTGATGTCAATATTGCCCATCACGAAATAGATTTAAAGAACTGGAAAGGTAATCTAAAGAACTCGGGGTTCTTACCCGAAGAGCGTGCTTGGCTCACAAATCTATTCTCAGAACTAGGCTATGTGGATGTGTATCGGCAATTAGAGCCGGATGCTAGTGATACTTGTTATACCTGGTGGAGTCAACGCGGTCAGGCCTATGCAAAGAATGTGGGCTGGCGCATTGACTATCAAATTGCCACGCCTGAACTCGCTCAGGCTGCCAGAAAAGCAGGAGTTTATAAAGAGCAACGTTTTTCTGATCACGCCCCGCTCATCATTGAGTACGACTGGAAACTCTAAGGCGAGTTTGATTTCTCAAAACGGATAGCAAGTGTAATTAAGATCAGTACTGGAATTCCAATTAGCGAGGTTGCTATAAAAAAATGTTCGTAGCCAAAAGTATCAACGTACGCCCCCGAAAAGCCTGCAAGCCATTTTGGCAAGAGCAGCATCATCGAACTGAATAACGCATATTGCGTTGCTGAATACTGTACGTTCGTTAGGGACGATAGGTAGGCAATAAATGCTGCGGACGCGATCCCTGAACTCAAATTATCGGCAGAGATTACCCAAACTAAACCATTTAGATCATGACCGCGCGTACTTAACCATGCAAATAGCAAGTTACTGGCTGCGGATAAAACACCTCCCAAAAATAAAACTCGCATCACCCCAAAACGCATTGTCAATAGACCGCCCAAGAAAGCTCCCAGCAGGGTCATGATCACGCCAAACACTTTGGTGATAGCCGCCACCTCATCCTTGGTATAGCCCATGTCAACATAAAAGGGGTTAGCCATAATACCCATGACCACATCACTAATTCGATAAATGGCGATTAGACCCAGAATTAAAAATGCTTGCCACCGATAACGGCCAATAAAGTCCGCAAAGGGCTGTATTAAGGTCTGCTGCAACCACTGCCCTGCAGAACGAGCTTTTGGTAACAAAACTGACTGAGGCTCCGGACTTAGCAGGGTGGTGACAACCCCCACACCAATTGATAAGGCCATACATAAGTACGCAAATTGCCAAGCCTCGGCGAGATAAACCCCTGTTGTTGTTTCTGCTCGGGCTGCCAACCATAAGGCCCCGGCACCTGCCCAAATCATCGCCAAGCGATAACCTGTTTGATAACTGGCTGCTAGTGCCGCTTGGTATTGTGCTTTTGCCGACTCAATCCGAAAAGCGTCCAAAGCAATATCTTGCGTTGCCGACCCAAATGCAACCAAGAGTGCAAACCAAACGATGGGCTCTAAGTTCTGTTTTGGATCGGTTGTTGCCATACCAATCAACCCAAAAATAATTAAGGCCTGTGCAAACAATAGCCAGCCTCTTCGCCGACCCAGTCGCTTGGTCAAAAATAGAATGGGTACACGATCGACTAATGGCGCCCATAACCATTTACCCGCGTAGAACAAGGCAACCCATGATAAATAACCAATCGTGCTGCGGTCTATTCCCGCTTCGCGTAACCAAAACCCAAGGGTACCCAATACCAGTAATAGCGGGAGGCCCGCGGAGAACCCCAAGAAAAACATGCGAACGCTGGGCCACTCTAAATAGACCCGTAAGTCTTTACCCCACGAATGAACGTTATCAAGCACCACGCACGCGATAGATGGCCAAGCTGCCTAATAGATTAGGTGCCCACTGCACAGTCTTACCTTCGTGTAATACAACCCGGCCCAATATCTCAATCCCTAATTTATGTGCAAGGGCCTCAAAGTCAGCAATGGTCAGAACCCGAACGTTCGGCGTATTAAACCACTCATACGGCAAAGACTTCGATACAGGCATTCTGCCGAGGGCCACTGCAAAGCGATGGGACCAATGGCCAAAGTTTGGGAAGGACACTACGCATTGCTCACCAACCCGCACGACCTCCCGCAAGATACGTTCGGTTTGATGGATAGTTTGTAATGTCTGGGACAAGACCACGGTATCAAAACTTTGATCTTCAAACAAGGCTAGACCGCCTTCTAAATCTTGCTGAATAACATTAAGGCCTTTCTTTATGCAGGCCAGAACTGAAGCATCCATGATTTCGACGCCATAGGTCTTCACATGGCGCTTTGTGCGAATGAAATCTAAAAAGGATCCGTCACCACAACCCAAATCCAATAATGAGGAATTCGGGGTAACCCAATTAGCAATCGCATCGAAATCCGCTCTTAATTGCATCGATCCTCCGCCACTTTTGCAAAATAAGCGCGTACTAAATTGTGATAACGCGCGTCATCTAATAAAAAAGCATCATGCCCATGTGGCGCATCTATTTCTGCATAACTTACATTTGCCTTGTTGTCGAGTAAGGCCTTTACAATTTCTCGGCTTCGATCTGGGGAGAAACGCCAATCCGTTGAAAAACTCACCACCAAGAAGCTTGCTTGTGCTGGTGAGAGGGCTTGACTTAAGTCGCCCCCAAAGCGTTTTGCAGGGTCAAAATAATCGAGTGCGCGAGTAATCAGAAGGTAAGTGTTGGCATCAAAGTAACCCGAGAACTTATCCCCTTGGTGACGCAAATAACTCTCAACCGCAAACTCCACATCAAAACTAAAACGGTATTCATCAGGAGCGCCTGCAGGCCTTTGTAAATCGCGTCCAAATTTCTCGGCCATATCGTCATCCGATAAATAAGTGATATGACCCACCATGCGCGCGAGGCGTAAGCCACTTTTCGGCACAACCCCATGCTTGTAGTAATCCCCCCCATGAAAATCGGGGTCCGACAATATGGCATTACGAGCGACCTCATTAAAAGCAATGTTCTGGGCACTTAGTTTTGGAGTAGAGGCAATCACAACGCAATGGGCTATCCGTTCTGGGTATTGTGTTGCCCATGACATAGCCTGCATGCCACCCAAACTTCCGCCCATCACGGCTGCAAACTGTTTGATCCCTAAACGATCGGCTAGGCGCACTTGTGCGTTGACCCAATCCTCTACAGTCAACACAGGAAAGCTAGCGCCATACGGTAAATTTGTTTTTGGATTAATGCTCATGGGGCCCGTTGAACCAAAACAGGACCCCAAATTATTTACGCCAATGACAAAAAATCGATTGGTATCAATCGGCTTGTTGGGACCCACCATGTTGTCCCACCACCCAATATCACTTGGATCATCTGGATTTATACCAGCGACATGATGGGAAGCGTTAAGTGCATGGCAAATCAAAATGGCATTACTGGCCTTAGGATTTAATTGGCCATAGGTCTCGACCACCAAATCATAGTTCTCAATACTGGTACCGCTTTGTAGCGGCAAGGGCTCAACAAAGTGAATTGTTTGTTTTGAAAGATACAGCTCGGTCATGCTGCAAGGAGAATGCGAAGGCTTGACTCAATACCATCGCTCGGTAATTTTTTAAAGCCGCTACGAGCAAAGCGATGCCAACGACCAATCACAAAACTCATTAACAAGGCTGCCTGCATGCTGACTATGTCCGCCTGACCGTCTTTACCTTGACTTTGCGCTATGCGAAGTGATTGCTTTAATGATGCCTCCACCCGATCAAGCACTTGATTGATACGCTCTTGCAAACGATCATCTTCTTGCAATAAAGCATCGCCTAATAAGACTCGTACCATCCCAGGGTTCTTTTCTGCAAAGACCAAGAGCATTTGTACAATGCCTTTCACTTGCGCAGTGCCTAATTCTTCTTTTTGATTGATCTGATTAATTAGACCGAATACAGTTTGCTCAATAAAAGCAATCAAGCCCTCAAACATTTGGGCCTTGCTTGCAAAATGACGATACAAAGCGGCTTCGGATACACCAATTTTGGCAGCTAAAGCTGCGGTTGTAACTCGCTCACCGCGCGGGTTTTGAAGCATTTCTGCCAAAATCTGCAAGATCTGCAAACGACGCTCGCCGGGGCGAGGACGTTTACGGGTCTTGGTTTCACCCCCGTTCAATTCAGAACCAAGTTCCTGATCAAGAGGGCTACTGCTTGTGTTCATAGGAGTTTTTGTTTATCTAGAACGTATCATGGTACCAAAAGCTTGTTCCGTCAGAATTTCAAGCAAAAGTGAGTGCTCAATTCGACCATCAATAATGTGGACAGAGTTCACGCCACTCTTGGCGGCATCGAGTGCCGATGAAATCTTCGGCAGCATTCCACCGGAGATCGTGCCATCTGCAAATAAAGCATCAATCTCGCGGGCCGTGAGATCGGTTAGCAAATTACCGGCTTTATCCATGACGCCTGGAATATTGGTCATCATCACCAATTTCTCAGCCTTTAGGATTTCTGCCATCTTGCCTGCGACTAAATCAGCATTGATGTTATAGGCCTGACCCTCTGCACTAAAGCCGATTGGCGAAATCACTGGAATAAACGCATCGTCTTGTAGAGCTTTTACAACTGCGGGATTGATCGCCTCAATCTCGCCAACAAAACCTAAATCAATCGGGGCTCCGCCCGGCTTTTGATCATTGGGTACGAATAACTTTTTCGCATGAATCAAGCCACCATCTTTACCAGTTAAGCCAACTGCTTGGCCGCCAAAATGATTGATTAACATCACGATGTCTTGTTGCACCTCGCCACCCAAGACCCACTCCACCACCTCCATGGTCTCGTCATCGGTAACTCGCATTCCTTGAATGAAGGTGCCGGTTTTACCAATTTTCTTTAGAGCTTCATCAATTTGTGGGCCACCGCCATGAACTACCACTGGGTTCATGCCCACTAACTTCAGCAAGATAACGTCGCGCGCAAAACTTTCTTTTAGGCGCTCTTCAACCATCGCATTGCCACCGTACTTAATGACGATAGTTTTGCCATGGTATTGCCGAATGTACGGCAAGGCCTCAGCCAAAATCTCAGCTTTTAAGAGTGGCGGGATATCCGCTAATGTCGGTACGGCTTTAGTCATGATGAATAGAAACCCTATTCACCAAACAATTTCTGCCGTAATTCACGACGCTCTTGAGCCTCTAGGGACAAGTTGGCGGTTGGCCGCGCAATTAAACGGGACACGCCTATTGGCTCACCAGTCTCCTCACACCAGCCGTAGTCGCCCGACTCAATGCGAGCCAAGGCCTGTTCAACCTTTTTAAGCAATTTACGCTCACGATCTCGAGTACGGAGTTCTAATGCATGCTCTTCTTCAATCGTGGCACGGTCGGCGGGATCGGGAACCAAAATGTTTTCACGCAAGTGCTCGGTTGTCTCACTTGCGTGCTTCAGAATATCTTCTTTGAGGGTCTGCAATTTGGTACGAAAGAACTCTAATTGCGCTGCGCCCATATAGTCTTTATCGGACATCTTGAGCAACTCGGCTTCTGTTAATGGCGCACCCTTGGCGGACGAAGCAGAGGCTTTCTTGCTGGTCTCAGCAGTTTTTGCCTTTGTGCCGGCTTCTTTAGTGGTCATCTTGTTCCCCAATCCGAAATAATTTAATACTGCATTTAGTACTTCTTCAAAAATGCTGCCCATTAAGGGTAACTACTAAACCCCTAATTACATCATTAAGCGAGCATTATTACTCTTTCTATAAAAGTTTCAATGTCTATTTGTTTTAATGCCGTGGCGGCGGATTGTACAGCACCCGAGCCACATGAGGATTACTTGACCAGGCAGCCTTCCAGGCCCCCTAGTAAGGTGTCTTTGGGTAAATCGATGCCAATAAAAACCATTCGGCTTTGTTTGGGCTCCCCAGCGCCCCAAGGGCCTGCCAGGTCGCTGCCCATCATTTCGTGCACACCTTGCAAAATAACCTTCCGGGCCGACCCCTTCACATATAAAACGCCCTTGTAGCGCAGCAACTTCTCCGCAAATACTGAGATAACCCCCCCCAAAAAATCCTCTAATTTACGATGATCAAAGGGCTTATCGCTCTTGAACACAAAGGACTGTATTCGGTCGGCATGGCCATGATGGTCATGGTGATTGTGGTGCTCGTGATCATGATGGTCATGTCCACACTCACTGTGATCGTGATCATGCTCCCCTAAAAAATGGGGGTCAATATCCAACTTAGCATTGAGATTGAAGCCTTTTAAATCAAATACTGCGTCCAAGGGAGCAACGCCGCGCGTAATCATCTCAATTGGCGCCCGCGGGTTCATATGCATCAAACGAATTTTAAGGCTAGT
The DNA here is from genome assembly GCF_040409815.1 of Polynucleobacter sp. UK-FUSCHL-C3. Classification (NCBI taxonomy): domain Bacteria; kingdom Pseudomonadati; phylum Pseudomonadota; class Betaproteobacteria; order Burkholderiales; family Burkholderiaceae; genus Polynucleobacter; species Polynucleobacter sp. UK-FUSCHL-C3. Next base: position 1,863,841 of record NZ_CP099959.1, read on the forward strand.
AATTTCCTCTTTGCTGGCAAGATCTGGCTTAGTAATAAAGATACGATCGGCAAAGCCTACTTGGCGCTGCACCTCCTCATGTTCGGTCAGTTGCTGTTGGCTATACTTGGCATCCACCAAGGTCACCACGGCATCCAAGACATAACGATTTGCAATATCGTCATCGATAAAGAAGGTTTGCGCTACAGGGCCTGGATTTGCGACTCCGGTGGTTTCAATAACAACCCGATCGAAGTTAATCTTTTTGCTCTTACGCTCTTCCCACAACTGATTAAGTGCCTCCACCAAATCCCCACGAATAGAACAACATACACAACCATTGCTCATTTGCACAATTTGTTCTTGCGCACTTTGAACCAAGATGTCGTTATCGATGTTCTCTTCGCCAAACTCATTTTCGATAACAGCAATCTTTTTGCCGTGCTGCTCGGTCAAGATATGCTTAAGTAAAGTGGTCTTGCCGCTTCCTAAAAAGCCGGTCAAGATAGTTACAGGGATCAGGGCCATTTAATTTATTCTCTGGGGTGATGGTTATGCACAGTTAGTGGGGTCTATCTTACCGATACTTTCAGAAAATGCATTTGGCCCTGTATCTGCTTGCTCATCTTACTTTCCTGAGCTTTTTGCTCTAGCGCGCGGATGTGCGCTGTCATAGGCTTTTGCGAGATGCTGAAAGTCAAGGGACGTATAAATTTGAGTGCTTGCAATACTTGCGTGACCTAGCATCTCTTGAACAGCACGTAAATCATGAGAGGACTGCAAAACATGGCTGGCGAAGCTGTGGCGCATCATGTGTGGATGAACATGGGTTGGAAGTCCTGCGCGGATTGCAAGTCTTCGCAAGCGTGCTTGAACAGTTCGTGCTGACAGACGTGTACCCTGTATCGAGATGAACAGGGCCAATTCCTTAGTGTTTGCTAAATACTGGGCTCGCATCTCCCGCCAACTCTGTAAAGATCGCATCGCTGGCTTTCCAACCGGAATCGTTCTGCGCTTATTGCCCTTACCGAGCACCGATACCTCCGCAGCATCCCAATCCAGCCAACCTGCAGAAGATCGGCTCGGCTCAACATCAATTCCTAAAAGTTCAGACAAGCGCAATCCCGAGGAATATAACAACTCGATCGTAGCGTAGTCTCGATACGACTCCCAATCCTTTTTTTCTTTAGCTTCCTTAGCAGCATGCTCTACTAAAGCAATGGCCTGCTCCACCGATAAGGCTTTAGGTAATAGCTTGTTACGCTTGGGCGCCTTCACATCCGAGACAGGATTGACGCTCAAGCTGGAATGAGATTTCTGGGCTTCGCCTTCCAAAGCGAGCCAAGCATAAAAACCACGCCACGCAGATAGTGTGCGCGCAATCGTTCGAGGTGATCTTCCCTTGGCATGTAAGGATGCAGCCCAGCGCCGAATTAAGGCATTGCTTACCTTGCTCAGGGTAAGCCCTTCCGCCCTTGCATTTTCTTGAAGCACCAACAAGTCTGTTCGATAGGCTTTAAGGGTATGGGGCGACAGTTGTCGCAAGACGTGCAACGCTCGCAAATATGCTTCTATTTCAGGAAAAGAATCGCTCACGTCGGCGTGTTTACCAGGCGACTCGTCTTAAAGCTGCGGCCGCCAAGCCAGCAATTTGTTTTAAATAGAAGGCACCCATGTCTTTGGTAAAACGTTCTGGGTCTGAGCTAGCCAATACCAAAGCTGCGCACTGGTCATTGCCCAGAGGTAATGCCAATATGGCAATGCTTTGCCAATCTGCATCATTATGTTTAGACTGCGCTATTTTTTCTTTAAAGGTGGCAGGGCAATCTGCATAGATTTGGCAAAACGGCTGATCCAATAAGGCCTGGAAACTTTCATCGACTTGCAATAGACAACAAACCTCAACCTCAAAGATGCTTGATAGACCTAACTCAATTGCTACGGCAACTGCCGCAGCCTCTTGAGCCTCGATTAATTGCTGTAGCCAAGCAACCATCGCTTGCTGAGTTTTGTCATTGCGACCGCCAAAACGTAACATCTCGTTTAAGCGCTGGTTCAGGGCCTGATTTTGTGAACGCAATAAATGCATTTGGCGTTCCTGCAAAGAGATAGCACGGTCGCTATGCGGATCCTTTAGACGAACGTCCTGCAACACTTCAGCGTGTCTCTCAAAAAATCCTGGGCAGGCCAACAGCCATTGGGCTACCAACGCTTCTTGTTCTTCTTGGCTCAGTTCTTGATTACTCATTACCCATTCCCTATGAACTTTGTAATTTCTGGCGCAGTAATTCATTTAATTGCTGCGGGTTGGCCTTGCCTTGTGAGACTTTCATAACCTGTCCCACCAAAGCATTAAATGCTTTTTCTTTGCCTGCACGAAACTCCTCTACTGATTTTGTATTAGCCTGCAAGACTGAATCAATCAATGCTTCTAATGCAGCACTATCGGTGATTTGCTTTAAGCCCCGACTCTCAATAATTTGATCAACATCTGACACCTCTTTACCATTAAGCGCTTCTTCCCACATTAATGCAAAGATATCTTTAGCAATTTTGGCAGAAATCGTACCGTCCATTAGGCGTCTTAGTAAATGGCTAAGATGCTTGGCATTCAGCGGCGCATCGATCGCTTGTAAATTAGATCGATTGAGAGCCGAGGCCAGCTCACCAGTGATGAAATTAGAAATTAACTTTGCTTGCGCAGCGCCCAATAATCCAATTAGTTCCGTAAATAAATCAGCGCTTGCCCGATCTTGACTTAAAACCTGTGCGTCATAAGCACTCAGTCCAAAATTAGTCTGCCATTGCTCGCGCAATGTGGCTGGCAATGGGGGCATACTTGAGCGCACTTCCTCAATCCACTCTTGGGAGATGATTAAGGGCAACAGATCTGGGTCTGGGAAGTACCGATAATCGTGTGCGTCTTCTTTGCTCCGCATACTGCGAGTCTCTTGTCGATCAGGATCATATAAACGAGTCTCTTGTACGACCGTGCCGCCATCTTCAATCAATTCGATTTGACGACGCACCTCATAATTAATCGCTTCTTCTAGAAAACGAAAGGAGTTTAGGTTCTTAATTTCACAACGTGTACCAAACTCCTTTTGTCCAAAGGGGCGTACAGAAACGTTAGCATCGCATCGAAAGGATCCCTCTTGCATGTTGCCATCACAAACTCCAAGCCATACCACCAAGCTATGCAAAGCCTTGGCATAGGCTACTGCCTCGGCAGCGCTGCGCATTACGGGTTCGGTCACAATCTCAAGAAGGGGCGTACCTGCTCTATTTAAATCAATCCCACTAGCTGGTTCGCCATTGGGTCCAGTAAAGTTCTCATGAACTGATTTACCAGCATCTTCTTCCAGATGTGCGCGTGTGAGATGAACCACTTTTACCTCTTGGCCAAGCATAATTTCCAATTGGCCACCGATCACTACCGGTATCTCATATTGGCTAATTTGATAGCCTTTTGGTAAATCCGGATAGAAATAGTTCTTACGCGCAAAAATACTCGCTGGTGCGATAGTAGCGCCAATCGCCAAACCAAAACGAATAGCATGTGCCACCGCCTGATAATTTAGAACTGGCAACACACCAGGCAGGGCTAAATCAACTGGGCAAGCTTGTGAATTGGGTAAGGCACCAAACTGAGTAGATGCTCCACTAAAAATCTTAGAGTGCGTCAATAGTTGAGTATGTGTTTCGAGTCCAATGACCACTTCCCATTTCATGAAACCACCTCCGAAGGGGTTCGCAAATGCCAATCGCTAGCCAATTGGTATTGGTGCGCAACTTGTAATAGTCGCGCTTCAGAAAAATAGTTACCGATCAATTGCATCCCAATCGGCATACCCTCCTTTGAAAACCCGCAAGGGACACTCATCGCAGGCAAACCCGCAAGATTTGTGGAAAGTGTATAGATATCCTCTAAATACATCTGCAAGGGATCCTTTGACTTCTCGCCAAAGCCCCAAGCTACATCCGGTGCCACCGGCCCTAAGATCACATCGCATTGATTAAACGCCACCTGAAAATCCGCAGCAATGATGCGCCGTATTTTTTGAGCTTGTAAATAGTACGCATCGTAATACCCATGTGAGAGAACATAGCTGCCAACCAAAATGCGGCGCTTAACCTCATCGCCAAAACCTTCACTGCGTGAGCGTTGGTACATTTGTACTAAATCAGAATATTCTTTTGCCCGATGACCATAGCGTACCCCGTCATACCGACTTAGATTACTCGACGCCTCGGCGGGTGCAAGCACGTAATAAACCGGAATGGATAATTTTGTTTTGGGCAAGCTAACCTCGCACACACTTGCGCCCAGAGTATGGAGTGCCTCTTTTGCTAACAGTAGAGCTTTGGCAACCTCGGGAGATAAACCATCGGCATAAAACTCTTTAGGCAAACCAACCCGTAATCCTGCCAAGGGCTTGCTTTGATCTTTGTCAGACCAAGTGGCGTTTAAACAGCGTGAATAGTCTTCGCCACTATCTGATAAAGACGTTGAGTCACGCGAATCATGAAAAGACATTGCGCTTAATAACAAGGCGCAGTCCTCAGCTGTCTTTCCGATAGGGCCCGCCTGATCCAATGAGGACGCATAGGCAATCATGCCGTAGCGCGAGACCCGCCCATATGTTGGCTTAATTCCTGTCAGTCCACAGAAAGCAGCAGGCTGACGTATCGAGCCGCCTGTATCTGTTCCTGTTGCAATGGGAGCCAAGCCTGCCGCTACCGCTACGGCGGAGCCTCCCGATGATCCGCCCGACACATGTTTCGAGTTCCATGGATTAAGCGCTGGCCCATATGCCGAGTTCTCATTAGAAGAGCCCATCGCAAACTCATCCATATTGGTCTTTCCAAGACAAACCATCCCAGCAGCTTGGGGGTGGCGTTCACACGGCATGCCAAGGGCCTCGACTATAGCTGCATCAAAAGGGCTGATATAGCCTCTGAGAATTTTTGAGGCTGCAGTTGTGGCCCAGCCTTTACTAACAAAGACATCTTTATGGGCGATTGGGATTCCAGTAAGGGGGCCGGCCTTGCCTTGGGTACGCAAGGTATCGGCCTTCCTTGCCTGGGCCAAAGTTAACTCTGGCTGGATATCCAAATAAGCGTTCAAATCCTTCCTGAGCTCCATCCGATTCAGGTAGTAATTGCTCAGCTCTAAACTTGAAATATCCTTATTAATCAATGATTTGGATAATTGGGCGAGGGTCTTTTGATGCCAGCTCATTCAATCACCCTGGGCACTAAAAAATAGCCTCTATCTTGCGCTGGGGCATTGGCCATATTACTCTCACGCACATCCATTTCGGTAACTGCATCAGGACGTAAAGGCTGGGCTAAATCCTGGATGAACAAAATTGGGTGTGGCAGGGGGTCTACTGCGCTTGTATCGACCGCCTGCATCTCCTCTACCAAGGCAAAAATGGCTTTCAACTGAGGCAAAACCGCCTCGGCCTCTGAAGGGCTTAATTCAAGGCGGGATAGCTTCGCTATACGGTGAACTTCATTTATATCCATGGGGTGCTAGAGTATCATTTCATCTTCGTTCAAATTAATAATTCTATTTTCCCACTTACATTATGTTTGGTCTCTTTCGTAGCTATTTTTCCAATGACCTAGCCATTGACCTAGGTACTGCAAACACCCTTATTTATATGCGTGATCGGGGAATTGTCCTTGATGAGCCCTCCGTTGTAGCAATCCGCCAAGAAGGTGGGCCCAATAACAAAAAAACAATTTTGGCAGTAGGGCGCGAGGCAAAAAGTATGCTGGGTCGAGTACCCGGAAATATCGAAGCCATTCGTCCAATGAAAGATGGCGTAATTGCTGACTTCACCATCACCGAGCAAATGCTCAAGCAATTTATCAAGATGGTTCACGAGAGCAAACTCTTTAGACCCAGCCCCCGAATTATCATTTGCGTTCCATGTGGCTCAACCCAAGTTGAGCGTCGCGCTATTCGCGAGTCGGCATTGGGTGCCGGCGCTTCACAAGTATTTTTAATTGAAGAGCCCATGGCCGCCGCTATTGGTGCGGGTCTTCCAGTTTCTGAAGCCGCTGGTTCGATGGTGGTTGATATCGGCGGTGGCACAACTGAAGTGGGTGTGATGTCTTTAGGTGGCGTTGTTTACAAAGGGTCTGTTCGTGTCGGCGGTGATAAGTTTGATGAGGCGATTACCAATTACATTCGCCGTAACTACGGCATGCTCATTGGCGAACAAACTGCCGAGGCGGTTAAAAAAGCGATTGGTTCTGCATTTCCTGGAGCCGAGATTCGTGAATTGGAAATCAAGGGACGAAATATTTCAGAAGGTATTCCACGCAGCTTTACGGTAACGAGCAATGAAATCCTCGAGGCCCTAACTGACCCACTGAATCAAATTGTGACAGCAGTCAAAGCAGCTCTGGAGCAAACCCCTCCAGAGCTGGCATCGGACATTGCAGAACGAGGTTTAATGCTTACTGGTGGTGGCGCCTTGTTAAGGGATCTTGATCGCCTGCTCATGGAAGAAACTGGTTTGCCCATTCACGTTGCAGAGGATCCTCTAACCTGTGTCGCACGGGGTTGTGGCATTGCCCTTGAGCGTATGGATAAGCTTGGTGGAGTGTTTTCCCAAGAGTAGGCGGCTAATAGCCGAGCAGGGTCGTGCAAAATAGTACCCCCCCACTTTTTAAACAGGGCATACCTGCACTTGCCAAGTTAGTTGCTTGTTTAGTAATTGGGTTGGCTCTCATGGTCATTGATTTTCAAGTCAAGTCCTTAGGCTTTATTCGCAATCAAGTAAGTTATGTTTTGCGTCCTCTTGAAAACTTAATGCTTCTTCCCTCTGATTTGTTTTCTTTCGGTGACGACTATTTCACAACTCGCTCTGCGCTTGAGAAAGAAAATCTTTCTCTGAAAACTCGCCAAACCGAACTGTCTCTTCTAGCCAATCAAGCAGCGCTCCTTAGTGTTGAAAATCAAAATCTCAGAAATCTCTTAGATCTTCAGAAAAATACTAATTTCACTACGGTACCTGTTGAGATTCTTTTTAATCCACCCAATCCAATTTCTCAACGAGTCGTCATTAATCGTGGCAGTAACCATGGCCTAAATCTTGGCTCCCCCATCGCAAACGATGCTGGTATTTTGGGACAAGTTGTTCGCCTTTTTGATAATTCCGCTGAAGTATCTTTATTAGAAGATTGGGATTTTGCTGTGCCAGTTTTAGTTGCGCGCAATGGTTTGCGTGCAGCAGTTGTTGGGGCTGGGCGCGGTAACTTATTACAACTCCGCTACCTTCCTGTAGCCAGCGACCTAGAAGTGGGCGATATTCTATTAACCTCTGGGGTAGATGGAATATACCCACCAGGATTTGCAGTCGCTGTGATTACCAAAATTGAACGCAATGCTGAGCAAAATGCATCCAATGTATTTTGTAGTCCGATCGCAGAGGTTAATCGCCATCTGCAGGCTTTGGCGCTTATTTACAATCCGCAATGGGACGCAAAGCCTGCGATTGGTTCCGGGGGCCCCGCTACTGCACCAGCACCCGGTAGGCGCCAAACTAGACCAAAAGGTCAGCCATGATTGATTATCAAAGCGGCTATATTCTGAGGTCGGTTAAGCCATCATTTATCTATCTCAGCCTATTCCTCGCACTACTTCTCAATTTTTTACCATTTGGAAACCATGCCTGGGTTCCAGATTTACTAATTATTTGTATTGTGTTTTGGAATGTTCATCAACATCGCTATGTTGGCATAGTGACTGCTTTTTTATTTGGTCTGGTAATGGACATTCATAGCGGCTCCCTTCTGGGCGTCCATGCATTTAGCTATTCTTTAGTTTCTTATTTGGCGATTGCGTGGCATAACCGAATTACCGCTCTAACTTCGTTCTCGCAAATTCTTAACGTATTTCCCATCTTTTTATTAGTTTCTCTGTTTCCTGTTTTAGTTAATTGGGCGCTTAGTGAACAAATTCACTGGTGGGGCCTAACAGCTATTGTGCAAGCAATGATTGAGGCAATGCTATGGCCACTAGCAACGAATGTGTTGCTTTTCCCACAGCGTCGGCCCATTGATGTTGACCCTAATCGACCGCTATAGATTTTTATGCCCTCGCTTAAAAAGCCAGATTTATATTCTTTTCATGAGCGAGTGCGCATTGCCATCCTATTCGTCACAATCTGTTTTGGCCTATTAATTTTTCGTCTCTTTTGGCTACAGGTCGTTAGTCACAACAAATACTCTACGCTAGCAGAAAGCAATCGCATCGCCATTGTTCCAGTCCCTGCCAATCGAGGACTATTGATTGATCGCAACGGCATTGTTATTGGGCGCAATTACTCTGCATTGACTTTAGAGGTGGATGCATCACAAATTAAAGGTAATCCAGATGCCCTCATCGATCAACTGGGCGAGATTATCCAAATCGGCCCGCGCGATCGCCGAAATTTTAAGAGGGCGCTTGAGGACTCACGCAATATGGGTACCTTTCCTTTGCGCTCGATGTTGACCGAAAACGAAATGGCACGTTTCTTAGCAAATCGCTATCGCTTTCCTGGTGTGGATGTTAGTGCCCGCAATTTTCGTGAATACCCCTATAACGAATTAGCCTCACATCTCATAGGTTACATAGGCCGAGTGTCTGTTAAAGATAAAGAGCGGATGCAAACCGAACTTGAGAACACCAAGGGCAGCGATGACCCCTATGCACTGCAAAGTGCCTTCTTGCCAGGGATTCAATATGTTGGCAAGATTGGTATTGAACAAACCTATGAAAGGGTTTTGCGGGGCGTTCCTGGTTACGATGAGGTTGAGATTACGGCCGGCGGCAAACCGGTGCGGACCCTGTCTAGTAAGCCTTCTATCCCAGGGAAAAATGTCATCCTCTCGATTGATATCAAATTACAAGCCTTGGTTGAAGAGCTCTATGGAAAACGGCGAGGTGCATTTGTAGCGATCGAGCCAGAAACGGGTGACGTATTGGCATTTGTGTCAAAGCCCAATTTCAATCCTAATGATTTTGTAGAAGGCATTGATGCAACGACCTGGAAAGAGTTAAACGAGTCTAAGGAAAAACCGCTGTATAACCGCCCCCTCAAAGGCATCTATCCACCAGCATCCACCTATAAGCCTTTTATGGCTTTAGCAGCTCTTGAACTTAATAAGCGAGCGCCCGAAGACTCCATTTCTGATCCCGGATTCTTTACATTTGGCAATCACACCTTTCGGGATGATAAGGTTGGCGGCCATGGCATGGTCAATATGGAAAAGTCCATCGTGGAATCTTGTGATACGTACTATTACCTCTTGGCACGTGATATGGGCGTCAACATGATGCATGACTTTATGAAGCCGCTTGGTTTTGGTCAAATCACTGGGATTGATTTAGATGGCGAGGTCCGCGGAGTTTTGCCATCGACCGATTGGAAAAAGGCTGCCTTCAAAAAACCAGATCAACAAAAATGGTTTGACGGTGAAACGATTTCTCTGGGAATTGGACAAGGCTATAACGCATTCACAATTTTGCAGTTAGCCCATGGGCTTGCAAATGTGCTCAACTATGGCGTGGTCATGAAACCCCATATTGCCAAAGCCATTGAGGATCCCTTCACTCGCCAAAAAGAATTGACTACTCCTAAAGAAAGTTATCGCATCGACCTGAAACCAGAAAACGTTGAGATCATTAAAAAGGCAATGGTCGAGGTTAACAAATCGGGTACATCGGCTTCTTCATTCCGAAATGCTCCTTTTGTTGCAGGCGGCAAGACCGGCACGGCGCAAGTTTTTAGCTTAAATTCCAAAACATATAACCACGCCACCACGCCTGAGTTTTTAAGAGATCATGCTTTATTTGTGGCCTACGCACCAAACGACAAGCCAAAAATTGCGATTGCCATGATTGTTGAGAACTCTGGTTTTGGAGCACAACATGCCGCGCCCATTGCGCGCAAAGCTCTGGATTACTATATTGACGGCAAATGGCCAAAGGAGATCCCCGAGTGGAAAAGAGTGCCCTAGCCAAAGTAAAGTCTATTATTTTTTATGCCTTTCGGGGCTTTGATCCTCAACTTGGCTTTATTTTTCTTGGCCTAGCTGGAATTAGCTTTATTGTATTTTTATCAGCCGGGCAAGGGACGCCTGTTGCGATTGTTGATCAAATCCGTAATTTGTTCATTGCTTTTGTCATTATGTGTATCGTCTCGCAAATTCCTCCAAAGTGGTTAGAGATGGCGGCAGTTTGGGTCTATGGCATCGGCATTGCCCTGCTAATTGCTGTGGCCATCTTTGGCCTTATCAAAAAGGGAGCTCGTCGATGGATAAATTTGGGCATTACGATTCAACCATCCGAAATTATGAAAATAGCTGTGCCATTAATGTTAGCTTGGTATTTTCAAAAACGTGAGGGTATTCGCTCTACCCTTGACTATCTTGTTGCTGGACTCATTCTAGCCTTACCAGTTTTTTTAATTGCCCGCCAGCCTGATTTAGGAACAGCCCTTTTAGTTCTTGCTGCTGGGCTTTATGTGATTATCTTAGCCGGTTTGCCATGGCGCTGGATTGTGCCTATTATTGCAGCGGGCGGCATCGCCATTCTTATGCTTATTGTTTTTAGTAGCAGCATTTGCGCACCTGATGTCAGCTGGCCCCTTATTCGAGAGTATCAAAAAAATCGGGTCTGTACTCTATTAGATCCCTCTAATGATCCCTTGGGCCGTGGATTTCATACGATTCAAGCAATGATTGCGGTTGGCTCTGGAGGATTTTTTGGTAAAGGCTGGCGCGAAGGAACGCAATCACACCTCGAATTTATTCCCGAGAAACATACTGATTTTGTCTTTGCGGTTTTTGCAGAAGAGTTTGGGTTTTTGGGTAACCTTGTTTTAATTCTGCTCTTTTTTGCCTTGATCAAGCGCGGTCTTACCATTTCGATGGGGGCTCCAACCCTCTTTACACGTTTGCTTGGCGGCGCTATTAGCCTCATCTTTTTTACCTACGCCTTTGTCAACATCGGCATGGTGACCGGCCTGCTGCCAGTTGTTGGAGTGCCTCTACCGCTTCTCAGCTATGGCGGCACAGCCCTTGTAACACTTGGCTTTGGGGCAGGCATCCTCATGAGCATTCATCGCCATCGACGCTTGGTGCAAAGTTAGCGAACTGTTCAGGTAAGAAAAAACCCAGCCGCAGCTGGGTTTGTATAAAAGCAGCGAATTACTTCTTGCGCTTATTCACAGAGTCTTTAAATGCCTTACCAGCAGAAAACTTCACGGTCTTTGAGGCGGCGATTTTAAGTGGCTCGCCAGTTTTTGGATTGCGGCCCATCCGTGCAGCGCGCTTTCCTGAGGCAAATGTTCCAAACCCGATTAATTGAACAGAATCACCCTTGGTTACTGCCTTAATGATGTGCTCGATAGCAGAGTTCAATGCATACTCAGCTTTGGCTTTAGAAATTTCGGCATCGTCAGCAATCGCTGCGATTAGTTCTGCTTTATTCAAGTGAAGCTCCTTGTTGATTGTTCATTGTTTGGCGCATTCTTTTAGCGCCAATGCAATTGTAAACACAAAATATTACAAATATAAATATTCTTGATAAAAAAATTGGAGCCTAAGTTTTTATCTTAAGGCTATTCTAAAACCAATAAATCTTTAACAAAATATGGAGTTTCTCCAAAACAGCTGCTTGGTAAACCAACATGTTGTTCATACTGCAGGGCAACTTTTCGCCCCATATTAGCGTTTATTTTGTTAGCGACCGCATCTTCGCGCACCGAAAAGAAGAATTTCTCTGACATGGTGCCGGGCATTGAGACCATTGCGAGCTCTCCTTCCCAGGTTTTACAAAGCCAACCGCGCTTTGAAAACTTCTGTACATAGCCGGCTCGCTCGCCCTCCGCATAGCTCCAATTCAGCATGAAATAGGTATATCCGGAGACAAAAACTACGCCAATAAGACTTAAAATAAGAACGGAACGAATAAAACGATTCATAGAGACTCAATTTTGGTTGTTTTATTCATCTTACTGGATTAAATATTTACCGGAGCAAGGTGACCGTGAATGAAAAAAATTAAATTGATTGTTTTATCTGTTTTTTTATCCTCGATTTATTTTTCGTCCAACAGCTGGGCAAGCCCTGCAGAAAATACCTATAAAACTGTTTGTGCGGTATGTCATTCTGCTGGGGTTGCAGGTGCTCCCAGTCTTGGTGATAAGGCTAAATGGGCTCCCCTCATTAAGGAAGGACAAGTGCAGCTAACCGCTCATGGGTATGTGGGCGTGCGTGGAATGCCTGCAAAAGGCGGCAAACCTGATCTAAGCGTAGTAGATTTTGCCGCCTCCCTTGTTTATATGGTGAATCAATCTGGTGGTAATTGGCAAAATCCTAATGACCTTACTTTAAAAAAGATTGAGGCTGAGATTATTCGTCGTCAAGCACAGCTGCGTAAATGAGTGCATAGTGGAAAAAATCAGGGTCTCTAAACTACTGTCTGAGCTCGGTCTTTGTTCGCGCAGAGAGGCTGATTCTTATATTGAGCAGGGCTTGGTGACCGTAGATGGTGAGCCTATACATGAGCTTGGTACTAGAGCCTATCGACATCAAACCATAGCACTTCGAGCAGGGGCTAAACGTCAACAAGAGCAACGTCTCACCCTTTTGTTAAATAAGCCTGTTGGCTATATCTCACATTTAGATGATGAACAGCAATATAAACCTGCGGCATCTTTAATTACCCCCGAGAACCAATTTGCAGCCGCACCCGATCAAACACAGCGACTTCATTTTCGTGGGCTAGCCCCTGCCGGGCGTCTTGATATTGATTCATCTGGATTGCTGGTACTAACTCAGGATGGTCGCATTGCTAAATTATTAATTGGGGAAGATAGTCCGATTGAGAAAGAATATTTAGTGCGGGTTTCTGGTCAACTCTCTGATGCAGGCCTGCGCTCATTACAACATGGTCTATCACTTGATGGCAAAGCGCTTAAGCCTGCGAAAGTAAGTTGGCAAAACGAGGATCAATTGCGCTTTGTATTGCGCGAAGGGCGAAAACGGCAAATCCGGAGGATGTGTGAATTAGTTAATCTTGAGGTCATTGGACTAAAGAGAATCCGCATTGGTCAGCTTGCGCTTGGTTCCCTCCCTGTAGGGCAGTGGCGTGTGCTTGATAAAAATGAACGCTTTTAGGTCTTCACTGCAAATAAAGTAAGCTCCATAGCGCGCTCCCGAACTGGCAGCAATGCTGAGTATTCTGGACTTTCTGACCAACGTTTAGCATCGTCCATATTCGGAAATGAGAGCTCGACAAAGGTATCAAAAGAATTTGTATTTAATTGATTCCAAAATGGTTCTGCGCACTCGCCTCGACGGACTACCGATCCACCATATAGCGCAATGCTTATGCCAACTTGGCTTCGATAGAGTTCGAAGTCCTCTAAAGAAAGTGTTTTAAAGATTCCGATGACTGTAATACTCATATAGCCCTACTTGTTTGGTGCTTACTTCGATAATAACCGCAGATAGCGCTGGTTTAGCTCATTGGAATCGGTGACGGTTGTGTCTAGATCCATCAGGACCCCATCACACAAGCTATAAATACATCCATGGATTGAGATCCCCTGCCCCTTTGACCAAGCATCTTGCACGATATTGGTTTGGCCAATGTTAACTACTTGCTCAAGCACATTGAGTTCGCATAATCGATCTAGTCGTTTATGTTGATCATGAATATTACTAAGCTCACGATTATGTTTGTCATGAACATCTTTAATGTGGCGTATCCAATTGTCAGCAATCCCAATCCGAACATTATTCATTGCAGCCTCAATGCCGGAACAGCCATAATGCCCAACCACAATAATATGTTTTACTTTTAATCGATCGATCGCAAACTGAATCACTGATAAGGCATTGAAGTCGGTATGCACCACCATATTGGCAATATTTCGATGGACAAATACTTCACCAGGCTTTAATCCAACGATTTGGTTTGCTGGCACGCGGGAGTCTGAGCAACCGATCCATAGATACTCTGGGTTTTGTTGATCCACTAAGCGTGAAAAGTAGTCAGGATCATCGTCGGTGACCTTCTTAATCCATGAACGATTTTGTTCAAATAGCCGCTCAAGATCTAGTTTTTTATTATTAGCAGGCATATGATTTCCGAGTCATACTACTTTGAATTCTTCCTAATATACAAGATTTGTTTTCTTGCTTTCTTTGCTCCAATGCATCGCATTATTATGTGGGTGTTTATTGATCTGGTCTCTTGTTTCGAATTGGCTTAAAAATAAAAAACCACCCGAAGGTGGTTTTAAGTGGGCTAAGCAATCAGACTAAGCAGCAGCTTTGCTTCCTGATCCCAAGAACTCTACAATCTTTTTAGCCGTCTCCATATACCGTGCATTCATTTTGCGATATTGATTTAGCTCGGTCATTATTGGATTTTCTGCCGACTCAAAGGATGCGTCTTCATATCCAGGGTGGTAAGGTGCCTCTTGAACTAATTTGCTATTCATGAATCCTCCATAGGTTAAATAATTTGATAGGTTCAATGTAGCATAGTGATTTGAAAATTAAATCTATATAAATCAATTAGTTATATAAATAATGTGGCCCATCTGCTTGTTTTCATTGCATGTGATTTCATTTTTCAGCAAGTTGTTTCATATTACGAAATTACTCACTTTCTTCTCCTTCGCCGCCCCGCTTTAGTCTTGGTCCTCTTGAGAGGTGGCAATGGCCGCCATACCCTCTTCGATCGAATAGGGTGCTCGATACGAAAGAATGCGTTTTGCCTTCTCTATGGAGAGTGTCAGGGGATAGCCCGTCGCTCGAACCGCCTCACGAACTAACGGCGGATCACTCTTCAGTGGTAAATAATTCCAACCATTCTCGGTAAATCGTGCAAATGGCCAGGCCAGTGCCCTGGGAATTGAGAATGTTGGCACGCGGTAATGACCAACGCGCAAACGCTGAGTCATCCAGTCACGAAAACGCAGGGTCTCGTTGTCAGCTATAAAAAATGCTTCTGCCTTTACCGAGCTTTGCACGGCCAAAGAAATTGCTTCGCATAAATTACCGATATAACAGCTTGAATACAAATACTCTCCTTGATTAAACCAACCGAACTTTCCATGATTAGCAGCAGGCCCAATCTGTCGATCGATTAGGTCTCCTTTTCCCCATACAAATGCTGGGCGAAGCACTACTGTTGCTAGTTGTGTTGTGTTGGCACCCAGCACCGCCTCCTCTGCTTGCGCTTTGGACTGCGCATAGGGCATCTCATTGCGATTACACAATGGTAGACTTTCTTCTGCATCGTATAGTGGGCGTCGTTCATTTAGAACTACACTCGCCGTACTCATATGAATAAAACGTTTTATTCCTGCCACTTGTGATGCTGCAATTAATTTCTTGGTGAGTTCGACATTCACTCCTTGAAATGTTGCTCGTGGACCCCACAAGCGCACATACGCCGCACAATGAATCACTGCCTCATGGCCCTTTAGTGCTGCATGTAGATCGATTTCATCGCATAAATTACCTCTAACTGTCTCAATCCCCAGCGCCTGCAATCGTTTCTCTTCCTGAACTGAACGAACGGCGGCGCTAAGCCCATGCCCTTCAGCGTGTAAGCGCTCTAATACCTTACTGCCAATAAAGCCTTCTGCCCCAGTTAAAAATATTTTCATCTTTGCTATGCTAGCCTACTTAAGCATTTTTATATTCTGATTGAGTTTTTTAATGAGCATCTACTGGATTGCACTCTTGCTAGCTGGCCTTTGTGAGATTGGCTGGCCACTGGGTCTCAAACTATCCGATCTGCCTAATATGAAAGCCTGGGGGCTTCTGTTGGCTATTGTTAGCATGGCCCTCAGCGGATTATTGCTGTGGTACTCGCTCAAAGAGATACCAATTGGTACGGCTTATGCAGTATGGACTTCGATTGGCGCAGTTGGCACCTTTACGATTGGCGTTCTGGTTTTTGGAGACCCCAATATTGCAATACGCTGGGTTGGCGGAGCCCTAATCGTGCTGGGCGTCGCCTTGTTAAAGCTTGGTTAGAGACGCTACTATGTAATTCCCAGCAAATTAAGACATGCTAGCCGTTACTTTACTAATATGTTTCCCGAGAAGGTGTGCTTAGCATTGCCTTAGCCAATTAATGGAATAAAGGGCTAAACGATTTTAATTACCAGATCCGGAAAGCCGTCTAACTTGCACCGGAGGATATCGCCTCGCACAACCGGTCCAACGTTCTCTGGCGTTCCTGAGTAAATAATATCGCCCGGGAATAGCTCATTGGCCTCTGATAATTTTGCAATTTGTTCTGCGACTGACCAAATCATCTGATTAAGGTTAGCCTTTTGCTTGATATCACCATTCACGGATAGAGAAATGTTGGCGCTTTTCTGATGGCCAATTTTTCCTACTGAAAAAAGGGGGCCGATCGGCGCTGAATGATCAAAAGATTTACCAATTTCCCACGGCTTTTTCTGATCACCCATAAAGCGCTGTAGGTCACGACGCGTCATGTCCAATCCCAATGCATAGCCAAATACGTGATCCAGGGCTTTTTCTGACGAAATATTTTACCGCCTGTTTTTATAGCAGCCACCAACTCTACTTCGTAATGATAGTTTTTCGTCAAAGTAGGGTAGGGGTGTTCCACAATTTTATTTGGTGCTACATACTGAATTGCATCACTTGGCTTCTGGAAGAAAAAAGGCGGCTCCCGGGTTGGGTCAGAGCCCATCTCAATAGCATGTGTCGCATAATTTCGTCCGATGCAATAAATCCGTCTAACCGGAAATTGCTGAGCGCTATCAGCAATCGGAATATAAGTTTGGCTCACCGCGAAGGGCGTTTTGGGGGTTGCGGCCTCTGCTGTTGTTGCGGATGTAAATGTTGCAATAGATGCAGCGCCCAAGCCAAGTCTAAGAGCATTACGACGGCCTGAATGCGCAATACCTTTTTTTTGTTATCATTTTTTTCCTTCAGAAAATATGCTCTTAAAATACATGATCAAAGAGATAGTAGATTAATCATTGCAATGCATGTCAAGACAATCATTTAATTGGTTAATTTATATACAAGTTTAGGCATGGGTTACAAAAAGAGCTTTAACTACATTCAATATACACAAATACCTATAGCCTTTCTGTTTAATCAAATAAAAAACCACCCGAAGGTGGTTTATAGAATCTTGGTGGCCTAGGGCGGTATTAGAGAGAGCCAAGGATGTTCGATCCGATCTCCAGACTACTTCCAACCAAGATTTAGTTTCTTATGAGTGGCCGCACAATCTCTCAAATAGAGGTTGATTAGGCTTTGATAAGGAATGCCCACCTCTTGGGATACAGCCTTGAAGTAGCTCACTGAGTCCTCATCTAATCTAATGGTAATAGGCTTCTTGAGCATAGAAGCATATGGATTTTTACGAGCTTTTGAGAAATCATATTCTTTGCGCATATTCATCACCTTTTATAAGTTTTTGTCTCTTTGACGGTTGCCTTACGAGCCGAAATAACCCGAATGACATTACCCTCACTTCGATAACAATGACAAACCAAAATTACACGAAGAGAATGGCTTACCCCGAGCAAAATAAATCTGTCTTCATCTTCCGAATGATCAGGATCAGAAATTAACTTGGCGCTTTCATCATAAAACACGGATTTCGCCTCTTCAAACGAAATGCCGTGTTTTTTCAAATTGGCCGAAGCTTTTTTGGGCTCCCATTCAAATCGCAGTGAACTCATATGTACATTGTATGTATATTAATTGAAAGAAGCAAGCCTGCCAGACCAAAAGAAAATGCCCCGCATGAGCAGGGCATTATTTGAATTTGGTGGCCCGGGGCGGAATCGAACCACCGACAAAAGGATTTTCAATCCGTTCAGCTATAACGATTTTGCTTTTCAAGCATCTGGTTCTCCCACCATGTAAAATTTGCTCACAAAATCAACTTGTTCTTTGTATGGGGTTGATTTGGAAGAAGCATTTGACCGACACGAGGCGTGCGATAGTTAATGTGTCGGTCATGAAGCTTGACTAGCGCAGGGATGGAACATCCTTGGAGTCCTCGCCACCACTACATGAAATTTATTTTAAATTACACGTAAAATATATTAATACCTATTTTAATAAATATGATTGCCATGAAATTTCATCTCATGCATTGCGTACCACACCCAAGAATGCATGGGCTCTATGGTTATAGAGAAGTAATTCAATCAATTGAGTGGGGTCTTAAAGAGTTGGGGCAATCCGTTACCTATGCCCTTAATAATTTTGACCCAGAATCGATTAATATTATTTTTGGCGCCCAAGTACTGCCGATTGGGGTTTTAGAAAAATTGCCCGGAAATACGATTATTTATAACTTAGAACAGATACGTGGCTCGTCTAAAGACCAAATTCGTCCTGAGGTTCATTTTTATTCCAATAAGTTCCAAGTATGGGAGTACAGCCCATCCAACCTTCTGGCCTGGGAATTGATGGGCGCAAAAAATGTTCAAGTGGTACCTGTGGCTTATGCGCCAACACTTACAAGAATACCGAAACCGCATACACAAGATATAGATGTATTGATTTATGGATTAACTGGTAAAAAAAGATTAGAGATATTTCACCAACTTTCAAACGCAGGCATCAGCACAATATTTGCAAGTGGTTTTTATGGCGAGGCTAGAGATCAGTTGATTGCCAGATCAAAAGTTGTATTAAATATTAATTTATATGATTTTACTCGAATCTTTGAAATTGTTAGAGTGTCGTATTTACTCGCAAATAAAAAAGCTGTGATTGCAACCATTGATCCAAATACCTATATAGAGCCTGAGTTTTTGGAGGCGGCTAAATTTATATCTCCAGATAAGGTTGTTGAAATATGTATTCACTTTTTAGAATCTGATATGGAAAGGAATGTATTGGAGCAAAAGGGTTTTAATACTTTTGCCCAGCGTGACATAAGGGTTATATTAAAAGCCGCATTGGGTATCTAGCCCATGCGGACAGTTATAGCAAGCAATAAAAATAGCCCAACAAGTGGGCTATTAAGAATCTTGGTGGCCCGGGGCGGAATCGAACCAGGGCCTTAGGATGCCTGACTCTATTCCTAGACTGTCGTTTTAAACGACATGGCATGAAGGGATAACAAAACCCCTACTTCTGCGGCAATAATTACCGGTTTAAGTAGCCTGTATTGCCAGGACAAAACAGCACAGTATTAAAAATAGCCATAAAGAATCGGTATTTGACATAAGCACCCCTTTAAAAGATTTACTTACTTATAGCTATGCATAAACTATGCCACATTAATTGGCACAGATGAAACCCGCATAAACACAAATGTTTTTTAAAGGTTATTTCCGTAAGGGTTGCCCAATCAGTTTTTTCTTCTTAAACGTTGCTTCAGTAATCGGCATATGGGTAACAACACAACACACGTCATCCAAGTGTTTGTAGGCAGATACCTTGACCTCAAACCATCTTTTATCTCCATTGCTGTGACAAGGATATTTTGAAGTAAACGTTTTCGAATGTTCCGCAATAACTGCACGAATAAAACTGGCCACTTTATTCGCTTCTTCAGAGCCCAGTCCCATTGCTTTCTCACAAACAGCAAGATAATTGACGCCCTCGCATCCTAGGCTTCCTCCCTTTAACTTTGGATATAGCATGGCAGCAGATCGCCATGCACTATTAACCAAAATAATGATGCCCTCTGTATTTAATACAGCCGTCAGAGGCGATACAAAGTTCAAAGCAGCTTGTGCCAAACCTTCTATTTTTCGTCGTTCATAGGCCTCTACTTTTGCCATATTTTTCTGACTATCAATCGCTACAGGAATACTCGCTTTTTCAGTGATAGTCGTAGAGTAAATAAACGCCGCGTCTAAGTTAAGCCAGCCGATTAAAGCCTTCAGTCTTGCTGTCTCTGGCATGGATTGGCCATTGATCCATTTTCTCGCCGATTCACGGCTAATTGGATTTGACTGAAAATTACGAAGATTAAATTCAATCGCTAATTTACTGGCCGTAGGTATTTCCCCAAACCGATTGATCAGTCCAGCTCTAAAAGCTAAATGGAAACGCTCGATCACGAATTGGTTGATAGTCAAATCCCCCTAGAGTGCTCTCTTGTCCATCTAACATCATGTACCTTTTACACCCATAAGTCAGATTTATTACATTTGCCAACTTGAACTTGGCAAGTGACACGCTATTCGGCTTATCTTATTCAGAATAATCATTGATAAAACAAGAGGATCTAGATGGCCGAACTGACATATGTTGATGCTGTACAAAAACTAGAGGCAGGTGACTCATTCACCCTACAAGATATGAAGAACTTATCTTATGCAGATCTGGATAAGCTATTTGAAGAACTTAAGTATTGGAAGGTCTACGGCAATATCAACACAAAAATTAATGCAATAAAGCGAGGGTGAGGGTCATACAAGAAAATAAAACTTACCTTGCTATCGATTTTAAGGTCCCAGTGCGGCTTGATGGTTCGCCTGATAAAGCGAGGAATCTTTCGTCTATAGGCATTAAGTATGAGGGTAATTCTTTTGCTAAATTACCTATAGTCAAAGCCTATATCGATAACCGCTTACAAAAAATTCGTAATCAATTCGATGAATCTACTATGGCTACTGTTTTTTTATTCATCGATATTACAGTTGAAAAAGCCCTAAGAAATACTGTTGAGATTACTATTCACCTTAAAGATAAGCAGCTTTACTCTGAGGATGAGGGCGAAGATCTTTATTCCACCATCAACTCTGTAATTGAAAAAATATGGAAAATACTTAGCCACCTACCAAATTAATTTAAATGAGCCGCTTGGTTGATAGTTGATGGACTTTTCGTAGTCCTTAAGACTTAGTTTTGGCTTAAGCTTAGCTACTAATAGGGTGTTTGCCTCATTCCAGCCTGTAATTAATTTTTCCATGGCTTTGGCTCTATTAGCAAGTCTTCGGTTTTTGATCGTGAGCTCTGCTATATGCTGTTCTTTAGATTCATATCTTTTATCCATCATCAGACTCCCAGCGCTTTGTAGAAGTTCAGTCTATTCCTCTTATAGTCAAAATAATTCTTTTTCAGGCGGAAATATAGAAACTAGTATTAAAAAGCAACACTTAAGTGATTGAGGGATGACAAATTTCCTGTCACAAAACTGTCCTTTTAAAGTACGTTTCTTGATGGGGATATCCGAGACTAATGGCGCTGAACCCAGCCAAACCCAAAAGAAAATGCCCCGCAGAAGCAGGGCATTATTTGAGTTTGGTGGCCTGGGGCGGAATCGACCGGGGCTGAGGACGATTGATCCTAATTGTCCTTTTACCCACCTTCTTGTTTAGTACTTACTAAATTGAGTTTAATTTGAGCATCGCTACCTTTTTTACTAAAAATTGCTGCGCCAAACGGTATAAACATATTAAGGACTGAATTTCCAACATCCGTTACCACATCAAAAGTATAAATTTTTCCTAACTCAAAATCATATTTCTCTGTAAAAGTTCCTGTATCAGTATGAGTGTTTAGGGTAATTTCATGTTTACCTGGAGTAATTTGGAAAGAGCATATATCAGAGGCAATCTGAGACTTACACACAGGATTTTGATCAACTAAGATCGTCGTGCCCCCGAGGGCGATTGAATTAGCAAACGCAGAAAATTCTATGTTTACCCTAACCAACTTTGAAGGATTGACTGAGCTTTCAACAGAGCTGTTCGTTTCTAATGGGGAGGAAGTAGTATTTTGTTGAGCCCATGCTAATGGCATAAACCCAAAAGCCAATGTTGATATAAGTGCCCAATATGTCTTTTTTATTGTCATAAATATTTCCTTGACTAATCGCTTTATGATATCGAGCCAATAATAATGGAAAAACCACCCGAAGGTGGTTTATAGAATCTTGGTGGCCCGGGGCGGAATCGAACCACCGACACAAGGATTTTCAATCCTCTGCTCTACCGACTGAGCTACCAGGCCAAGACTTGCGATTATAGAGCATCACTCGCCTTTGTATTTACTGACGTCTATCCCAAGGGCCTTTAGCTTACGATAGAGGTGGGTCCTCTCTAGCCCGGTGAACTCTGAGATTTTTTTCATGCTGCCGCCGGTTACTAGCATTTGGAATTCAAAATAGGCTTTCTCAAAGAGGTCGCGCGACTCCCTTAGGGGTAAATCAAAGTAGCTCTTTGCAATGCCGCCAATATACTCATCCGAATTACTGCCTTTTGGTAACTCGAGTGAATTTGTTTCTGCTATTGGAGTCTCGCTATCTGGCTTTTTAAGTGAGCCTCTCTCTAGAGCTTTGCTAACGGTCTTTAAGAGCTTTTGTAAAGCAATTGGTTTCTCTAAGAAATTAAGGGCTCCAATTCGGGTTGCCTCAACCGCTGTGTCGATTGTTGCGTGGCCTGACATCATCACAACGGGCATCGTTAATAAATTATCGCGGGCCCATTCCTTTAAAAGCGTAATTCCGTCGGTATCGGGCATCCAGATATCCAGGAGGACAAGATCGGGCTCCATTTGCTCGCGCACTGCCCGGGCCTGCATGGCGCTCTCGGCGGGATAAACCGTATGCCCCTCCTCGGTCAAGATCTCATGGAGTAACTCTCGGATTCCCATCTCGTCATCCACCACCAAAATACTAGCCATGCTTATGCAACCTCTTTCGCAAGATTTACAAACAAAATGGATATCTGGGCGCCCAACACCGCATCTCCCTGTTTACGATTATTGATCTCAATTTTTGCACCGTGATCATCAATAATTTTTTTCACTACCGCCAAACCAAGCCCGGTTCCCTTAACCTTAGTGGTGATGTACGGCTCAAATGCTCTTGCCAATATCTTAGCCTGAAAACCTGGGCCGCTGTCCGTAATTGTCATGCGCACTGCAAACTTACTTTGCTCCACGTCGCCCATGGGCACCAACTCCGTTTTAATCTCAACGCCCCCTTCTGCATGCCCTGCTTCTAGGCTTGCATCTTGAGCATTTTGTAAAAGGTTGTGGATAACTTGGCGTATTTGGGTTGGATCGCCCATCACCCGCGGACAATCGCTGGCAAAAGTTGTCTTGATAGCGCTTCCTTCATAGAGCCCCATAATCTCTTTTATTAAGGAATTTAGATCCAGCGCAGTTAAGTTGGGCGTAGGAGTTTTGGCAAAATCCCTAAACTCATTGACCATTTGTTTCATGGCCTGAACTTGCCCAATGATGGTATTAGTGCTGCGCTCGATCATTTCTGCTTGCTCTGGGTTTAATTGGTCCTGCAACTTATGCTGTAAGCGCTCAGCAGAGAGCTGGATCGGTGTTAATGGATTTTTGATCTCGTGGGCCAAGCGTCTTGCTACTTCGCTCCAAGCGATTGAGCGCTGAGCAGCGATCACGTCACTAATATCGTCAAACACAATCATCTTTAATTCGGATGAGAGCTGTGTGCCTCGTACAAATAGAGTTGACCCCAAATCGTTCTCGTACTCATTCACGGGGTGGATTTGAACCTGCTTTTGCCATACCGGCCCCCCAGCGCCATAATCTGCGTTTGCAACAGGGGCTATTAAGTTCTGGGTTTCAAATCCTTCGCGAACTGCAGCCTCAAACTCTTGGAGCGCTGGACTGCTGCTCAATGGCTTCCCAGTAAGCACCAGTAAGTCGGTCCCCAAAATTTTTGCTGCCCCGGGATTACTCGATGCGAGATTAAAGTGCTTATCAAAAATACAGACGCCAGCCGTTAGACTTCCTAAGACCGTTTCAAGAAAAGATTTGGACTCTTGCAAGGAAGTGCGTGCATCTGAGAGTTGCTTGGTCATGACATTAAATTGGCGGGTGAGCATGCCAAGTTCGTCACCCGTATCAAGCTCTGGTTTGGGGGATAGATCCCCTTGGGCCACAGCCTGAGTGCCGCGCAAGAGCATTAGTAAAGGCTGCGCCAACTGCCGACCCAGTAAAAGAGCCAGAGTTACTGCTACAAATAAGGCAAAAAAGAGGGTGAGCGTGAGGGTGCCAATATACATCTTGCGCAAACCTAACCGACCCAGAGCCTTCTCCTGATATTCACTATAAGCGGACTCGACGGCAAAGATGTTCTTGGCCAGTGGCGCCGGAATAAAGCGCACCAATTGCAAGAAATATTTATCCTCGGCCGTTTTACTAGACCCTGCCTTGCTGGGCACAGCCTTTTGTCGAGTGATTGGCACAATAGCCCTTACTCGATAACCATGCTGTCCCTGCTCAATATCAATTTCATCTAAGAAGGTAATGCCATTCTTCTTAAATGCCTCAGCCACTACTTCTGCACTAGGTGCTGGAAAATAACCCTTAGGATTAGGCTCAGTGCTTAGGATCAATGTGCGCTGCAGATTAAAGAGGCTCACTTCCTGTATCCCAAACTGATTGCGGATTTTGACGACCATACTGCCGACCTGCTCAGAGGTGGTGCCCGCGGGAACCTGCACAATCTGCTCAGCAATAAACTTGCCCTCTGACAATATCTCCTCTTGAGCGATTCTTAAGGTGACTCGACCTAGCTCCAGACCTGAGTTGAGGGCCGACTCAACCTTGACATCAAACCAGGTCTCGATACTTTTAGAGACGAATTGCCAAGACACGCTGTATAAAATGATTCCGGGTACCACTCCGACTAAAGCAAAGATCATGGCTAATTTAGCAATCAAGCGAGTACCAAAGCGCCCCTTCCGCCAACGGATACTGATCACCACTACCAATACGACAATGGATAGCAATAACAGGCCTCCGACAACAATATTGGCGGCATATAGCCAAATGAAGTAACCATCAAAAAACTCTGTGTTTGAGGTTGCGGTAGACAGCAGGAGTAAAAGCACCAAGGCAATCAGGCCAGCAAATACGGTCAGCACTGGCAATGCTCTGCGCTTAATCAGATCTTTGCTGGTGAGGGTCGCAAGAATATCCACTATTTCCGTCCCACAACATTACCCATCGTGGCATTAAATGGGAATCGTAGCCACTCACCCGAGAGTGACCAGTCTTTGCTATTGAGGGCATCGACCTGAAAAGGTTTGGGAAGTTTGCCCAAGTCCAAGGTGAGACGCACTGCTGCCTCATATTGTTTGGTGGGACTAATTGCGGCAGTCTCAATGACGCTCCACCCGCCTACCGTTCCAGTTGCTCGCAACGCTTCGGCTAGGCTTGCTGCACTAAATGTAAAGTCACCGACCGTGATGCGATATTGATTGATGAGCGGTTGATGCGATAAACGGATTTGGCGCTCTACTTTCACGGCCTTCTCATCAAACCAGTACCAACGTCCATGCGTAAGCTGAAACTCGGTCACAAAATGTAAGGTCACCCCTTTTTTTAGGGCGTTCTCAAGTCCCGCCGGCAGTGCGATCGAAAAATTTGCATTAAGCAACCAACCCGCATCGATCTTCTCTAGCTCCGCCTGTTTAACAACAATACCCTGTGAATGAGCAAGCGAACCCATACAGATAGCAAGGGCAAAAATGAGGCTTAAGCTAATTTTGCGTAGTAAACCCATCATTCCTTATTACTTTATTCCTTGTTCTTGCTTAGCAAGCCGAAGAAGAATCCATCATGGTCTTGGTCGGACAGTAATTGCCCGGGGGACTCTAATCGTAAAGCATTCGGGTGCTGAGATAAAAACCACGCTATTTGCTCTTCTCCCTCTTCTGGAAATACGGAGCAGGTCACATATAAAAGAGAGCCGCCGGGCTTTAGCATACGCCAAGCGTTCTCTAGGATTGCCCGTTGGGTCTTAACAAACGCGGCGATATCCTCTTTGCGTCTCAAGAAGACAATGTCCGGATGGCGCCTCACAATCCCAGAGGCCGAACAGGGTACATCGCAGAGTATTTTGTCAAAAAACTGTCCGTCCCACCAGTCTTGCCGACTAGCGCTTCCTTGCTTTAAGGCAATGCATTTCTTTGGCAAACTAAGCCGCTCAAGAGCGCCCTCAACCTTTTTAAGGCGCTCGGCATCAATCTCCAAGGCAAGCAATTGATATTGATTTGAACCCATGTGCTCTGCTATATGTGCGGTCTTGCCACCAGGCGCCGCACACGCATCCAATATATGATCCCCCGCCTGTGGGTTCAACAATAGAGTCGCTAGCTGGGCTCCCGCATCTTGAACAGAAACGAGCCCCTCATCAAATCCGGGTATCTGCGATACCGGAATCGGCTCTTGAATCACTATCGCAGTATCAAGTGCTATGCCACTCAAATGCTCAATGCGTCTGTATGAAATTTCTTTTGATTCTAATAAAACGTAATAGTCGATAAGGCTGATCTTATTAGTATTGATCCGAAGCACTAGAGGGGGTCTCTTGCCTTGCTCTATACAAATGCCCTGCCATTCTTTTGGATAAGCGGCTTGTAATTGCTCAAGCCACCATCTTGGGAAAGTAATACCAAACCCTTGGCCGACAAGATCTTCATCTTTGCTTGAAACAGCTATTTTGCGCAAGACCGCATTTATCAGTCCTTGCGCAAACTGGGTCTTTGGCGAGCTACCTGCCGCCTTCACTGCCTCGTTCACTATTGTGTGTGCCGGATAACGATTTTGCATGTCTCCGCGCTCTTGGCCAAGAATAAGAGTACACGACACGCTCAAGAGTAGATCAACTTCTTTGCTGGGTTTTTTGGGGACCAGTTTCTGAATGCGTTTTTGCGCATGCGCCCAAGAACGTAAGGCCGCAAAGGTAACAGACTGTATCGCTGGTCGCAATTTAGGATCGAGGGTGTCAAGAACCTGGCTTAATGAGCGCCCCTCATAAATAATTTGCTCGATGGCGTTAGCCGAGCCAAGCAGTACCTGGGCAAGCGCGGCACTGTGGGTTGCCGCGCCTACACCCTTTATCCGTTTATCCAGGATAACTTCCTGTTCGCGCCATTTCCATTAAGCGCGCCACACGATCTGCCGTTGCGGGATGCGTTGAAAAAAGCTGCGATAGTCCGGAAGCTGTCAGTGGATTCATGATCATCATTTGCGCCGTTTCTGGATGATGCTCAACCGCATCAAATGGTATGCCGCTCGCATAGCGATGTATTTTGTCAAGCGCCGAGGCAAGGGCTTCAGGATCTTGTGCGATCTCTGCGCCCCCCCGATCAGCCTCATACTCGCGCGCGCGCGAGATACTCATCTGAATTAAGCCTGCCGCCATTGGCGCAAGAATTGCGACCAAGATACCCGCAATTGGATTCCCAGAACGTCCGTCCGAGCCTCGGCTACCAAACAACATAGCCATATTGGCAAGCGCAGAGATTGCACCGGCCATCGTTGCTGCAATCGTAGAGATTAAAATGTCGCGGTGCTTCACGTGGGCTAATTCGTGGGCCATCACGCCACGCAACTCGCGATTCGATAAGATGCGGAGAATTCCAGTGGTTGCTGCTACGGCT
The DNA here is from genome assembly GCF_040409815.1 of Polynucleobacter sp. UK-FUSCHL-C3. Taxonomy (NCBI): domain Bacteria; kingdom Pseudomonadati; phylum Pseudomonadota; class Betaproteobacteria; order Burkholderiales; family Burkholderiaceae; genus Polynucleobacter; species Polynucleobacter sp. UK-FUSCHL-C3. The sequence continues at coordinate 1,891,248 of NZ_CP099959.1, forward strand.
GCATGCTCCGGATTGCGCCCCGTTGCAAAGGCATTTGGTGAGTCTTCATTAATTAAGTAAACCTTGGGCATCGGCAGCTCCGCTTTGGCTGCCAACTCCTTCACAAGCCCATAAAACTGCGGTGCGGAGTTCTGGTCTACCTCTTGTGCATTAGTCATCCGCAAGACCATCTTGTCTGAGAACCAATAACTAAAGAAGTTCATAGCTAGAGCAAACAACAAAGCCAAGACCATGCCTTCATGACCGCCCAACATTCCACCAATCACAATAAACAGGGCTGTGATCGCCGCCATCAAAATTGCGGTTTTCATAAGATTAAACATATATCCCCTTTTTTTCTCTGTTGATGAGGGCGCGCACAGCCCATCATCTATATTCCTAATCAATCATCTTATGGGATTCACTCAAAAACTGCTTAAGTGGGTTTGTTGTGTTTGCTAAAAACCATGTTCGCGCTGGTATCTTTTTACCACCAGGCTTTTGCAGTTCTAGTACCTCAAGACACTGATCTTTACACTGAACCCAAAAACCTTCGGCGCTTTGGCCAACAATAGATCCAGGTAGCTTCTGTGCTCCAAAGGCATCTTGCTGCTGGGGTTTGGGTAAGCGAACCCTCCAAATCTTAATCAACTCTCCGTCAAGTTGTGTGCTTGCCACCGGAAAAGGATTAAAGGCGCGCACCTTGCGATCAATCTCTTGGGCTGTTTTATGCCAATCAATTAAAGCCTCTGCCTTCAAAATCTTATTGGCATAACTAAGTCCTTCCTTGCTTTGTGGCAAAAGATGAATGTCGCCTGAAGCAATTCTGCTTAATGCTTCTACGATTAAGTCGCCACCCAGTTTAGCCAAGCGATCGTGCAGAGATTGACTAGTTTCCACAGGGCTGATCTCAAGCTCTTTACTAATTAATACTGGCCCGGTATCAAGTCCTGCCTCCATCTTCATAATAGCGACGCCTGTTTTGGTATCACCTGCTTCGATGGCTCGCTGAATGGGTGCCGCTCCACGCCAACGCGGCAGTAAAGAGGCATGAATATTAAAGCAGGCAAAGCGCCCATCGCGTTCAGCTACTTGTAAAACCTCGCTAGGCAAAATCAGTCCATATGCAACCACTACCATTACATCAAACTGTATTTGCATCAGCTGCGCAAGCGCTTCTTTTGCATCCTGCTGCTTTTGGGGATCGTGCGCATGAATGTTCAAGCTGAGAGGCTGCCAAACTGGAATATTTTTTTCTTGGGCAAGCAGCTTGATAGGGCTTGCTTGGAGGTGCATGCCCCGACCTGCTGGTCGATCGGGCTGAGTAAGCACCGCCACAATTTCGTGCCCTGCATTCATTAGTGCGCGTAATGCCTCAGCTGCAAAATCGGGGGTGCCCGCAAAAATGATTTTCATTTGCAATGGTCTGCGTTTAACGAAGCCCAATCAATTCTTTTGCTCGCTTCTTGAGTTTTAATGAAATGCGACTCCGCTTTAATGGGGAAAGATATTCGACAAAAACCTTACCTTGCAAATGATCCATCTCATGCTGCAAGCAAACCGCCAAAAGTCCGTCAGCCTCGAGTTCAAAGAATTGGCCCTCTTGATTAAGTGACTTGATCTTAATTCGTTCGGGACGCTCAACTTCATCAAAGAAATCCGGCACCGAAAGGCAACCCTCACGCCACGATTTTTTTTCTGGGCTTGCCCAAATTAGTTCGGGGTTAATAAAAACCATCAGAGCATCTCGCTCTTCCGAGGTGTCGATCACGATGATGCGCTCATGAATATCAACTTGCGTAGCGGCCAAACCAATACCGGAAGCCTCATACATTGTCTCAGCCATATCAGCAACAATTTGCTGAATACGTGCATCTACTGACGCCACCGGTTTTGCAATCGTATGTAGGCGCTGGTCTGGGTAATTAAGAATCGATAAGACAGACATATTCCGATTATCTTACAAACAAATCAGGTTGACCTTCTTGGCAGAGGCCGAGGGCTCAGCAAAAATAATCTCATGAGCAAACCCACCACCCTCTCATCTGAAGACTACTTCCCCTCGATCTGTTGCCTAAGCCAAGATTCGGCCGACTATCCGAAGCGTCTTTGTGATCTGAGTGATCCCCCACGCAAACTATTCTATATAGGCAATATTGCTCTATTAAGACAGCCCATGTTAGCTATTGTCGGCGCCCGAAGGGCCTCCAGGGCCGGCTTGCTATATGCCCAACATTTTGCGGCCGGTCTTGGGCTTGCGGGATATCACATCGTCTCTGGTCTTGCCTACGGTATCGACAGCGCCGCCCACCGCAGCATATTAGATTTAGATGGCCCGAGCAAAACGATTGCGGTTTGTGGCAACGGTCTCGACCGTGTCTACCCATCCGAGCATCAAGTCCTAGCAAAAGAGATTGCAAAAGAAGGGCTATTAATTTCAGAATACCCCCCAGGCATCGGCCCCAAAGGCTTTCATTTTCCAAGACGTAATCGCATTATTGCTGCCCTATCCCTCGGCACGGTTGTGATTGAGGCCGCTCAAAGATCGGGGTCCTTAATTACCGCCTACCTTAGTTCACACCTAGGCCGAGAGGTCTTTGTCGTTCCCGGCCCCATTTCCTCGCCCCTTTACGCCGGCTCCCATCGACTGATTCAAGATGGAGCGAAATTAATTAGCGGGGTTGAGGACGTCCTTAGCGAGCTGCCCAGTGCCCGTTTTCATTAAAAGCGGGGTTATGAATAAATTGATATTTTTTATAAGTAATTGATTTATATATATAAAATGCCACCTTACCGATTATGCTTCTGATTACTATTTGACTTTAATTTAGGCTTTGGGCTAATAATAAAAAAGGGGCGGCTCTGGCTTTCTCTAAAAAACGTTTAAATTAGGCTTCCTTTTGACCCAAAAACGAGATCCAAACCGGGTGGAGTCCACCCTTTATTAATAGGTAAACAGTGGCGACAACCAAAAAAACTAGCAAAGCGAGCGTAAGCGGGGAACACGCCAAGGCTCTCATCATTGCCGAGAAGCCCTCGGTTGCAAACGACATTGCAAAAGCCTTGGGTGGCTTTACAAAACATGATGAGTATTTTGAGAGCGACGCTTTCCTTATTTCATCGGCAGTGGGACATCTTCTTGAAATTGCCGCTCCCGATGAATATGAAGTGAAACGCGGCAAGTGGTCATTTGCCAACTTGCCGGTAATACCGCCTCACTTTGATCTGCGCCCAATTGTTAAAACGGAGTCTCGCCTTAAGGTCTTACAAAAACTGATCAAACGAAAAGATGTCAATCGTCTCATTAATGCATGTGACGCGGGTCGTGAGGGCGAGCTCATCTTTCGCCTAATTGCCCAACACGCCAAGGCGCCGCAGGCAGTTGAACGTCTTTGGCTTCAGTCGATGACCCCTGCGTCGATTCGGGAGGGCTTTTCTAAGCTGCGCTCCGACAGTGACCTGCAACCGCTTGCTGATGCAGCACGCTGCCGCTCTGAGGCCGACTGGCTAGTTGGCATTAATGGCACGCGAGCAATGACTGCTTTTAATAGTAAGGGTGGTGGCTTTTTCTTAACGACCGTCGGGCGCGTACAAACGCCAACCCTATCAATTGTTGTGCAGCGTGAAGAACAAATTCGCAAATTTATTCCCAAGGATTACTGGGAGGTGCGCGGTGAGTTTATTGCGGCGGCTGGAATCTATGAGGGTCGATGGTTTAGTCCTGATTTTAAAAAAGATCCTGCCGAACCAGATGCAAGAGAAAATCGATTATGGAGTGAGGCTGCTGCCAAAAGCATTGTGGCCGCCTGTCGAAATAAAAAAGGGTCTGTCAGCGAAGAGTCAAAGCCGGCCACTCAACTTGCTCCACAGTTATTTGACCTCACCAGCTTACAACGTGAGGCAAATGCGCGCTTTGGCTTCTCAGCCAAAAATACCTTAGGCCTTGCCCAAGCCCTGTATGAGCGGCACAAGGTTTTAACCTATCCAAGAACAGATGCTAAAGCGCTGCCAGAAGATTATTTAGACACCGTCCATACGACCATTGAAAACCTGGGTGAACATTCACCCGAATATAAATCCTTTGCAAGCACTATTCTCAATGGGGATGGTAAGAAATCGTGGATTAAGCCTAATAAACGGATTTTTGATAACAGCAAAATTTCAGATCACTTTGCGATCATTCCAACCCTTGAGGCTCCTAAAACACTCAGCGAGCCTGAGCAGAAGCTATATGATCTGGTCGTGCGAAGATTCTTGGCGGTCTTTTATCCCGCTGCTGAGTATCGTGTAACAACGCGCATCACAGAGGTGTCTGGGCATCACTTTAAAACCGAGGGGCGCGTATTGGTGGAGCCTGGGTGGTTAAGTGTTTATGGCAAAGCGAGCCAAGCTGATGATGAGTTAATCCCCGTCCAAAAAAATGAGTCGGTTCAAAGCGAATCAATTGAACTTGTTGCTCTTAAGACTAAGCCGCCTGCACGGTATACCGAGGCGACACTTCTCTCTGCAATGGAGAGTGCTGGTAAGTGGGTGGATGATGACGACATGCGCGAAGCGATGGCAGAAAAAGGTCTGGGGACACCCGCTACACGTGCAGCGATTATCGAGGGTCTACTCGCAGAAAAATATATATTGCGTGAAGCGCGCGAGCTTATTCCAACAGCAAAAGCATTTCAGTTAATGACCTTATTGCGTGGCTTAGACGTATCTGAGCTTACTCAGCCTGATCTCACCGGAACTTGGGAGCACAAACTTTCTCTAATCGAGCAAGGCAAGTTAGATCGCAATACCTTCATGCAAGAAATTGCGCAAATGACGCAACGGATCGTCAAACGTGCCAAAGAATTTAATAGCGACACCATCCCAGGTGACTACGTCACACTTAAAACTCCTTGCCCGCATTGCGGTAAAGCTGTTAAAGAAAACTATCGGCGCTTTGCTTGCGAGTCATGTGGATTCACGATTAGCAAAACGCCTGGTGGCAGAGCCTTTGAATACGACGAAGCAGAAACGCTTCTCAAAGATAAAACCATTGGCCCCCTTCAAGGGTTTCGTAGCAAGATGGGACGTCCTTTTGCTGCAATTATTAAACTCTCTGAAATACCCAAGGACGATGCCGACTATCCCAATGCGGGCTTTAAGCTTGAGTTTGATTTTGGGAACAGCCAAGATAACGATACTGAAGTCATCGACTTCACAGGCAGGGAGGCGCTTGGTGCATGCCCTAAATGCTCCGGGGCAATTTATGAGGATGGTATGCGCTATGTGTGCGAACACAATACTGGTCCAACCAAAACATGTGACTTTAAAACGGGCAAAGTAGTTCTTCAACAAGAAATTTCTGCGGAGCAAGTTAAAAAGCTGTTGATAGAGGGTAAAACTGATCTATTAACCAACTTTAAGTCTAACCGGACGGGGCGCGGCTTTAAGGCTTATCTTGCTTTGGACGCTGGAGGAAAAATTGGTTTTGAGTTTGAAGCTAAGGCGCCCGCAAAAAAACGTGTTGGCGACAAAGACGAGAGCAAGTCCGACCCCAAACCCAAACGGGCTAGTCGGTCTAAGGCAAAAGCGGAAGAATGAGATAGCGCTGGTATTACGTAGGAGGCCAGAGTGGCCCATAGTAGACCCCTTGATCCCAGCGCACTCACCACATAAACATTCTCTAACTGGGGCAGAGCACCTATAAGCGGTAGTCGGTCTTTGGTAACGCATCGTAGACCTACAAATCGGTCGATTGGCCGAAGTTCTTCTAAGTCTGACTCAGCGGGAGCCAGCCCCCTTGCTAACTCAAGGTTGAATTGGTCGCTGATCTCTCTGGGATCTAAGCCACCATCGTGTTCGTCGTAAGTCGAGCCCACCAACCAGTGATAGCGCTGATGCTTTTTGTCATAGCGCGGTGGCAAGCAGTATCCCTCCCCTGACACAATACTTTTTGGTAGTTGGTGCACCAGCTCAGAATCTTTTGCCAAGGCAAAAATAGTCAGCTGGCCGCGTACCGGTTTTAAAAAAAGATCGATATCAAATTGCTTGGCCAAGGTTTGCACTCCGAAGGCGTTTGCTAATATTAGAGTTCGCGCCCGTTGCAATGGGTTTCCCTCTTGATCCCGTGCGATCCAAATACCATTTTCTTTTTCAATACGAGCTACAGTCTTTGACCAGATCGTGCAAATGGCGGTACTCTGCTGCACAAGGTCTTCACATAGCTGCCCCAGGTTCATCGAGCCGGCCTCTGGAAACCATACGCCTGGTCGATGAATTCCAAACCGCTCTTGCGCCTCACCCAATGAAAGTAATTCACCCACATCTGGGCCGATACCTAAACGCTGTAATTTATCTGCGAGTGCCACTTGATCAAATGGTGTGTTTGCTTTGCTTTGCAAAAAAACGCCGCGCGTCTCCCAGCGATCTTGCCAATCATCCGCTACCAGCCGATAGGCCCCTAGTGAGATCGTGTGTAATTTGCTCGCAGTGCGGCCAATAGCGGGGTGAGTAATCGCACCCGCATGTGCCGAAGTGACTTTTCCGGGACCATTTTGTGCATCGATGATGCAAACTTCTAAGCCTAGCTGACAATACTGTTTGGCCAATGCGGCGCCAGCAATGCCGGCGCCCACGATCAAAACATCAACATGGTCTTTAGGCAAAGAGGCTTAAGATCCAAAGCGCCGCTGGAATTTAGCCCGAGTTTCAATTAGCTCTTTTGGTAGACGGTGCGCCAGCTTATCAAAAAGCTCTTGATGCAAATCAAGCTCTGCCTTCCAATCGTCGGCTTGTACCGCAATTGATTTATTAAACTGCTCCGCAGATAGACTTAGGCCATTCCAGTTTAGGTCGGCGTGGCCCGGCGAGTGTCCTACCGGTGTCTCTTGTGCCCCTGCAGTATTTTCTGCTCGCCCCAAAATCCATGACAAGACCCGCATGTTCTCGCCAAAGCCTGGCCAAATAAATTTACCGTTCTCGTCTTTACGGAACCAGTTCACCAAATAAATTTTGGGTAAATTCGCACCCTCTGACTCTAACTTCTTGCCGATATTCAACCAATGTTGGAAATAGTCGCTCATGTTATATCCCGCAAATGCGATCATGGCGAACGGATCGCGCCGAACCACTCCAACCTTACCCGTAATTGCAGCCGTGGTTTCTGAACCCATGGTTGCAGCCATATAAACGCCCTCCACCCAATTGCGCGCCTCGGTGACCAATGGCACGGTGGTCGAGCGTCGGCCACCAAAAATAAAGGCGTCAAGCGGCACGCCTTCCGGATTGTCCCAATTAGGATCAACCGCTGGATTGTTAGTTGCGGCCATCGTAAAGCGCGCATTCGGGTGTGCGGCCAAGCGGCCCGCCTTGCCGTCTGCAGGGGTCCAGTCCTTGCCTTGCCAATCAATCAAGTGACTTGGTGGGGTCTCCGTCAGACCCTCCCACCAGACATCACCATCATCAGTCAGGGCTACATTCGTAAAGATAACGTCTTGATTTAAAGAGTCGACACAGTTGGCATTGGTGGCACGATTGGTACCTGGAGCCACACCAAAATATCCAGACTCTGGGTTGATCGCATACAGCCGTGTTTGCCCTGTAACAGGATCTTTGCGTGGCTTAATCCAAGCAATGTCATCACCGACCGTGGTGACTTTCCAGCCCTCAAACCCCTTGGGGGGGATCATCATCGAAAAGTTAGTTTTACCGCATGCGGATGGGAAGGCCGCGGCCACATGATATTTTTTACCGGCTGGTGAGGTAACTCCCAGGATAAGCATGTGCTCCGCCAACCAACCCTGTTCACGCCCCATGGTAGAAGCAATTCGCAGAGCAAAGCATTTTTTACCAAGAAGCGCATTACCGCCGTAGCCAGAACCAAAGGACCAAATCTCTCGGGTCTCTGGGTAGTGCACGATGTACTTGCTGGGATTGTTTGGCCACACAACATCCTTTTCGCCATGAGCCAAAGGTTTGCCAACCGAGTGCACACAGTGAACAAACTCGCCGTGCTCGCCTAATAGCTCTATTACGCCCTTACCCATTCGGGTCATGATGCGCATATTAATTGCCACGTATGGGCTATCCGACAACTCAACGCCGATGTGCGCAATTGGCGAGCCTAGTGGGCCCATTGAAAATGGTACAACATACATCGTGCGGCCGCGCATGCATCCCTGAAATAGGGGGTTTAATGTTGTGCGCATTTCTTTTGGGTCTACCCAATTGTTCGTGGGGCCCGCATCATCTTTGTTTTGCGAGCAAATAAATGTGCGGTCTTCTACTCGCGCAACATCCATTGGATCAGATATGGCTAAATAAGAATTTTTGCGTTTTGCTGGATTTAATTTTTTTAGGCTTCCCGCTTTCACAAGCAACTCACACAGCGAGTCATATTCAGTAATCGAGCCATCGCACCAATGAACTTGCTCGGGCTCAGTGAGCGTAGCGATTTCTTGAACCCACTGAATTAATTTTTGATTTTTAACATAACTCGGCGCGCCAATTTGTACTGCGCTTGGTATGGCTGGTTTGTTCATAAGACCCTCAAATGTAAATCCTTAATTATTAACGCTTATATTTTTTATTGTTAATCTATTTATATCAATTTTAACATTTTTGTAACATTATTTCGGTTGCTTATTTGCCAATACAAAACTCACTAAAAATTTTTCCGAGCAGCTCATCGGGCAGCAACTTGCCTGTAATTTGACCGAGCGCATCCTGTGAAAGACGCAACTCTTCTGCAAACAAATCAAGCGAATGGTTGCCGTTTAAACCGTGGGCTTGGGCCTTTAACAAAGATTCTTTGGCCTCAGCTATTGCACTCAAATGTCGGTCACGCGCCGTAAATATACCGGCCGCTAAGTTCGCTTGCCAGCCCGCTAAACTCAAAATTCGCTCTTTCAAAGCATCTATGCCATCGCCTGTTTTTGCTGAAATATGAATGGTGCTCTTTTCAGATGTGGATATGCCTAGTTGGCGCTTTTGCGAATCGACTAAATCTAATTTGTTAAATACCTCAATGATGTGGGCTTTTTTATTAGCATGTGCTTTTACTTTTTCTTCAAGCCCGCTATCTTCTCCACTCTGCGTTGTTGAGAGGTCGCGCATAAATATAATCGTATCCGCGTCTTCAATCGCATCCCAAGTTCTTGCAATGCCAATTTGCTCAACCACATCTGCCGATGCCCTGAGGCCCGCGGTATCGACCAAGTGAACTGGAACTCCCTGCAATGTAATGCTCTCCTCAATCCGGTCTCGGGTGGTGCCTGCCACAGGCGTCACAATTGCGCGCTCTTCGCCTAAAAGGCAATTTAATAATGAGCTTTTACCAACATTGGGCGGCCCCACGAGAGCAAGACGAATCCCATCGCGTAAGATTTTTCCTTGTTGAGTTTTTTCTACAAGATCTTGTAATTTTTTTAGAATGCTTGCTAGCCTCTCATTCGCTTTTGAGCTTTCTAAAAACTCAATTTCTTCCTCCGGAAAGTCGAGCGTCGACTCAACCAAAATGCGCAGCTGTGTGATTTCTTCGATAAGCTGATTAACGCTATCAGAAAACTGTCCCCGCAGGGAGCGTGCAGCGCCTTTTATGGCCGCATCACTTTGAGCATTAATAAGATCTGCAATGGCCTCGGCTTGCACTAGGTCAATCTTGCCGTTCAGATATGCCCTTAGGGAAAACTCTCCGGCCTCGGCCTGTTCAATACCCCAATCATTACCCAGTTCGAGCACCCTGTTCAATATTGCCTGCGACAAGTGTGCGCCACCATGGCAATGGAGCTCAATAACGTCTTCTCCAGTAAATGAGGCCGGTCCCTTAAAGAAAATCAACAGAGCTTCATCGAGGCGATTTCCCTGTGCATCATTTAAGAAAAAATGATGGGCGTAGCGTGTTGTCGGGGGCTTAGCCAATAAGGCCTCTGCTAAACCAACAAGCTGCTGCCCCGACACCCGAATTATGCTAACGCCTCCAGAGCCTGGCGGCGTTGCAATGGCTGCGATGGGATGTTTTCTCATGCGGTCCCCATCGGAGCCAACTATTTATTCGCACTTCGCTTTGCAGACATTTGGTTAATTTGCCACTGCTGAGCAATCGACAGAATATTATTAACAACCCAGTAAAGCACAAGGCCGGCTGGGAAGAAAAAGAACATGACCGAGAAAACAATTGGCATCCACATCATGATCTTGGCTTGAAGTGGGTCTGGTGGTGTTGGATTTAATTTGGTTTGCACAAACATCGACACCGCCATAATGACAGGCAAAATATAGTAAGGATCGGGCACAGACAGATCTTTGATCCACAGAATCCAAGGGGCATTGCGCATTTCCACTGATGATAAAAGTACCCAATACAAAGCAATGAAGACGGGGATCTGAACCACAACTGGCAGGCATCCGCCCAGTGGATTAATTTTTTCTTGTTTATAGAGATCCATCATGGCGCGGTTAAGCTTTTGTGGATCACCCTTGAATTGTTCGCGCAGGTTTAGGAGTCGTGGCTGTACCTCCTTCATACGTGCCATGGATTTATAGCTTGCAGCGGACAATGGGAAAAATATTAACTTGATAAGCAGTGTAAGAATAACAATCGCCCAACCCCAGTTGGCAACATAGGAATGAATTTGTTCAAGTAGCCAAAAAATTGGTTTTGCAATTACTGTTAAATAACCATAGTCCTTAATTAAATCAAAGCCTGGAGCAATCTTTTCTAATAGAGTCTCTTCTTGAGGCCCAATAAATAAACGAGTCTTTTCAACATGGCTTGCGCCGACAGCGAGAGGGTTGATCGGGGTTTGTAGGCCAATGCGAAATAGATTCTGTTCGACCTTTCCCACATAGACATCTCGCACTGCTTTGTCACTTGGCAACCACGCGCTTGCAAAATAATGCTGGACCATCGCAATCCATCCGGGCTCGCCTGCGGGGATTTGTTTTGGGATGTTTACTTTATTTTTTTCGATATCTGAAAAATCTATCTTTGTGAACTTTTCTTTATCGGTATATAGAGCGGGTCCTGTAAAGGTGCTATAAAACTCGCTGTCACTAACAGCGGTACCATCCCGAACTAGCTCGGTGTAGAGCACCAGCTGGTTGGTGCCTGCTTGATTACTTATTTGCGTAATTCGATGCTCTACCTCTACAACATAGCTACCATCACTCAGGAGGTATGTTTTTTCAAGTCGGATTCCGCCCTTTTCACTAACAAAGCTTGCAAAGCTTTTATTTTCAGCACGTCCGCTTTTACTTAGCGCAAAGGTGACGGTGTGATTTGGCAGATCACTACTAACAACCGATATTAATCCAGAGCGCGCAAAATATTGGTTTTGCCCTGTGATTTGCAAAAGGCTTATTGGTTTTTGGTCCGCCCCCAATTGGTTTAGTAGTTTTGCGCTGATTACGCTGGCGCCCGTAGCGCTGATTTCTAATTCCAGCACTTCATTTTTAATGCTGTGTTTCTCTCCGGTCGTTAAGCCTACGACGCTTAGTGATGGTCCTTGCGGTGGCTTTTGTGTTGTCGACTGTTTTGGCAAATCGGTGACGCTTGGCGTCGATGGTGCGGGCACGCTTGCTGAGCTTGCGATGGTGGGTGTGCCCGAGGGTACCTCTTTTTGCTCTGGTGACTTAGAAACGTTTGGGGTTAGGGGTGTTGGGCCAAAAAGCGCCTGTTGACCATCATATATAAGCCAATTGTTATAGAGCATCAAGCCCGAAATGGTTAATACAGCCCAAAGTAGTGTTCGCTTGATATCCATTTTTAATTGCTTATCTTGGTGAATGATTGTTGGGTGGGTTCTTTGACAACGGGATCATAGCCGCCAGATGACCAGGGATTGCAACGCAAAATGCGCCAACTGATTTTAACTAGGCTTTTGGTTGGGTTGTGTATTTTTAAACACTCACACGCATATTCAGAGCAGCTTGGCACAAACTTACATTGGGACCCAAAAAAAGGTGAAAGGGTAAGCTGGTAGGCCCGCACCAAAGAACTTAGCAATTTATTAACCAGCCGCATTGGCAAGCTCCATTAATTTAGCTCTTAGCGTTGTTTGTTCTTGTTTACGAAGCCTGCCTTGGGTTTTTTTTCCAACCGACTGACGCAGCTTAATAACGCAATCCGAATTTGAACCGAAGATGCGTTTGCGCGCCAACTCTCTGCTTAGGCGTTTTAGTTTATTTCGGTCAACCGCTCGCTTTGCTAATTTCTTTGGAATGGCCAAGCCAAGCTGTGGTCGGCCCCCTTGCGTCAACGCTTCAATGTAAACAGCCCAGCACGCATTCGCACTTGGTCTGGCTCTCAAAAGCTCTGAAATTCTGTTGGATCTCAACGCATTAAACGGCTAGGCGTTTGCGTCCTTTTGATCGTCGGGCGTTCAATACGGCGCGACCGCCCTTCGTTTTCATTCTGACGCGAAATCCGTGGGTTCTTTTACGGCGGGTTACTGAGGGTTGATATGTTCTTTTCATGTTTAATCCTAAGAAAACCCTCTATTCTCTCCATTTGTTCCATTAGCGTCAACTTAATACAAGGGTTTTGCCTAATTTTTGTGTTTTTTCTCTTTAATTTCTAATAAATCTTTGTTTTTTAATGGGTTTGATCTCTTTTGCACAAGTTATCCACAAGTTATCC